>PWGY01000237.1 GCA_003554665.1 Bacteroidales bacterium | reverse complement strand
TGCTGGAAACCACACCCCAGAGCCCGGCATAGTTGCTTCCGGTATACAAACCCCTGGCGGCAAAGTTGTCAATTTCCGAGTTTCCGGTCAGCCCCCAGCTGAAGCGTGGCTTCAGAAAACTAAGGTAATAATTGCCAGCCAGGAAATCCTCCTCGTTAACCAACCATGCGGCAGAAGCTGCCGGGAAGAAACCATAGCGGTTTTCCGCACCAAAGCGGGAAGAGCCGTCAGGACGGGCACTGAGTGTCAGCAGATACCTGTCCATGAACTTCATGTTGGCACGGCTGAAAAATGAATTATAGCGAAAGCCGGTTGCACTGGCAGAGGCACTTTCAATGTCTGCTGCACTTGCAAGCCGCCTGAACTCATCGCTGGGGAAGCCTCTTCCACTGGCTGAGGAAAAGTCATATTCCGCATACTGCAAACTGGCTCCCAGCAGAAAATCAAGCTCTACCTGCTCGGCAAAAACCTGTTGATAGGTAAAGTAATTCTCCAGGCTGTAAACCCTGGAGGAAACATTCCGGTCAAAGCCCCATCCTGCAGGCCCGCCGTCATTGGTCAGGCGGCCCTGGTATTCCCATTCGTGCTGCCTCAGGATATCTATACCGGCCTCCGACCGGAAAGTCAGGTTTGGTGAGATTTGCAGAGTCGCAAACACATTACCGAAGTTCCGGAAAATTTCTGTATCAAAATTATTGTACTCCCTGACCACCAATCCGTTTTCATAAACAGTGCGGCGATTCAGTTCGCCTGTAGTGGGGTCATGTGTGGGCTGTACTGACGGGAGGGCGATCATTTGCAGCGGCGTGGCAAAAGCCCTGTCGTTGGCCACCCTGAAGTTTCTGGACCGTGAGAGGTTCATATTCATCCCGAAAGATAAAATGTCACTCACTTTCTGATCCAGATTCATCCGGCCGCTGACCCTGTCAAAAGAGTTGCCGACAATGATGGCTTCCTGATCGGTGTAAGACAATGCCACGTAAAACTGGGTGTCTTCTGTACCCCCGGAGGCATTGATGTCAAACTGCCTGGATCCACCCTGGCGGAACGCCTGGTCTTCCCAGTTGGTATCAGGCCCCCTGGTCACGTCTTCCGGGTTATCCGGGTCGCGCCAGAAAGAAAGGCCCCAGTCAAGGGCGTCAGTCCAGTCATTCCAAATCACAAAAGGTTCATTGGGCCCTCCTGCAGAGTTGGTGTAAGCCCTCTGGAAAAGATCAAGGTACTCGTCCCTGTTCAGGAACCCCACTTTATTGGAGGGCTCGCTGAACCCGTACTGGGAGGTCACATTGATCCTTGTGGCGCCAGGCTGGCCCCTTTTGGTGGTAATGATAATCACCCCATTGGAGGCCCTTGAACCGTAAATGGCCGCCGCTGAAGCATCCTTCAGCACTTCGACCGATTCAATATCCCCGGGGTTCAGGTCAGCCAGCGGGTTGGTTGGCTCATTGCCCGTAGTGCCAAGGTTATCGGACTGAACCGGAATACCGTCAATCACATACAGAGGCTGGTTGCTTGCTGAAATGGAAGAAGACCCACGCACCCGCGTCCTCACCGCCTGGCCCAGTTTACCGCTACCTGCAGAGATGTGGACTCCTGCCGTACGGCCCTGAAGAGCCGTTTCAAAACTGGGCATGGTATGCCCGGCTATATCCTCACTACGCAGGGAGGAGATAGAGCCTGTCAACTCATATTTCAGCCGGGTGCCGTACCCGACCACAACCACCTCATCCAGCAGGGCCAGGTCACGCTCCATTTCCACGTCAATGACTGCGCGACCGTCCACAGCCACTTCCTTTCGCTGCAGCCCGATGAAGGTAAAAACCAATGTGGCATCCCTGGCCACATCCAGCTCATAATTTCCTTCCGCATCGGTGATCGTTCCAAGGGTTGTACCCTGCACCGCAACAGTTACTCCGGGCAGTGTCGCTCCGTCTTCAGCACTGGTCACAGTGCCGGAAACACGAATCTGTTGCCCGAAAATGGGTCCGCCCAGAAACAGCAGAATACCCATTAAAATCAGAATACGCTTCATGTTCTTTAAATTTAGTTAGCAAAAAGGTGAATTAAGCTTTAATCGATTTTTTGCTTGTTTTCCATGAGTAAATATACAATTAAATCCTGACTTTTCAATAATTTTTAGACGAAAACTACAAGCAGAAATGCATCAGGAAAATTTTACCTGATCCCATTTTTTAAAAGGGTGTATCTTTGTAACAATAAAATGCCTGCACCATCGGGCAAAATTGTTAACAAGCTGCCACAAAGCAATTAACCAATTATGAACAAGCATTTTCTTTTTTCCGCAACCTCCGGTTTGACCAAATCAATGCTGATTATTATGATGGTTTTCGCAATCACCGGCTGCGACCTGGATACCACGGGCGAGGAAGATGAAAGAGACCCCATTGAATTGCTCGAGGAGGTTCTCCCCATTGGCCAAAGCAACCTGATGTACTGGCAGATGGACCGGATGAACCGTTATACATCCATCTGGATGCAGCATCTGGGAGGCATCCGAAGCATGGAAGAAAGAGTGGATCGGTATAACATTGACCCGGTCCACCTTGACGAAATATGGTCGAATTTTTACAACTACATCTATCCATATATCGAATCCCTCATTGTAAACGGCGAGAAGGCCGGATCGCATGCCTATCAGGGTATCGGACGCGTCATGAAGGCCTATGCCTTTACAGTGATGACTGACGCTTTCGGAGACATCCCCATGGCCCAGGCGTCCAACTACTATGATGCAACTCAAATGCCCACGTATGACCCCCAGGATGTGATCATCATGCAGCTGGTATCGGAACTGGAGCAGGCCACCAGCGATCTTTACCGGGCGATGGAAACCGGAGGAGCCAAACCTGGTGAAAAAGAAGACCATATTTACGGAGGAGACCTCCAGCAGTGGATCAAGGCGGCCAACACCCTAAGACTGAGACTAATGCTCCGGTTTGCCCACAATGATGACTCTTATGAGCAGCTGCAAAATGAGTTTTCCGGTGTGGATCTGTTTACCGGAAACGATGACAATATGATCTACCGCTTCCCGGACATGAGAGGCAATCCAAACCCGATTCATGATTACAATCAACGCATTCGAAATGTGCGGGTTGGCAAGGCCCTGGTGGAAAAGATGAAATCTGTCAATGATCCCCGGCTGCCACGGCTGGTAAGGCTGAACACCAATAACAACCACGTGGGATCAGGCCCCGGTGAAAGCAACCACAACGCATCTTACCATGGAAGTGCTGTCGGAAGCCAGGACAGCCCTTACCCGATGATTACTTATTCGGAAATGAAATTCATACAAGCCGAAGTTTTCTACCGTGCAGGACAGCAAACACAGGCAGACCAGGCATTTTACAAAGGAGTAATGGCCTCACTCGATTATTTCGGAGTAAAGGGCGAGGATCCGGAATGGGAAGCTGAATTCGCTGACATTGAAAATGTGACCCTGCAGCAGATTATCGAAGCCAAATACGTGGCCCTTGCCTATACACCGGAAGTCTGGGCCGATTACAGGCGTACTGGGTATCCTGAACTGACACCTTACGAAGATACTTCGGACAAGATCCCGAGAAGAATGCTGTACCCCCAGGATGAGCTGACCTACAACACGGAGAACGTGCCCTCCAGTATTACTTTGTACGACAGGGTTTGGTGGGATGTGATTGATAAATAATCAGCATTGTTACAAACAACCGCCATTGCACACCCTTAAACGGTATTGCATATCGTGACCTATGACAAAATCATAATGGGCATCGACCCCGGAACCAATAACATGGGGCTGGCAGTCATTGGCATTCAGAGCAAATCGGTGGAGGTGGTTGCCATGGACGTACTGAAGCTTACCAGGCTTGAGAACCATGCCCTGAAACTAAAGAAAATATTCGAAACCGTATTGCGGAATATTGACCACTACCATCCGGATGAACTGGCCATTGAAAGTCCGTTTTACGGAAAAAACATCCAGTCAATGCTTAAGCTGGGACGCGCACAGGGTGTGGCCATTGCCGCAGCCCTGCATCGCAACATTCCTGTTTCGGAATACTCCCCGAGAAAGATTAAAATGTCCATAACCGGAAAAGGTGGCGCATCCAAAGAGCAGGTTGCCTCCATGCTTTGCCGGATATTGCAGATCAGGGAGATGCCGGAAAGTCTGGACAGCACCGATGCCCTGGGGGTTGCATTGTGCCACCACTATCAGGGCAGGAAATCCGCAAATGACAAGGAAAAAACGTATACTGGATGGAAGGCATTCATCAGCAATAACCCCGGAAGGGTTAAATGACATCCGAAATCCTTTTGGCAATCATCTCAAACTCCCCTTCACTCAGCTGCAGCTTCTCTTTACTGAAATCAATATCATACACCCCGTTAATCGGAACCAGATGAATATGGGCATGGGGTACTTCAAGGCCAACCACTGCCACACCAATTCGCTCACAGGTCATTGTCCGGTTCAGGGCATCCGCAACTTTCCTGGCAAAAAGCCATAAAGCCTGGTAGGTATGCTCATCCAGGTCGAAAAGATAGTCCACTTCCTTTTTGGGGATCACAAGGGTGTGACCTTTCGCCAGGGGGTTGATATCAAGAAATGCCAAAAAGTGCTCATCCTCAGCTATTTTGTAGGATGGGATCTCTCCTTCAATGATCTTGGTGAATATGGTTGCCATGGCAGCAAAATTTGATTAAAGAACAGACAACAAAAAAGACGGAAACCTAAAACCACTTACAACCCGATGCATCCGTCAGCAGGCGGTATCTACCGGGAAATATCCATTACCTTGAAGGTCATCAGACCAGCAGGAACTTCAATCTCAACCTCATCCCCGGGCTTTTTGCCCAGCAGGCCCCGGGCTATGGGAGAATTCACAGAAATTCTCCCCTTTTTAATATCAGCCTCATTTTCAGGAACAAGCGTGTACTCCATCACAGCCTTGTTTTTCAGGTTTTTCAGCTTGACTTTGGAAAGAATGGAAACTTTGCTGTCGTCCAGCTGACTTTCGTCAATCACACGTGCATTGCGCAAGGTTTCTTCAAGCTTGGAGATGCGCAACTCCAGCATCCCCTGTTCGTTTTTTGCTGCATCGTACTCCGCATTCTCCGAAAGATCACCTTTCTCCCGAGCCTCAGCAATTTGCTGGGAAATGGCAGGTCGTTCCACAGACTTAAGCTGCTCCAACTCCTCTTTCAGCTTTTCAAGGCCTTCTTTAGTAAAATACTTTACCTCGTTCATAAGCTTATCCCTTAAAGTAAAAAATCTGATTCTGCTTAATCCGGATCATCCGGAAGCAAAACACCAGATCAACATTTTTTTATTTCAAAAATCCCCAAAGGCAAAAAAAAAGAACCACTTACCCTTATCAGAATACAACAAGGCAATAAGTGATCACATTGTGATGCCTGTTAAAAACAGGGGGGTTACAGAAAAACACCTGATTATGGAGTGACCCAAAATCAGGCTGACTGTCTTTTTTCTTTATTCAACTAAAGCAAAGATAAAAAATAAATCAAAGTAAGTAACAAAAATCAATTATGTTTTCTGTTCAGTATCTCAGAGAAGATGACCGCCTGGCGAAGGTCAAACTCAGCCATTTCACCACTTTGTCTGTCATCGGTTTCTTCATCCTCTTCCATGGCCTGACGCATGGCCTCTTCTTTTTTATGTGAACGGATCAATTCTTCAATGGTCTGAACCTTATCCACAGAAGGGGCTTCATCTTTTTTCATGGCCGGGGTTTCGGCAGAAGCTCCTTCGTACTTTTCATAGCTTTTGCGAGGGGATTCCTCCCGGCTGTCGTATTGCTCCCAACCCGGTGCCTCACTTTCCCTTCCGGCTGACTCCCGTTCACGGGAGGGCGACTCGCGATCCCAAATGGTTGATTCCCGCTGAGGCCGGTCAGCAGTTTCCCGTGCTTCATAAACAGGTTCACCGGCCGGCTTGTCTTGCTTTTCCTTCTTCTTTTTCCCGCCACCGAAAAACTCTTCGAGCAAATCTTCCATGTCCATCTCTTCTGCCGGTGCAGCCTCCTCCCCTTGTGTTGAAGGTTTTTGCTTGCCGGCTTGCTCACCCTTTTTGGGCTTGCGCTTTAAAAAGCTTACCAAAAGCCAGACAACAATAAGTACAATATAAATGAGTTCTTCCATAAAGCAACAATATTTGCGGATAGCCGGCGGTGAAGTGCAACCTGCCTCAACCTCCTTTCACACAAAAATACCAAAATTTGGTAAATTTGCGTTGCTTTTCCATCAAGAACCATGAAACCATTTCCGAACCACATAAATTCATTCACAGGATTGTTGCCACCTCCACGGAATATCACCGGGAACCTGTTTATCCGTCTTTTGAAATCAGTCTCAGGTTTTTTACCTGCGCTGACCATCATCGCATTGGCCACAGCTACGGGTCTGGTTTTCCAGGGTTGCGACGAGGACAGGGAGCACCCGGTTCCTTACGTAAGGGTTAACGTATCATTTAATGTGCTGCATCATAATCTGAGCGCCGCCGGGTTATCGGCACAGTTTTCCAGGCAAGATCTTGGCGGCCAGGCAGGGTACCAGGGAATCATTGTGTACAGGCTTTCCGGTGATGAGTTCCGGGCATATGACAGAGCCTGCCCCTGCGACCCCCACAACTGCATCGCCAGCATCGAAGAAGACAATTCGGTACTTGCTTATGCCCCGGAATGTGAATCCCGTTTCATCTTAACGGACGGTTCAGTGGTGGAAGGCTCTTCACGCTTTCCCCTCAGGGAATACCGAACCTCTTTTGACGCACGAACCAACAGGCTCACGGTATCGAACTAAAAATTTGTTCCTTTTTGCCTTCTGACTGAAACACCACGCTTATCTGGGGATTATCTTTTATATTCTTATTTTTGCAGGACAAGGCCAGAATCCTGGTTGAAAACGCAAAAACTGCTGAAAAAAGGAACAATGGGGTTGTTCATGAAAAGAGAGACCCCCGATGCCGTTTTGGGTATCTGGGAAATCACCGAAACGGAGGAGGACCTTTACCGGAAAGTCCGGCTGTCGGCCCCGGAAAAATCCTTTTTTACATCGCTCAAAAGCCCCCTGAGAAAAAAACACTGGCTCAGTTACCGCCTGATTTTGCCGCACCTGCTCAGCAATGAGCTGGTCAGCAGCATGCATTATGATGCCTTTGGAAAACCGCATCTGGACAACGGAGCCGGGCATATTTCCGTGGCCCATTCCGGGAAGTATGCAGCACTGATATTCAGCCGAAACGCAGAAGTAGGCGTAGACATTGAGCAGGTTAAGCCAAAGATCGTTCATCTTGCAGGGAAGTTCCTCTCCCCCCGGGAAGAAGCCTTCAACAGGGCAGATTCGATGCAGGCAGAGCGCCTCTGTCTGATCTGGTGTGCAAAGGAGGCCCTTTATAAATTATACGGAAGGAAAAACCTGTCTTTCAGGGCACACATAAACATTAAACCATTCAGCTGCCAACAGTCAGGTACCATCAACGGCCAGGTAATGCAGGAAGGGAGCGAAAAAAATTACCTCCTGCATTATGAAACCATCGATGATTACAAGTTGGTTTATGTATCAGCCAATACAGGCAAAACCACAAAAACAAAAGAAAAACCATGAGTTTTTTCCCTGCATCTTTATACCCTGCATGCAGCAAAAAAGTAAAAACAGAATTCAAAAAACTGAACAAGATATTTTCAAACCGGTTAATTACCTTTGGGTGGGTTAATCCGATCCGGTTAATGCAAACCATTCACATTATAAAATTCGCATCATCATGAAATACGACTTGATAGTACTGGGCAGCGGCCCGGGAGGATATGTGGCAGCCATCAGGGCTTCTCAGCTCGGAATGAAAACAGCCGTTGTGGAAAAAGCGGAACTGGGCGGTGTATGTCTGAACTGGGGATGCATCCCCACGAAAGCACTGCTGAAAAGCGCACAGGTTTTCAATTACCTGAACCATGCCGCAGATTACGGGGTAAAAATTGATGGTAAAGCCGAAGCCAGCCTCCCGGATATGGTCAAAAGAAGCCGTGAGGTCGCAGCAGGAATGAGTAAGGGGATCCAGTACCTCTTCAAAAAAAACAAGATCGACCACATTGAGGGACACGGCAAAGTAATGCCCGGAAAAAAGGTGGAGGTGGAAGACAAAGACGGGAACAAAAAAGAATACGAGGCCGGGCACATCCTGATCGCTACAGGTGCCCGCAGCCGTCAGCTGGATAATCTGAAGCAGGATGGCAAAAAAGTGATCGGATACCGTGAGGCCATGACACTTGAGAAAAAACCCGAGTCCATGGTGGTGGTCGGATCCGGTGCCATCGGAACTGAGTTTGCCTATTTTTATAATGCCATTGGCACCCAGGTTACTTTGGTGGAATACCTTCCCAATATTGTTCCCTTTGAGGATGAGGACGTATCAAAGCAACTGGCCCGGTCCTTCAAAAAATCAAAGATCAAGGTGATGACCGGCAGCGCTGTTGAGTCAGTGGACACAAAAGGGAAAAAGTGCAAGGTAAAAGTCAAGACCAAAAAGGGAGAAGAAACCATCGAGGCAGACATTGTGCTGTCGGCCGTGGGCGTTGCCCCGAACACCGAAAAGATCGGGCTTGAAGAAACCGGTATTGATACGGATAAAGGAAAAATCAAAGTGGATGAGTACTACCGTACCAACGTGGAGGGCGTGTATGCCATCGGTGATGTGGTGAACGGGCCGGCACTTGCCCATGTGGCATCTGCCGAAGGCATTGTTTGCGTAGAAAAGATTGCCGGAGAAAATCCGGAACCGATCGATTATCAAAATATTCCGGCCTGCACCTACGCCATCCCGGAGGTGGCCTCAGTCGGCCTCACCGAAAAAGCGGCCAAAGAAGCAGGCTATGAGCTCAAGGTGGGCAAATTCCCCTTTTCAGCTTCCGGCAAGGCCAGTGCTGCAGGGAATAAAGACGGTTTTGTCAAACTGATCTTTGATGCAAAATATGGTGAACTGCTGGGCGCACACATGATCGGTGACAATGTTACTGAAATGATTGCAGAAGCTGTGATGGCCAAAAAGCTGGAAACCACCGGACATGAGATCATCAAGGCCGTTCACCCCCACCCTACTATGTCGGAGGCGGTGATGGAAGCGGCTGCCGCAGCCTACGATGAAGTCATCCACATGTAAGACCATCCGGAAAAACCATCATGAAGGTACAACCCACTCCGTTTGAAGGATTATACGTAATTGAACCCCGGGTTTTTGAGGATTCCCGGGGTTACTTCCTGGAATCCTGGAACAGGGAGACCTTTGCCAGCCTGGGCATCCCGGCTGAATACGTTCAGGATAACCAGTCCGGTTCGGTGGCCAATGTGTTGCGGGGTCTTCACTTTCAGATCCCTCCGCACGCCCAGGGCAAGCTGGTCAGGGTTCTGCAGGGAGCTGTGCTGGATGTGGCTGTTGATCTCAGGCGCAATCAGCCAACCTATGGAAAGCATTTCAAAATATTGCTGGAAGCCGGGCAGCACAAAATGGTATATATCCCGGAGGGATTTGCCCATGGATTCCGCACATTGCAAAACGATACCGTATTTTTTTACAAGTGTACAGGTGCTTACCACAAAGCAGCTGAACGAACCATCCGGTGGAATGATCCTGACCTGGAAATAGACTGGGGGATCAATGACCCATTGCTCTCGGAAAAAGACCGCATTGCCCCGCTGTTCAGTGATTTTGAGAGCCCGTTCTGAAACCGGTTTCCGGACCGAAGCCTGGCGTCCCTCCTTCATTTCCTTTTTTTCGGCCAGTTGCGTTTCGGCCAGTTGCGTTTCGGCCAGTTGCATGGCTTGTCTGCCTGATTTCTGCAGCCCCTGCAACAAGCTCTGATCAGATATCAAAAAAGAACAGCAACCTGAATTCCAGACGATCTTCCCCGGGAAGGTATATACTGCGCAAGCCCAGCCTGACGGGGGAAAAGAATCGCAGAAGATGCATGTCTCCCACCACATCCAGTCCAATTGAAGTAAGGGTTTCGGTCTCCGGCAACACGGGTATAACTGAAGAAGCAGACATGGGGGTTGCCCGCGCATAGTCCGCAAAAACATTCAGGTAAACACGTTTCAGATACAGCAACCACGGAACGGTCCATTCCGGATAGGCCAACGGAAAAGCATAATCAATGGAAGCACCCCAAATTGTTTCATCACTGCGGTTGCTGATACCCCTCGGGCGGCTGATCAGGCCGGGAAACCCGTAATTGATGGTGTTCAGCTGAAGAGAAGGTTCACGGTGTTCCTGGTAAAAGGCGGAAAACAAAAGACTGTGATGCCGGCCTGCGCCGGGAAAAAAGGCACTGAACTGTCCTGCAAAGACCCTCCCCATATCTCCGCTGCCAAAGGGAGTATGCCGGTATTGCAGGTCAACCGTCTGCCCTTTTAGCGGACGGATATCCCTTTCCACCTTCCGCCACCGGCGGAATGCAGACATCCCGTACTCCAGGGGGAAAAGTTTTTGGCCCTGAAAAAAACCCGGAGCATCGTTGGGTTCATCCATCCTGGTTAACCCAAGTTTCACGGAAGGGGTGAAACCGTAGCTCACTGCGCCTTTGCGGAAAAGCAAAGGGATACTTATCCCCGGCTTCACAGACCACTCCCTCCATAAAAATGAATCCCGCTCCCCGTCCGCATCAAAATAACGGGCCCGCCTGAGGCCTGTTTCGGCGCGGATATCAAACACAGGATAACGGCCAAGATAGCTGTATTCCAGGAACCAGGTACCAAGCTGTTCATTCATATCCCATGAATACCCCATCGTCCCCGTGGAGGTACTCAGGAGGTTCTGGGAGAAAAGCGAGACCCCCGGGCTCACATCCATGGCACTCACCTCCAGGGCAAAAGGCCCCCAGCTGTGAATATTGAACAGACCGCCAATTTTACTGTAACCTGATATTTCGTAATCGCCGGCAGAGATCCGGTCGCCCGACACCACATTCCCCTCCTGCTGTGCAAGCATCCTGTGAAACCCCACCGAATGATCCTCAACACTTTCTGCCGGAACCCGGGCCGGCAGCTCACTGCGATAGGCAACCCGGTAACCGTCTGACGTATAATCAGCCCACGCCAATTCACCATTTGCTTTACCAGGCACCGCATCCACCGATCCGAAGCGGGCCGACACCAGCAGGCTGACACTGCCATCTGTCGTATCCAGCAAATACACGTTGTCAACTCCGGAAAAAGGACCGGTGAACAATATCTGTGTTTCGTTCAGATAGCGTGGACGGGAAATATCAAAATGCCCGGCATGATAAACCGTGGCAAATTCTCCGGTTCCGGTATCAAGGGTAATGATCCGTTTGCCGTTTTCGTCCAGGGCAATGGCAACCACCAAATCTTCAACGGGGTGCCACCGGGGCTGCATCAGGTAGTCATTGCCCGGCAGGGAGAACCTGGCGGTTTCATTGCCGCTTATGGCATCCAGCAATACAATGGCATACTCATTCCCCGCAGTTACCTCCGTTGCAACCACCAAACTTCCGTCTGGTGATACGGCCGGTGCAAAAAAACGGGTTCCCCTGGTAAGACGGATATGTCGTTGCCGGTCAATGTCATAAAGATGCACCTCCGACCAGCTCCTGTGCGCCCACCTGGGGTCGGGCCGGGTTTCAGCCCAGGCAACCATGCCCCCGCCCAGGGTAAACCCCTCACTGTTATAGAACCCGGGGGTAAAAAGTTTTTGCTCCTGTTTGTCCGGCCCGAGCGTTACCACCCTGGGAATATCCTTCAACCCGGTTTTCAATGCAATAAGGGTGGTATCATTGTAGAAACCAATGGGCCGGTAATTGGTAAAGAGGGTTTTCCCGGGACTGATCTCCCGGAATTCTGTATAGCTGTAGCTTGCCTTCTGCTGTCTCCAGGCCGAATCCAGTTGAGAAAAACTATGATAATAATGCGCCTCCTGACCAAAACCTGCATACTTTTCCAATCCCATCGAAAAAGGAAAAACAGTATACGGGCGGCGGGCCGTATTTTCCATAACCCGATCCCAGATATCAGCACCATACTCTTTCCTCGCAGCAGCCACAAGCTGGTAGCCCAGTTCATAATAATTGGGAACATAATCACGGTAAGATCCGTGCATTGCCTTGTCATAGGAATAAACTCCTTTTTCCAGTACCTGCGCCCTTAAACCCTGTTCAAAAGAAGGCCGTCTGCCACGGCCACCATGGGTCAGGCCGGTTTCAGCAGCCACCGCATCACCCTCCAGGAACCACAGGGGAACAAACAGACCAAGCGATAACCCGGTTACATGTTCGCCGAAAACACGGGCAAGGAAACCGGTAAACCCCTGGTTTAATTTATCAACCTGAACCACATGCCTGAACTCATGAACCGCAAGCCGCTCCAGCCAGTCATGCTGGTCGTTGTCGGGCGGAGGATTGGTGAACATTTCCAGCCGGGCCGGTGCCCAGCTCACAAACCCGTTCGGAACCACCGTACGGTTATGAAGGATCACGGGCACTTTTCGCGGACGGTACCCGAGGGTTTCCGAAACCTTTGGATAGCTGTACGTGAGGATATCAGCCACCCGCATGGCCTGACCGGCATAGTCTTCAGGAAACAACAACCTGAAATGATCTGTTTCGATCTGCTTCCATCGGATATCCGGCGGGTCCTGGCCCCTGATGTAATACTGCGCAAAACCCCTCACGGGATACCCCAGCAAAAAGAACAACAAAACCACCAGACCGGTGGAAACTGCCGCCCTGGCAGCCAGGCACCTGCCCGGGTACTGGGTGTATTGCTTCGCAGACATCATCAATTATATGGGAGTCATCATTGGTTATGCGTGGGTCATAGTCAGCAATGCGTGAGGCATGGTCAGGTATGCGTGAGACATCATCAATCAGTCCGAACGGTCAAAAAACTGCCACAAAGGGTCATTGGGCGGAAGCGGGGCAACAATCTCAATCTCCTCCTGTTTCACCGGGTGCACCATTTGAACTGAACGGGCATGCAGGTGAATGCTGCCATCCGGATTCGGCCGGTCAAACCCGTATTTCAGATCCCCTTTGATGGGGCACGACATGGACGACAGCTGGGCACGGATCTGGTGATGACGGCCTGTCATCAGCTCCACTTCAAGCAGGTAATACCGGTCACTCTCACCGATCAAACGGTAAGTCAGTTCCGCTTTTTTTGCCCCCGGGGTGCCCTCCTTCACCACATAGGATTTATTCTGGGTTTCGTTTTTTTTGAGAAACTGCACAAGATGGCCTTTGGCAGCAGATGGCCTGGCTTGAACCAATGCCCAGTATTTCTTTCCGATCTGCCTGTCTTTGAGCATGGCGTTGAGTCTGGTCAGTGCCTTGGAGGTACGGGCAAAGATCACTGCTCCGCTCACCGGTCTGTCGAGCCTGTGGGTAACACCAAGAAACACCTTGCCGGGTTTGTTGTATTTCTTTTTGATATAAGCCTTTACCCGTTCACTCAGCGGCTGATCCCCTGTTTTGTCGCCCTGAACGATTTCCGAAGGCAGTTTATTGACAACGATGAGGTGGTTGTCTTCATACAAAACCCTGGGGGCAATGTCAGTACTGCTCATCTTTATTGGGAAAGTCCTGGTTTTTCACATCGCTGATATAACGCTCCACGGATCCCTTGATCTCATCATAGAGGTTATTGTATCTCCGTAAAAAACGGGGAGAGAAATCCTGGTTAATTCCCAGCATGTCATGCAGCACCAGCACCTGTCCGTCAACCCCGCTTCCGGCACCAATGCCGATGGTTGGTATAGGGATTTCCCTGGATACTTTCTCGGCCAGCACCGCAGGAATCTTTTCCAGCACAATGGCAAAACAGCCCGCTTCGGCCAGCTTGTGAGCATCCTCCACCAACTTGGAGGCCTCCTCTTCCTGGGTTGCCCTTACCACATAAGTACCGAACTTATTGATCGACTGCGGGGTCAGCCCCAGGTGCCCCATTACGGGTATCCCTGCCGACAAAATCCTGTCAACAGATTCCATGATCTCCTGCCCGCCTTCTATCTTGACGGC
>PWGY01000130.1 GCA_003554665.1 Bacteroidales bacterium | reverse complement strand
TCGTGGCACCCGGTCAGCCCATTTTCGGACTGGTTTTCGGGGGAATATCATTGTTCATCGGAGCCATCATGATGATCTTTGTGGTGCATGATCCGGACGAAAAACTGATCAAAAAGACCATAGAAGAACTGGAAGGAAAAGCTTAATCTGCCACTTCCAGGCATCCCAAAAATACTTAAAGCCAACACTAAACTACAAACAAAAAACCCCATATATGGAAAGAAGCAGCGGTATATTGTTACACATGACCTCCCTGCCCGGGAAATACGGCATAGGAACCATGGGGCAGGAAGCATACCGATTCGTTGATTTTCTTGAAAAGTCCGGTCAGAAAATATGGCAGATCCTTCCGCTGGGCCATACCGGTTACGGCGACTCTCCCTATCAGTGTTTTTCCGCTTTCGCGGGAAACCCTTTGCTGATCGACCTGGAAAAATTATCAGAACAGGGGCTGCTGACCCGGGAAGAGCTCCCGGAGCATGAAGAGTTTCCGGAACATGAAGTGGATTACGGATGGGTGTTTCACTATAAATACGAACTGCTTAAAAAAGCCTATGATCGTTTCCTGCGCTCCGATGACAACCGGTTGAAAAAACAATACCAGGAATTTTGCGGTGAGAATGGGTGGTGGCTGGAGGACTATGTGCAATTCATGGCCATCAAAGACGATCACCAGGGGCAACCCTGGTGGGACTGGGAGGACGACATACGGCTCCGGAAGTCTGAAGCCATGATGGCATATAAACAAAAGCTGGCTAAGGAAATGGATTTCTACCGCTTCTTGCAGGTAATGTTTTACCACCAGTGGTTAGACCTGAAGTCCTATGCCAACGAAAAAAACATCCTGATTTTTGGTGACCTCCCGATCTATGTGGCCTTTGACAGTGCCGAATCGTGGGGGCATCCGGAACTCTTTGATTTTGACGAAAACCTTCAGCCCCGCACCGTAGCAGGAGTGCCGCCGGATTATTTCAGCGAAACCGGACAGCTCTGGGGCAACCCCATTTATGACTGGAAATACCTTGAAAAACATGGCTTTCAGTGGTGGATCGATCGCATCAAAGCCAACTTTTTGCTTTACGACATCCTTCGCATTGACCACTTCCGCGGACTGGCAGCCTACTGGGCCGTACCCAGCGGTGAAAAAACAGCCATCAAAGGCAAGTGGATCAAAGCCCCGGGCGAGAAAATGCTGCAGGCC
The DNA here is from genome assembly GCA_003554665.1 of Bacteroidales bacterium. The sequence continues at coordinate 1,982 of PWGY01000130.1, read as the reverse complement.
GTATACAATGCCCTGGGAGACAAACCCATCATTGCAGAAAACCTCGGAGTGATCACTCCCGATGTGGAAGAGCTGCGCGAGAAATTCGGCATGCCCGGGATGAAGATTCTTCAGTTTGCCTTCGACTCAGCAGAAGAAAATGACTTCATCCCGCACACCTACGACAAAAACAGCGTGGTTTACACAGGAACCCACGACAACAACACCACTGTGGGCTGGTTCAAACACAGTCCGCCCGAAGACAAGGAAAGGATGCATGATTACTTCTGCCTCGACGACAACGACCCGGCATGGTCTTTTATCCGGCTGGCCTGGTCAACCGTTGCCGATATCGCCATTGCACCCCTTCAGGACATACTCCGGCTCGACGAAGATGCCAGAATGAACTTCCCCGGCAAATCACCCGGATACTGGAAATGGCGCTTCACCCGGGACATGCTCACAGAAGAACACATACAAGACCTGAAAAAAATCACCGAGGTGTACGGCAGAAAGAAAGAAGAAGGTAGAGGGTAGAGGATAGAAGGTGGAAGCTGGAGGGTGGAAGCTGGAGGGTGGAAGCTGGAAGGTAGAGGGTAGAGGATAGAAGGTGGAAGTTCGAAGCTGAAGGGTAGAGGGTAGAGGGTAGAAGGTTAGACCCCGAAGGGGTCAAATATTGCTAACCACAGGCGTGTCAACGCCAGCCAACCATAGGAATATGAAAACAAAAGACAACCTCAGGCATACAATCCAAAACCTGGAAAAAAATAAAACCACCAGTCACCTCCTGATCGGGTTTGACGGTTTCGTGGATGAAATCATCCACGTGGTGGATCAGAGGGAAAGCCCCTCTGAGTACAAAAGACTAAAAACCATTAAGGCACTTTCAGAGCGGGTTGCTGCGGTGGCAGGACTCAGCGCCAACATAGAGCTTGTACCTGTTCAGCAAAAACTGGGGGGGAACGGCCCCATCATGGCCAATGCCGTGATGGCCCAGGGCCAGGAGGTAACCTACATCGGGGCTCTCGGCAAACACCAGATCGACCCGGTCTTTCACGACATGGCTGAAAAATGCCGCCAGGCAATCTCACTGGCTGACCCGGGCCACACCGATGCCCTCGAATTTCATGACGGGAAACTGATGCTCGGCAAGATGGACAGCCTGGTCAATGTCAACCTGAAATCCCTGCAGAGTGAACTCCCTGAAGAAGCACTTCGTAGCCTGCTTTCAGAAACAGACCTGGTGGCTTTTACCAACTGGACGATGCTTTCAAATCTCAATGAGATCATCAGCGCCTTCGGAAAGATCATTGACACCCTTGATCAAAAACCAAGGGTTTTCATCGACCTGGCTGATCCGCAAAAACGCACCAAAAAAGCCATTCAGGAAGTGCTGGATATTCTTTCATCCATGCCATGCGATACCGTTCTGAGCATGAATATGAGTGAATCAACCATTATCAGCGAAGTGCTCGGCATCAAAGAAGAAGAGCTGATGCCACGTGCAGAGAAGATCAGGAAAAAAATGGGCATTTTCGGTATTGTGATTCATCCCCTTCACGGAGCAGCCATGGCCACTGAAGAAGGCCCGGTCTGGGCGGACGGCCCCTACACGGACGAACCCAAACTTACCACCGGAGCCGGCGACAATTTCAATGCAGGATTCTGCAATGCCTGGCTGGCCGGTCTTGAGCCGGCGCAGTGCCTGATGACCGGAGTTTGCACATCGGGTTATTATGTGCGCAATGAAAGATCTCCTTCGCGGGATGAACTATTGCAATTCATGAAAAAGTGGGAATCCCTGAACTGCGGCGAAATCTGACAGGCCGGCTTTTTGATATGAGGGCCTGTGATCCGGACCAGCGGGTGGCAAAAACTTCGCCTAAATCGTACGGCCACAAACCTGACCGGCAGATGGCAAGAGCTTCACCCAAATCGTACGGCCATAAGCATGAACGGGGGATGGCAAGAGCTTTCCCTGATCCGGGCGGATTCCGGACGGA
>PWGY01000034.1 GCA_003554665.1 Bacteroidales bacterium | reverse complement strand
CTCCGGATTCATGGCTATACTTGTAGTATGTCTCCCCCCCAAGTTCCACTTCCAGAAAAGGATTGATGCCGCCATCATCTGTTGTTCCCGTATCCCCATATTGTTCTTCAGAATCCTCCGCGTCTTTACTTCCGGAGTCTTCGCCGAAAACTCCCGAGGGGGTAAGAATTAATAACCCGATAATCATTAGAAATACAACTGTTGTCACATTTGAGTTAATGTCTTTTAACATCATGGATTGGTATTTTAAGATTAATAATAATGTGACATTTTGACATTTCAAAAATAGAATGGTTTAAGCAAATACCTATAAATGAACTTGTTAATAATTTGTTAATCGCTTTAGGGAGAAAAAATCAACCTTGTCTGTCCCTGACAATTAGGCAATTCAACCACCCATTGAAATAGCTAAATTTCTTTATTGAATGGTATAGTTTTAAAGAAATCGTTTTCTTTGCGTCAAAAAACAATATTATGGAAGGTTTAACGGGCGTGTTTTTCAGTTTTTGTATCCTTTTACTCTTTTTGCTGGCCGGTAAAGTTCTGCGGGCCAAAATAGGACTTTTGCAACGGATCTTTCTTCCGGCTTCTATTATAGGAGGCTTCCTGGCGCTGTTATTCGGCCCTTACCTTCTGGATGTACTCCCGGACTTCCTTTATACCACCTGGTCGGACATTCCGGGTCTGCTGATCAATATCGTTTTTGCCTCGCTTTTCCTGGGCGTGATCATCCCCGGTGTAAAGACAATGTGGACACAGGGCGGCAGTCAGCTTTGCTTTGGTATGATCGTAGGGAGCGGACAGTATCTTGTGGCCATGCTTTTGACTGCTTTATTGCTGACACCTCTTTTTGGCGTACCACCTATATTTGCCACAATTCTTGAGATCGGTTTTGCGGGTGGTCACGGTACAGCAGCAGGGATGCAACCGGTATATACAGACCTTGGGTTTCCGGCAGGATCTGCCCTGGCCCAGATGTCTGCTACAGTAGGCATCATTGCCGCGGTGGTGGGTGGCGTTTTTTACATTAACATTGCCATCAGAAGGGGGTATTGTGTAAACCTTGATCAAACAAAAGGAATCCCCCGGTTTAAAAAAGTAGGGTTGATCCCTCAAAAGGAGAGGTTTCCCTCATCCAATGCCACTGTTGCCTCTGAGTCCATTGAGCCCCTGGCTTTTCATTTCGCCATTGTGGGTCTGGCAATCCTGGTCGGATGGGTAATGCTGGCCGGAGTCAGACAATTGCATCCTATACTCAGCGGGTTCCCTTTGTTTCCGCTGGCCATGGTTGGTGGCATGATTGTACAGGCATTCTCGGCCAAAATCAAGGTGAGTCAGTATTATGACCGACTGACTTTTGAGCGTATTCTGGGACTTTCTCTGGATATTCTGGTTGTTGCCGCAATTGCCTCCATTCGTCTGGATCTTTTTGTTGCCAATTTCTGGCCTTTTGCCATTTTGATGGCAACCGGTATTGCCTGGCTCTTCTTTTGCCTTATTTTTCTGGCCCCTCGTATGTTCCCCTACAACTGGCTGGAACGCGGAGTTACGGAATACGGAATGCAAAGCGGCGTAACCGCCATGGGCTTATTGCTGCTTCGTCTTGTGGATCCTCATTACAAAACAGATACCGCCCAGGCATTCGGATTCAAGCAAATGCTTTATGAACCATTTCTGGGCGGAGGGTTTATCACAGCCACGGCTCCTTTTATCCTGGCCGGACTTGGAATCTGGTGGTCAATTGCAGCTGCCGCGACCATTGTTCTTGCATTCGGACTGATCTCCTTTTTGAATGGCTGGACCACAAGAAATCCAAGAAAGCAAGCACGTTAACCACCACAGAAAACAACAGCTTTTTTCCCTGAACAACACGGAAAGAATTCCTGCTAAAGAACCCTTCAAATAAAAAGAGATCCGTCGATAATCAATCAACGGATCTCATTGTATTGAAACCTGCATTCAAGTTCCGGTGGGGTTACCCTGTCTGTTTGCTTTTCCCGAAACTGGCTGTCAGCCTGTCCAGGATAATGGCCAGGATTACAACTACGAGGCCAGCCTCAAATCCGGCTCCCACCTGCAGTCGCTGAATACCCCGCAGCACATCTGTTCCAACACCACCTGCGCCAATCATGGCTGCGATAACCACCATCGAAAGGCCAAGCATGATAGACTGGTTAACACCAGCCATAATGGTAGGTTTGGCAACGGGTATCTGCACCTTTAACAGTTTTTGCATCGCAGTGGCACCAAAAGCATCGGCTGCCTCAATCAGTTCATGCGGCACCTGCCTGATACCAAGATTCGTGAGCCTGATCAAAGGGGGCAAGGCAAATACAAAAGTGGCCACAACACCGGGAACCAGTCCCAAACCAAAAAACATCACCGCCGGTATCAGGTAAACAAAAGCCGGCATGGTTTGCATAAAGTCAAGTATGGGCCGGATAATGGAATTAAAACGGTCGCTCCGGGCAGCATAGATGCCCAGTGGCAGCCCGACGACCATAACCAGTATTTCGGCCGTTAACACCAGCGCAAGGGTCTCCACAAAAGGAACCCACAACCCGATGTTTTCGGTGATTAAAAGACCAACAATTGCAAAAATACTCATTTGCCAGCCTGCAAGTTTCCAGGTAAGCGCAGCAATGAGTAAAATCAGAACAATGGGATGCACCAGAAGCATTCCGTCTTTCAGGTTGTTTACCAGGAAATATATAAAGGCGCTGAATCCGTCAAATACCGGACCGAACTCACTGACCAGATAATCTACCGCAGCAGACACCCAGTCTCTGATAGGTATACGAAATGGAAACATTGGTTGTTTTCTTTACAGAATATTTAATCATCTTCTTTTTCATGCTGACCGATCATTTCATCCTCCTGCTCAGACAGGGCTGAAATAATATTGCCTTTCACGATCACCCCCTGCAGCCTGTGCTCCTCATCCACCACGGCTACGGGGCCAAACTCAGTATTGTTATAGGTATTCATCACCTCGGTCATGGTCGTATCGGGACTTACCACGGAGGGCTGGCGAATCAGGGATTCGTCAAGAGGGACTTTTTCATCATCCTTGTGCTTGTTCAGGTAATCGACCAGCTCGCGGGCACGAATATATCCTTTCAGATGCCGTTTTGTATCTGTCATCAATATACCGGTCAGGTTGTTCTTCCGGATCTTCCGGAGAATTGTTCTCGG
>PWGY01000160.1 GCA_003554665.1 Bacteroidales bacterium | reverse complement strand
TCTTCAAAAAAGCGCATCAACGGCATTAGATGAATCTTTTGGGTCGATCCAATCCTGATACTGTGGGGAGACATTTGTTTGACGGTGAGATGGGGAAATTGATGCAAAATCACAGATTCAAGGTTGGTTCCATTCTGCTCCGTGGAAAACTCAACGATGTGTTCCTTGTGGGCTTCATTCAACAAATCCCTGACATAGCTGATTTTTATCATTTCTCCATTGACAATGAAGCCAATACGGTGGCACAGCCTCTCTGCATCCTCAATATAATGGGTGGTTAAAAAAATGGTGGTTCCTTTTGCATTCAACTCCTGAATCAGTTGTCTGATTTGACGGGCACTTTTCACATCAATTCCGGTGGTGGGTTCATCCAGAAATAGTATTGCCGGATCGTGGATGATGCCTGCAGCGATCGTCAATTTTCGTTTCATTCCTTTGGAATAAGCTTTGAAAGGTTTATCACCAGTGTCTTCCAGGGAAAATTGCTTTAATAGCTCCCGGGCCTTTCTTTCACGTTTGTTTTTTTCCAGTCCGTAAAGAGAAGCGCAAAAAACCAGGTTGTCAAACCCATTCATTTCGTCATACAGGTTGCTTTCATCCGGCACAATGCCGATCATTTGTTGCACCTTTTTGATATGATGAATGCCGTCTTCCCCGGCGATCATGATTGATCCAGAGGTTGGTCTTGCAAGCCCTGTCAGCATGTTGATGGTTGTTGTTTTACCGGCTCCATTTGGTCCCAGAAAACCAAAAATCTCGCCTTTTTCCACAGAAAAACTGAGCTCTTTCACGGCATCAAAATTGTCGTACCTTTTGCTCAGCTTGTGGGCATCAATGATATACAATCAAATTCACCTCTACAGTTCAAAAAGAACAGGCAGGTAAAACTATGCCTGTTCTTTTCGAGATTTGTTCAGTCATCTTCCATAGGTTCTTCTTGGCTGTCATCACAGGGATGGTTTTTCTCCTGGCCATGACAATGTTTGATGAGTTCCTCACTGCACTGGCCATCTTTTGGTTTCAAATTCGGGTGTTCGCAGCGTGTTTTACACATTTTGCTTTCTCTCCTTTCTTCCGCAAGAATGGTTGTTTGAATGGGAGTGCAGACACTCCGAAGGCCCCCTTGGCAAATTTGACAATTCGTTCAGTTGGCGGGCAGCTTCTTTAAGCAAATTTCGATCCACATAATAATGGGTAAAATATCCTCTTTTATCACCTTTGACAATTCCGGCATTTCGCAAAATTTTGAGATGTTGTGAAACGGCGGGTTTAGAAACGCCCAATTGGTTGGAAAGGGCCCCTACACAGTAGTCGTGCTCCAAAAGAAGTATCACGAGACGATACCTGGTGTCGTCGGATAAGGATTTCAAAATTTGGATTGGCTTGGGCATGATCATCGCCCCCATTTAAATAAGTGTTCGGTTAATCAAATTATAAACCACTTAAACAAACGTGTCAAGATGACAAAAGGAATGCGCTTGATGGAAATGGTGCCGGAGAAGTCCATGGAATGGTGAATGGTGAAAATTGAGGACCATTTCTGGAAAAACTCAAAGTTAGTGTAAAATTACTATCGGAAAAAAAGAAGAGAATAGACCCCCCTGTATGATATGCTTTCTTTGGAGAAAAAAACAAAGACAGGGAGGGAACTATTCTCATGGACATTATACAACAAACAATGGAAAGAATCACGACCCAACACCACACCAATTTGAAAAAAGTGCTGCAGGGCGACACAGATCTGAGCGAAGTGGTGCTGGACCTTGAAAAAACCTTGTATGAAGTTGGGCGACAACTGCTCCAGGAAACAGTCGAAACACTGGATGAAAAAATCCGTGAAAGTCCCAGCAGAAAAAAACACTGGCACATCGAAAAAAAGGGACAGATCAAAACACTGTATACAGCGATGGGCCCTGTGGAATATCGGCGCACCTACTACCGTCATAAAACGACGGGAGAATATGCCCACCTTTCCGACGAACACCTGGGGATCAAACCCCATGAACGAATGGACGACAGCCTGCGTTCAAAACTGTTGAAAAACGCGACCCAGATGTCGTATGAGCGAGCAGTGGCCCAGGAACCGCAAAGTGGGGTGACATCGCGGATGAGCGTGATGAACGTGATCCGTCGCCTGCAGACCATACCCAATGAAGCCGTTCCGATGCAGCCCAGACCCACCCCTCGCACATTGTATATAGAAGCGGATGAAGACCACGTGGCACTTCAACAGGGAAAACGGGGGATTTCCAAAATCGTTTACGTCCATGAAGGATATCGCTCCACGACACCACAACGCAAAACCCTCCAACAAACCCGCTATTTTACCGATAGCCAGCAAAGCAGCGAACAACTCTGGTTGGAAGTGGCCCAATACCTGGACACAGCGTATGACATGACACAGGTAGAAAAAATCTTTCTTTCAGGAGATGGAGCGAGTTGGATCAAAGAAGGCCTGAACTGGATCCCCAAATCCATTCATGTGTTGGACCCGTTTCACCTGGCCAAATATTTGCGCAGCGCAACAAATCACAAACCCTATTTTGCTGCCCCCTTATGGACCTATCTGCGGAAAGGGAAGCGAGAGGCAGTCAAAGAGCTCATGGAAGTACTGATCAAAGACACACCAAACGTCCAGAAAAGACAAGAACTCAGCAAGACCCGACGATATATTTTCAACCACTGGTCAGGCATCCAGCACCAACAAGACCCGGAATACATTGGCTGTAGCGCAGAAGGCCATGTCAGTCACATTTTATCAGCACGCCTCAGTTCCCGACCCATGGGCTGGTCAGAGATCGGAATGCAGCAGATGAGCCGGATGCGGGTTTTTGAATATAATGGCGGTAACGTTGACGACTACATCAAAGCCGCCAAAAAGAAACAACAAAAGCAAGATCGGGCCGTCAAATTGGACCAGCGCATTGTCAGGCAAACACTGAAAAGCTGTCATGAAACCCGGGGCAATGTCACCATACTGAATACAGGGAAAAAAACTGGTACAGCCACACTGCTGAAAGCTGTACGCGGTATCTAGATTTGATCGGTATTGGGGGATCTGGCTCGATTCTTTTCCGACAGTAGATTGACACTATCCCCCTATTTTGTTCGGTTGCCAGTAGGAAGTGAACATGATACACTTTTGATAGTTTCACATTAACGTGTGGGGAAGCGTTTCAATGAATCAGAGAATGAGCAGACAATTGGTTTATTAC
>PWGY01000295.1 GCA_003554665.1 Bacteroidales bacterium | reverse complement strand
CCGCGGCGTCAACAAGCACCCATTCTTTCTTGACTGTGGCCTTGTTGGCCGAAACGGTCTTATAGCTTAAAGTATTCATGGGTTTGACTTAATTTGCTGTCGCTGTTTGATTAATACACCAAATACCCCTTTAAAGGGGGGTGCAAAGTTAAAATTTAGTTTCGGTTTCGGCAAATTTATTAACAGGAAAATGTTAATAAGTCGCCGTGGGTCATATTCGGATATAAAACGGGCTCAAATTCAGGGTGCAAAGATAGCAAAAAAACTGAACCCCAACATCCACGTTAGGTGTTTATTTCATCATGGAATGGGTTTCTTGGAATGGGTTTCATGGGATGGGTTTCATGGGATGGGTTTCATGGGATGGTTCATGAGATGGGTTGGATAGGTTTCATAGGATAGGTTTTATAGGAAGAGGTTTATGGGATAGGTTTAAGGAAAAATACGGGCATTTTAGCTATTTTTGCATGTAATGAAACAACGCGTGAACATTGCGATCATCCTTGCCCTGATGGCTTTCTTTTCAGGCCATGCAGAAGTGCAGGCATCCAGGCTTTCACCTGAAGCCGAAATTTCAATCCTCACGGCAGGACCCGGCGAGGACCTTTATGCCGTATTCGGCCACAGCGCCATGTGGGTATACGATCCGGCCAATGACATTGATGAAGTCTATAATTGGGGTACCTTCGATTTTGAGACGCCAAATTTTTATTCTAAATTCCTGCAGGGGAGGTTGCTTTACCAGCTGAGTGTATCCCCCATACAACATTTCCTGTTCTCTTACAACAGAGCCGGCCGTTGGGTCGAACAGCAAAGGCTGAATCTGACAGAAAAAGAAAAACAGCGCATTGACGAATTCCTGCAGCATAACCGCAGGCCGGAAAACATCCATTACCTGTACGACTTCTTTTATGATAACTGCGCCACACGCATACGCGACATCCTGGATCAGGAGCTGGACATCGACTGGGGCCCCGATCCGCATGAGGATGAGAAGACGACATTTCGCGATCTGGTGGCCTCCTACGTGACCCATATCCCCTGGACGGGTTTTGGAATTGAAATACTGCTGGGGCTACCGGCAGACAAAACGGCTGGCCATTGGTATGCCATGTTCATCCCCGACGAATTATTCGAATCAGCACAGCGTGCCAGGCATGCAGACGGAAGGCTTCTGGTGGATGCCCACGCAGAGATCCTCCCCGAACAATACATCCCGGGAGAGGGCACCCCATTCGCTCCTGCAGTAATACTCTGGCTTTTTTTCATCCTGGGTCTTATTAGCCTCAGAAAAACCAGCCTGGCTAAACTTTTCGCCAAAGTGCATTTTACAATACTGGGATTGCTGGGATTGATCGTGTTTTTCATGTGGTTCCTGTCGGACCACATTGCCACGGGAATGAACCTGGATTTGCTCTGGACACTGCCCACACACATGTATTTTGTGTACCGGGCAGGCACAAGAAAGCCCGGACGATTGCCCGGGCTCTATTTCAAGGTGGTGCTGATCCTCAGCCTGATCCTTCTGGTAACCTGGCCGGTAAATCCACAGGATTTTCATCAGGCAGCACTGCCTCTGATAGCACTATCTGCTGTTATGGCAGCCGTTGCAGGAAATCTTATCAAAACGCCTGTTTCGCTGAAAGGCCTGGCAAAGCAGTAACCTGAAGCGATTTCAAAGAAGACACAATGCCGGAGTGCCCATCGCCATCATGGAATACACGCCCGGTCCCATTGGGTATCCAATAATCCCCTTCATTGTTTTCGATCATAAAATTGGCCACATGGGCGTCTTCAATCCCGTCAGATACCAGCCTGCCTGAAAACATCAGCACCAGCTCGGCATCCTGCCCCTCTATACTGGAGTTCAGTTCAGCAAACACAGTAAACCTGTTGTTGTCGCCCACAATAAAAGCACCCAGACCAGTTCCACTCTCGCCCCCGCTGGTATAGTCAACTGCGATGGTAAATTTGGAGTTGTCCTGCTGATAGAACTTTGACCTCATGGTGGCAAAGACCGCACCGGGGCTGTCGTCTCCAGGCACATTGGAGTCGAGCATGGTAAGCGGATCAATTTCATAAATGTTTTCAATGTTTGGAGGGTTGCCTCCACCGTAAACAGGCATCCCTAGTTCTTCGATGGTTTCCAGAATCTCCGGAGGAACGAGTTCATGGATTTCATGGGTGAGCCCATCGTCAAGAATCTTGTCACTGTCATCATCCTCGCATCCGGCAGCAAAAAACAGAAAGAATACAGCAATACCCAGAGCTAAAATTTTTTTCATGGCTTTTGGTTTTAGGTTGGTTAATGAGGTTTAGGGAGAGGCTTACAGAACCTTAAGGGCTCTTAATGCAAACTTAGTAATTTTTTTTTCCAGTATCAAAATTATTCTTGTGTTGCTGCCTGAAGTAATACAAAGAATCAGATGACCAATTACAGGGAAAGACGGCAAATAGGGAAAACCGTCAAAATAGAAACCTTATGCGGCAACAAGAAAGGAAAGGGAACTAAATTGGATGCCAGGATGTAAAACAGGAATCAGGCATAAAAAAAGGGGGGCTGAAACAGCCCCCCTTTTGATAGTTGGAAACAAATTCTGATTAGCGGGTTACCTGTACCCTTTCAGTAATAAGTCCCTCAGAAGTCAGAACCTGTACAAAGTAAACACCGGTATCGTAGGAGCTTACATTGATTTCATGGGTTCTGCCCTGTGCAGCTTGTGAGTAAACAACCTGTCCGAGCATATCAACCATACGTACTTCTTTAATTTCCGTATTGGCTTCAACAGACAGCTGGTCTCTCACCGGGTTCGGATAGAGCGACAGGGAAATTTGATCGATATCAGTGGTCGGTACTTCATCATCGCCATAAGCGAAGATATTCTCAACAACTTTATCTCCTTCAATTTCAACAACCCTGTTGGGATCTCCTGTCCATTCACCGCCATCCCAGCCTTCGTCAATCAGGTCAGAGAAGTACTTGTACTCATAAGTACCTGCTGCAAGGTGGAATACTGCGCGATAAACTTCAGGATCATCCGTTTGCTCCATGTAATTATCCTCAGAATCTCCTGGCTCAACCCAGTCAAGCATGTCTCCGGTAATGAGAATGTTATGCTCGTCAGCATCAAAGCCTTCAAGATCGAGGAATTCGATGGCGGGTCCGATGTCAACCAGGAAGGTTACTTCGTAAAGTACTTCTTCGAAGTTGGCGGT
>PWGY01000077.1 GCA_003554665.1 Bacteroidales bacterium | reverse complement strand
CACAAGCATATTCATATTCCTGAAGAGGCCCCCCTGGGTGAATACCATGTGGAGATTGTTGTGGTGGACGAATTTGGAAATTCGACCATGGCCGATGCCCTGGTATACCTTGTGGAAGATGGTGATGATAACTAAATAACCGTTGATGTGTTTTCCGGCAGGGTTTGAAGGCTCTGCCGGGAACCGCATCCCTGCAAAAATATACACTTTTAAAAATTTTACCATGAACAGAATGTTAATCCTACCTCTTGTTATTGCCCTCCTGTTTGCTGCATGTGCAAAAGATGAGGACACAGAGGAACAGCAGCCCCATGTAGAGGTTTTGTCTCCCCTGCCTTGCGATACCATTTATTTTGGTGAGCCTTTTTCCTTTATGTTGCTGATTGAAGATCCTTCAGGAAGCGGATTGGGTAACCTGAGTTTTGATGCACACAACAATTTTAACCATCACAGCCACGGCAGCCATGTGTCCTGCCCCATGGATGAGGTGAAAGAGCCGGTCAACCCCTGGGAGGATGTGTGGATATTCTCACTGCCCGATGACCAGGAGGAATATTTATTTGAGACAGAGATCACCATCCCGGTAAATGATAAGGACGACAGCGTCTTTGATCCGGGCGATTATCATTTCCATATATACGTGACCAACAATGAGGGCTATCAGGTGTTTACGACACTTGATTTCAAACTGCTGATGCCGGAAGGGGAATAAAGGACGGGGCTCTCTGCCGGGGTTGACCGGGCCTGCCTCAGGGTGTGACGGGTCCGGTTAAAATATCCTTCCGAGAAACCGCATATACCATGCTGCTGCCTGCACCTGAATGATGTAGGCCAGTGAGATCACCAGCACAATGTCCGCTCCTTCAGGGCCGAATACCGCCAGGGCCACTGCCAGGGCCACAGAAAGGTTACGCAGCACACTGCCGTACACAAGGGCAATGCCATCGGCTTTTGGAAAGAAATGTTTTCCAATCAGGGTGCTTATCGAAAAAATAATCCCGTAAAAAACCAGTAGCGGAAGCAGGATATACAGAAGCATCAAGGGTTCTGCAATGATAACACCGGCCCGCAGGGCCATGGCCACGAATACCACTCCAAGCACCCCCAGGCTCGAAAGCAGCGGAAACTTCCTGCTGATTTCGGAACGGAATTTTTCCCTGCCATAATTCCATATCAGGTAACGCTGTGTTAAAAATCCGGCGAGCATGGGCAGGAAAACAATCAGCAATATTCGCTGAAAGATCTCTGTCATTGGGATGTCAATGACCGCACCCATCAGCCATTCTGCATAGAGCGGTGTGAGCAGTGCCCCGGAAACCAGACCGATGACGGTCATTTTTATGGCCGCATCCAGGTTCCCCTTGCCAAAGCCTGTCCAGGATATGGTCATCCCGCTGGCAGGGATCAGGCCGATCATCAACAGCCCCAGCGCCATCTTCGGCTCATGTGTAAAAAAAATGAGGCCGGTTCCATAGGCCAGAAATGGGATGACCCCGAAATTGATCAGGAAGGTAGCAAGCTGTAGTTTTGCATCGCCACCTGAAAATATCTTTCTGATCTGCAGGTTTACCATCATGGGGTAGATCATCAGGAAGGTCAGTGGCAGGATCATTACCCGAAGGAAAGAAACTTCAAAAAAATACCCGGTCATAACCCCGGCGATCATTGATGCGGGGATGCTGTAGATCAAATGCTTTTGCAGGAAACCCAGAATTTTCCACATAGCTGCTGATATCTTCGCTGATTAAGGTTTGTGCAGGCAGAAATTTTATTTTGGCCGCTGTGTTTTGTGTTGATTGCTTCTGATCAAAGGAAAAATCATCATTATTTGTTCAATTCCGTTTCTCATGGTCTTCAAACATATGCTTTCCCGGTTGGCAGGCTTTTTGCACGCGTTGAAATAACTACCTGCTAACACCTTTTTTGAGTCGTCCAATCAATTAAATTAACAAAAATTAACATAACAACTGAAAAAATAGTTGCATAACTGAAAAACCAGTTGTATGTTTGTATCGAAATCAAAATTAATCGATATGCACAAACTTACAAATAAAGAAGAGGAGGTCATGAAGATCCTCTGGAAATTGGAAAAAGCCTTTGTCAGGGATATTGTTGCAGAATACCCTGAGCCGAGGCCGCATTACAATACAATTTCTTCTTTGATCAGAATTCTCCAGGATAAGGGGGTTGTCGGTTATACCCGGTACGGAAACACCTATGAGTATTACCCCCTGTTATCCAAAGAAGAATACAGGAAATCTTTCATTAAGGAAATCATCAGTGATTATTTTGACAACTCTTTTTCCAGGGCGGTTGCCTCTTTGGTGGAAGATGAAGACCTTGATCAAAAAGAGATTGAAGAGATCCTGAAGCTCATCAAATCCAAATAAGCTATGGAAGAGTTGTTGATTTACCTGCTAAAGGTTTCGGTGTCGATCACTGTGTGCTACCTGACCTATCATTTTCTTCTGCGAAAGCACAAACACTTTGTATTCAACCGATTCTATCTTATTGGGTCTTTTCTGGTCTCATTTCTGATCCCTTTGATCACTTTTAAGAACACAACTTATGCTATGCCGGCAGATGTGTTTTTTGCCCCTGGTGCTTCCGCAGGGGAAGTGCAGGGTTCTGGGATGCCTATGGCAGATACGGTAGGTTTACCAATAATTGCCGGTACTTTACTCGTAATATATCTTGCTGGAGCATCATATTACCTGGCCAGGCTGATATATGCCTACTCAACGGCTGCCCGCATAAAGGAAGGTGCCAGCAGGGAATGGGTCAGGGGCGTCAATGTGTATGTGTCAGAAGACAACATCCGTGCATTTACTTTTCTGGACAACATCATCATCGGGAAAAATGTTTTGGGTCATCCGTCACTTGACAAAGTGCTTACCCATGAACTGGTGCACTCAAAGGAGAAGCATTTTCTTGATATCCTGATCACTGAACTGCTGCTGAGCCTGCAGTGGTTTAATCCTTTTGCAAGGCTACAGGCTGAAGCTGTAAGAAATAATCTCGAATTCCGGGCTGACGACATTGTTATCCAAAAATCTGATAGCACTGAATACCAACTGGCTATACTGTCAATGGTCCGGAACAGGGTACAACCCCCATTGTTTACCGAGCTAAACTCAAGTAATCTTAAAAAACGAATTATCATGATGAAAAACAACAATCAACATAGATTTTCCGGTATTGCCAGGCTGGCAATCATACCGGTATTTGCCGTTTTAATT
>PWGY01000008.1 GCA_003554665.1 Bacteroidales bacterium | reverse complement strand
TTTATGTTCGTTTGTCAGCTCATTGATGGCTTCCAGCAGTTGTTCTTCCGTGATGGGATCTGTACCCAACACATCCTGAAGATTATCAATGGCTGCTTCCACCCCGGTATATTCCTGGTCGCCGGATTCGCCTCCCAGAGACAGGTATTCCTCCATGGATTCCTGCGCGGCTTCAATGGCCTGGTTGGCCTCAGCGATCAGCTCCGGGTCGGTTTCGTCAAAAAGTTCGGTCATTTCCTCATCCATATAATAGGGATCGAACATGACCTTGTCAGACACCTTGTTGCCCTGACCTTCGGGGTTGAGCTCGGCATGGTAGGGTCCGTTTTCATCGCCCCAGTAGTTGAGCGTGGCATCCACCTGCTCGCCGGAGCTGTTCAAAAGGCCGTAGCCGGTATTTTCGGAAATGTAGTTCTTGTCACTTGCCTTGGTGTCGCCGGCACCTTCTTCAATCAGGATGCCGTATTTGTTGCCGGTAGTTGTGTTTCCGGATAAAGTATTGCTGGTGGTGTTGAAATTCCCGTTATACGTTCCCGTAACGCGAATCCCTGCATGGGCATTGTCATACACCTCGTTGTCTTCCACGCTTACATGGTGGGACTTATAGATCAGGATGCCGTCGCCCTGGGTATGCTCCGTGGCCGTGGTTCCTGAAACGGTGTTGCCTTTAACGATGGATTGGTTGTCGGGGCTTACGGCACCATCATCATTGTTAACCTTGTAGAGCAGGATGCCGTTTCCGATGTTATTTATAGAGGTGCTGTTCTGGATGGTGGCGTCAACGGATTCCCTGACCCGGATGCCGTCATTATTATTGTTATGGGATAAGATGTTGTCGATCAGGATGTGGTTGGTTGATGTGGCATAGACACCTCTTCCTGACACGCCGTCCACTTCAAAGTTTTTGATGGTGACATTTTCCGCGTCCACGATGCGGATGCCATGGCTTCCTGCATCCGTGATCCTGGTGGCGGGGGTGCCATCCTGGTCTGTGGCACCAATGAGCTGAATATTGTCAATGCCGTCAATGACCACGCTTTCCTGGTAATCGCCGGCTTCCACTTCAATTACATCACCGGCATTGGCGTTGTCGATGGCGGCCTGGATGGTCAGGTAATTGGTGTTTTGGGTGGTGTTTGCCACCGGGGCGTTGTTCAGTACATCCTGCAGGTTGCCTGTGGCTTCATTGAGGTCGCTGATCTTGTTTTCGATGTCGTCTGCATCAATGGGTTCTGCATCAATGGCAGCTTCCAGTGCGTTAATTGCATCATCGACGGCCTGGTATTCTGTGTCGGTGTTTTCACCACCAGCCGCCAGGTAGTCTTCCATGGTCTGTGTGGCGGTGCCGATGGCGGCAATGGCTTCGTCGAGGTCAACAGGTGGCGTGCCGCCAATGTGCATACCGAAACGCTTGCGGTGATCTCTGCTGATGGTTTTTCCTTCGGTGTTGCAAATGTCGTTGGCCACCAGGTAATAAGGTGTGTCCTCCTGCATGTCAAACCCGAGTGTCAGGCTCACCTTTTGCTGGTTTTCGCCGGTCACTTCGGCACCAATGGGATCGGGCTGGTCCTCAACCCGGTAGTTCGACAAATTCTCTGCGGAAGCTGTTTCCAGCGGGTCATCAAAAACCAGCAATATGCTGTTTTGGGCCTGGCGAACTATTGAAATAATATACGGGTGGTCTGACACGATGAATGGGTCTCCGGTAACCTTACCCACCACATTGAGGGTTTTGTTGGGTTCGGGTGTGAAGCCGGCTTCCGGATCCACCGTCATGTCATTCAATACCTTCACATCAATGCCAGCCTGTACATTGCTTTGGCCGAAAACTTCGAGGTTGAAAAATCTTAATAAAGGGATGTTTCCGGTTTCGTTGAGCTGCTGCTGTGTGCCGGAAAAGGTGAAAGTGGATGTGCCCGGGTTGAACGTCGGATTGCCCTGCAGGGTCATTACCGGCCCATCCATTGTAATATGTCCTTCTTCACCATGGAGGGTGCAGCTTCCGCTGAGCTCAAGGTTTTTGTCAAAATGCAGTTTGCCTGCTCCGCTGTGGATAACCACGCTTCCGCTCACAGAGGTTTCATCAAAGAAGTTGAATGCACCACTGTTGATATGTACCTGCCCGTCGCCCAGGAAATCGCTTTCGTCATGGAACTTAACGTTGCTGTTTGTGGCGTGAAAGGTACCACTGTTCATCCTGAATGTGTCATGAAAAAACACTTCAGCGTCTTGTACAGTCAGGTTGCTTGAACCGCCAATGGTGTAGCGGTCGTAAAGGTGCATTTCAGCTCCGTTCTCAAGGGTCAGGTTGCCCCCTGTTGATGAGGCGCCGTGTATGTGAAGGATGCCCCCGTTTACGACCACATCCTGATTGTTGCCGATGGTCATTTTACCCTGGACCTCGTAACTGCCTCCGTTAAGGGTGGCTTCCCCGCGGAAGGTCAGGTCGCCGCCCACAGTCAGGGTGATGTCTTCGGAAATGAAGGAGGAGGGGTGCCCGGTGGTCAGATTTCCGGCCACGTGCACTATGGAGCCGCTCTTTATGGTGAGTGTGTTGCCGTTGCTCCCGAGGGTGAGTCTGTCCATGCTTGTTTCTCCATCAATGACAGGCTGGTGACGGTCTTCGGCCAACCAGCCGATGTTTACGCGGCTTCCTGATCCGGGAACACCGTTCGACCAATTGTCTTCATCAAACCAATCGCTGCTTACACGGCCTTCCCAGTTGGTATTGGGGCCCTGGGCCTGCAAGCCGCTGGTGGTTAGCAGAAAAAGGCATGAAAAAGCAACAAACTTAAAAATCCTGGACAGGGGCAGGAAGTATTGGTTTTGGGTTTTTGGCCATTGAATCATAATAGATGATCAGTATTATGCTTACTCTTCGTTTTTGGGGAATGATATCTTCAGATAACGAAGTGTTGTCTGACGGTACGGCTAGTTTTGTGTTTTATCTCCAAAAAAAAGCCGTTTATTATCAATCAGTTATAGCTGGTTATGTAAAACGAAAAAAATATTCCAAAAAGACGGCTATACTTATTCAAAAACGATGCCGTATTAGGTAGTGAATTGATAAGCAGGTGGTTATATTGCTGGGGGTTTGGGCGGATTCCGGCGGCCCGGGGTCGGTGCCATCGGATCATTATGTTCATCTGTTGACCGGTTTTGGTTGTGCCATTCGTTTTGACCGTCCGGAGCTGTAATTCGTCATTTTGCCAGCAAATAGCGATTAAAATCTTGGAAAATATAATAAAGGATGTATGTTTGTCTTCAAAACAAAAGACAATGATGCGAAGACAACTGTTATTATCCTTTTTCCTGGGCTGCCTTATGAATTGTGCCGCTGTGATGCCTGCTGCTGCGAAGCCTGGCGCGCTGCCTGCCCCCGCAATGCCTGCTGACCAACCTCTCGCTGTGATGCCTGCTTCATCGCCTGTCACCGCAATGCCGTCCGATGCGAAGTCCGGCCCGCCGCCACCTGCACACATGATCATTGAAGGTTGCTCCGGTGGGTTTCAGGTGCTTCCGGAAACCCACTGGGTATTTGCAGGTGAGTCGGAGTGGCACCTGGAGCACCGTGGGGCCGGTTCCCTCGAAATGGCCCATCTGACGCTTGCTGCCGGAACCTTTTACCTGGAGGCGGGTACAGCCCTGACCGTTAAAGGCCACCTGGAAAATCTTAACGGGGGAAAGGGCCTTGTCTTGCGGGCGGATGAAGGCGCCACGGCTTCGCTGATTCATCATTCTTCGAAAGTGAAGGCTTCGGTAGAGCGTTTTGTGACCGGGGTACCCGACTGGTCTGCCAGCCCGGCCACACATTGGAACCTGCTCAGTTCTCCGGTGGATGCCCACCTGGTGAACGGATTAATTGCGGATCCGGACAGGGGGCAGGGGCAATCCGATTTATATGGATGGGATGAAGTGGCTGGCCAGTGGGTGAATGTCCGGCAGAGTGAAGACTTTGAAGCTTTCAATAACGGGATGAATCTCAACCCGGGGCAGGGTTATCTGGTGGCCTATGAAAAGGACCAGACCCTTGTATTTGAGGGCGAACTGGGGTCGGAAAATGTGGAATACAACGGTCTTACCCTGACCGGTGATGCAGCCTATTCCGGATGGCACCTGTTGGGAAATCCTTTTGCCTCCTCGCTTGACTGGAATGCTTCCGGCTGGTTACGCAACGGGGTTCTGGGGGAGGTGCATGTTTGGGATAACCAACGGGGAAATTACATATCCGCCAACGGGGGTCTGGGTGATTTTGACGGGATCATCGGACCTCAGCAGGGCATATTTGTCAAAGTTGCCGCTCCGGACAAAGACGGCAGTGTGCAATTCCCGGCCGCGGCACGGGTGCATCCCGCCAAGCCCTTTCCGGGCAAGGCGGATGGCAAAAGCGGGAAAACGGATCTGCCGCCAGGGGTTTTGCGACTGGAGGTAAAGGCTACTGATACTGAAAACCTTGATGTGTTGTATGTACGTCTTGATGGCTCCGACAGTCTTGCTTATGATCCGGGCTACGATGCTCACAAGCTGTTTGGTGCTGCAACGGCACCCTCCCTGATGGCATTTAAACAGGACAGGGCATTGAGTATCATTTCTTTGCCACCGGAAGTAAGTGGTTTGCCGCTCTGGTTTGGTGAGGGCGCCTCTCAGCAATTTACCCTTCAGGTGGCTGGCACAGCGGGCCTTGATCCGCATAAATCTTTGTGGCTGGAGGATCTTGCAAGTGGAGACCGGGTAAACCTGCGCCAGCAAACGGTGCATCACTTTGCAGCCGGCAGCGTGGAAGGAGCACGATTTATGCTCGAATTCAAGGAATCAGCGGCAACAGCTGTGCCCGGAGGGGATCCTGCCATGCCATTGATTGACATTTATACCTACGGAAGTAAGCTGTACATCCGTCTACCGGATAACCTGTTTCCTGCCACCGTCAGGATCGCCGGGCTTGATGGCCGGGTGCTGAAGCAGACCTCCCTGGGGGCTGGCGGGTTGCATGAACTGTCATTGCCGGGGTCTGTGGGCCCAGTGGTCGTGATGGTGCACACGCCGGGCGGGCGGGGGAAGCGCAAGCTGGTTGGCAGGTAGCCCCCGGTCAGATAACTTGAATCAATAGATTACCACAACAAAATATAATTACCATGAAGAGCTATATCACCATTTACATGATATTGTGGCTGACCTCAGCCGGCCTGGCCCAGAATGTGGCCATCAATGAGGATGGGAGCCTGCCTGATCCGTCCGCCATTCTGGATTTGCAATCAGGCAGCCGTGGCTTGCTGATTCCGCGAATGACCACGGCGGAAATGGGAGCCATTGAAAACCCGGCCCCCGGTTTGTTGGTTTACGGTACGGATCACCGGGGCGGGTTGTTTTACTTCGATGGTGCGGAATGGACCCCCGTGGGGTTTCCGGATGATGCCCCCGGGGCAATCAATGATGTGGATGGAAACAGCTACGGGCTTGTCCGCATCGGCGCAAAATACTGGATGCAGGAGAACCTTCGCGTCACCCGTTTTCGCAATGGCGACCCGGTTCCTGAGCTGAGGCATGATGCAGACTGGCTTGCTGCCTCCGGTCCGGCCCTGTCTGGTTATAACAACCTTCCGGATCTGTATGCACAACAGTACGGCTTGCTTTACAACCGCGCGGCTGCCAATGACCCGAGGGGTTTGTGCCCCGCCGGAATGCGGGTGGCAACGGCTGCAGACTGGGAAGCCTTGTCGGACCACCTGGGTGAGGATGCAGGCGGCGCACTCAAGGCCCTTTCAGGCTGGGAATCGCCCAATGCCGCTGCGGATAACCTGAGCGGGTTTTCGGCCTTCCCCTCCGGTATCCGCGATGGCGGAGGTGCTTTCATGTTGCTCGGCTTTGAAGCCCGTTTCCATGTGGCCGGAACAGTACCGGAAGAAGGGCAGGCAGCCCGCAAACTCCGCTATGATTCAGGAGGGCTGTATGAAGCACAGAGCGATCCTTCCGACGGCCTTTCCATACGCTGTGTATTCGTAAGAGAGGATTGATTCCACTTTCAACCTCCACCAGCCAACCCCTTACCATGTCAACGCCATTCAGGCATCGTCGCATTTCCAACCTCTACCATCCAACTTCCAATTGCTAACCCCAACCTTTTTCCCATGAAATCAAACCATTTACTTCCGTTGCTTTCCGCCTTGCTTCTTGCTGCCTCCTTATGGCTGTTGCCTGCAGTGCAGGCCCAAACCGTGTTGATCACCGATGACCCTGCCCACCAGGAGGGCGAGGCCTCAGCTGTGCTGGATGTACACAGTGAGTTCGGGGGCTTGCTTGTGCCGCGGATGCCGGCCGCCTTGCGTGAGGCCATCGCATCACCCGCCACAGGCTTGCTGGTGTTTCAGACCGATGGCGATGCCGGTTTTTATTTCAATGCCGGAAAGCCTGTGTCACCCAACTGGTTGCGGCTGGGTGATTCCTCTCAGGCAGACGGGAGCGGCACAGGGATGGTCAGCGACGTGGATGGGAATGCATATGTAACAGTCCGGATCGGCAGCCATTACTGGATGGCCGAAAACCTGCGGGTGACCCACTTCAGAAGCGGAGAAGCCATTTCGCAACCCGGCAGGGAAGATTGGATCGGCGGTGCTGAAGCGGGAATGAGCTGGTACGACAACAGGGAAGACATGGCCGGCCGCTTTGGGGCCCTGTACAATGCAGCGGCAGTCACTGATCCGGCCGGCATCTGCCCGCCCGGGTGGGAACTGCCCGGGGTACATCACTTTCAGGATCTGATGGCTGCCCTGGGCAGTGAGGGGGCTGTCGGGAAAGCCCTCAGGGGGTTGCTTTTCTGGGATGATACGGTTGAGGGAAACAATCATTCTGGGTTTTCTGCCTTGCCTGCCGGTTTCCGGGAAGCAGATAGCGGGTATTTTTCCGGCTTGCGGCACGCTACCGGATGGTGGATCGCTCCCTCAGCAGGCGATGGCAGGGAGGTCATTTACCTTGAGAGTACAGGCGATCCCCGGGTGGAAGCGGTCCCTGCAGAAAGTGGGTTTTCCGTTCGCTGTGTCAGGTAGGCTTCCTGTGCCCATCCGCTGCTAAAGCGGTCATCCCATGGGTCAATGGACATCCCGGGATACATAAGCAAAACACTACCCGCACCAATAAAACCAACCCATTACCCTGAAAACGAATCCCTATAAAAAGAATCCATTGACATGAAAACGAATTCAATCACAGATACAATCCGCCACCCGTCATACCAACTGCTGCTGTGTGGTGTGCTGACGGGTATATTGATGCTGGGCGCTGCCTCCGGCTACTCACAGGTAATGGTTGCCGGTTGTGCGGTGGAGATCCCTGAAGGTGCTTATGTCCGGGTGGCTGGTGATTTTGTCGCCCTGGAAGAAGTGAATCTTGGTGGCACCCTTTCCCTTGAGGGAGACCTGGTTGACCATGCCGGCTTGCAGTGGGGGCGGGGTACAGTGTTGATCAGTGGGGGAGCCGGGGTTCAACGGCTCGCAGGAAGTGCCCGCACAGAGCTGTTTCACCTGGAGATTGCCCATGGGGCCAGGCTGAAGTTACCTGCCGGAAAAGCATTGACTGTGACGGGCCCCCTTGTCAACCACGGTGGGCCGGAAGGTCTTCACCTTGCAGCCGGTGAAGGTGCTCCGGCCACGCTGCTGCATGATCAGCCCGGAGTGCAGGCGATGGTTGACCGGTATTTCCCCGGTCCGAGTTATTCCTGGCACATGCTTTCCGCTCCGGTGAAGGATCATGAGATCCGCCCGGAGTTTTACGGGCCGCGTGATTCATATTTTGGCTGGCACGAAGGGGCGCAGCGCTGGGTGAGTATTTCCACAGAACGTCCTCCCACTTTTGCGCAAACCAACCAGGGCGAAGAGCTGATGTGGCCGGGGTTTGGCTATCTGGTCAGTTACCGCATGGATGATGTCGATGGTATTTTGAGGTCTTTCACCGGGTCCCTGAACCAGGGCAGGGTATCCTACACCCTGAAAAGGGAGGCTCCTGTTGGCAGCTCTTCCATTGGCTTTAACCTGCTGGGGAATCCGTATCCTTCTGCCATTGACTGGAACGCGGAAGAGGGGTGGGAAGGGAAAGAATACCTGCAGTCCGGGGCCAGCCTCAAGGGCCAACAGGTATGGATCTGGAATGAGGTGGCCGGAAACTTCGGGGTATATTGCCCGGAAGCCCGCAGCAAGGGCCAGAATGATGCGGGTCCGCTGATACCTCCCATGACGGCATTCTGGGTGCAGGCCGCGGAGGGATCTCATCTTGCCGAACTTTCCATGGACGACAGGGTCCGGGTGCACCCGCGGGAAGATCCCGGCAAGGCCATGGATTCTTTACCGGTAGCGGAAGTGATCCGCGTGGTTGTTTCTGCCGCCGACGCCCCGGGTTATGATGAGGTGGTGCTGGAGTTCGGCCATGAGCAGGAAGGGGGTGCCGGCAAGCTCTTTTCACCGGTGCCCGGTTCACCACAGTTGTATTCCATGGCCGGTGATGTACCGCAAAGCCTGCGTTTGCTTACCGCACCCGGCGATCATCCGGAAATCATACTGGGTTTTGTTCCCGCCGTGGAAGGTATCCATGCCCTTGATTTTGAGGGATGTCCTGACATGATGCGGCGGTGGGTTGTGGCAGATAAAAAGACAGGCCGGGAGGCCGGCCTGTCTGCTGAGGAATCTTATGTGTTCCGGGCTTCGCCCGGTGATGCTGCCATGCGGTTCATGCTTAAAAAGCGGTGACGCCGCCCTGGCAGGTTGTTGTCGTTTAGTTGATGTAGATCGGTCCGTCAGGCCCCAGCGGGATGCCCAGCCATACCCAGAGCATCAGGGTGGCGATCCATATAATGCCAAGAATAATGGTATATGGCAGCATGGGGGAAATGATGGTTCCGATGCCGTATTTCTCATCGTATTTCTGGGCGAAGGTCACGATCAGGGCAAAATAACTCATCATGGGGGTTACCAGGTTGGTAAGGCTGTCTCCGATCCGGAAAGCCGCCTGGGTAAGTCCCGGGTGATAAGCGTTATCCAGCAGCATCAGCATGGGAATGAATACCGGGGCAATAATGGCCCACTTGGCTGATGCACTGCCCATGAAGAGGTTGATGAAGGCCGAAAGAAGCACAAAGGCTCCGATAAGCACCGGGCCGGTAAGTCCGATGTCGCGCAATCCGGCTGCCCCTTCAATGGCAATGATGAGCCCCAGATTGGATTCATTGAAAAAGTAAACGAACTGGGCCGCAAAGAAAACCAGCACAATATAGCCACCCATGCCCTTCATGGAGGCGATGATGTGCTTCATCAGGTCTTTGTCGTTTTTGATGGTGCCCACAATGCGCCCGTAGACCATGGCAGGAATGAAGAAAAACAGCAATATACCGATGATGATGCCGTCAAAGAAGGGTGAGTGCAGCACCGAACCGGTTTCCGGGTCGCGAAGCAGACCGTTCTCCGGGATCACAGTCATGGCACCCAAAATCACAAAGGCCAGGGCGGAGATTCCGGCCCATTTCAAACCCTTGTGCTCTTCGGGTTTCAGCTGTTCGATGGCGAGGCGTTCTGCCGGGCCATCATATTTACCCAGCCTGGGTTCCACGACCCTGTCTGTTACATAAGTACCTACAATCAGAACCACAAAGCTGGAGGCGATCATGAAGTAATAATTCACCGCCGGGTTGATCACCATGTCGGGGATAATGAGCTGTGCGGCTGAAGTGGAAATACCGGCCAGAATGGGGTCGATGGAGCCGATCACGAAGTTGGCTCCGAACCCCCCGCTGACCCCGCAGAAAGCGGCTGCCAGTCCGGCCATGGGGTGCCTGCCGATGCCGTGAAAGATCATGGCCCCAAGCGGGATAAGGATGACGTAGCCTGCCTCAACGGCCAAACCGGAGATGATACCTGCAGTGACCACTGCAGCGGTAATCAGTTTGGGTGGGGCCCCCAGCACCAGGGCGCGGATCATTACGGCAAACAAGCCGGTACCTTCGGCTAGCCCGATCCCGATCATAACCACCAGTACATAACCCAATGGCGGAAACTGCAAAAAGTTATCCAGCATATTGGTGTATATCCACCTGAATCCGTCAGCGCTCAGGAGGTTGTTAACCTCAATGGTTTTTCCGTCTACCGGATGTACGGCGGAAACACCAAGCCAGTAAGAAATGGCGGATATAAGAATGACCAGCCCGGCCAGCATGGCAAAAATCGTGGCCGGGTGGGGCAGGCGGTTTCCTACCACTTCGATCGTATCAAGGATCCGGGTAAAAATACGTCCTGGTTTTTTCGGGGGGCGTTGGGATGACATGTAGAAATTATTTTTTCAGTTAAATAATGACAGCCAATGGCCAATCCCCACTGGCTGTCTTTGTTTAAAGGTTCAGTTTTGGTTACCGGATACCCAGCTCGGGGTATTTTCCTGGTTTTTCCTCCCGGGGGTTCCCTTCCAGCAGGTAGAAGTCAAACCACTCCATGGTACGTACCAGGTAATCAAGGCGGTGCACATTCCGTGCATTGCCGTGCCCTTCGTCTCCGTACCAGATCAGCCGGGTGGCTGCACAGCTGTGCAACTTCAGGGCCCTGTACATTTCCAGACCTTGCTGCGGGTGTACGCGGGGGTCGGCATCGCCGTGAAGAACCAGGGTGGGGGTGAGGCTGTGGTTGGCGTATTTGACCGGGCTGCGGCTGTATACGTCCTCCCAGTCTTCATGGTTCCAGTAGCCCCAGTGCACCATGTAATCTTCCCATGGAATGTCGGTGGTATGCCGTTTGGATAGCTGGTTGGAGATGCCCACAAACATTACCGCAGCGGCAAAGCGATCGGTGTGGCGGGTGGCCGACCAGGCAGAGAAGTATCCTCCGTAGGAACCGCCTCCGATGCCAACGCGGTCAATGTCCACATATCCGATCTCGATCAGGTGGTCGATGCCGTCCAGCACGTCATCGTACTCCACGCCAACCAGGTCGCCGTAACCGGCCATGGTAAAGTCAACTCCCCGTCCGGAGCTGGCGCGGTAGTTGGGCATGAATACAAAATAGCCACGGGCGGCGGCTACCTGTCCCCAGCGGTTGTAATGGGTGTTCCATCCGTTTTGAACAGCAGCTTCCGGCCCGCCGTGGATCCAGTTGATCAGTGGGTAAGTTTCCCCTTCTTCATAATCGAGTGGGTAGATCAGCACCCCCTGAATGTCCTGGCCATCACGGGCATCATACACAATTTTGCGCTGTTGCGCCAGGCGGGTGTCGGCCAGCCATGGATTGTGGTCGGTATGACGCTCCAGCTGGCTGGTGTTCAGGTTAAAGGTGTACAGTTCGTTGGGGTGCTCCCATGTGTTTCCTGACATGGTAACCATATCATCCACCAGCTGAAAACCGCCAAATACGACCTGTTCGGGTTCGATCACAATGCTGCGGTCCTCTTCATCCAGCAGTTGCTCGCTCAACACGATGTCCACGCCTTCTTCTGCAGCATAAAGAAGGGTATTGTCATCCTTCCAGGCGAAATCGATCACGGAAAGTTCCATGCCCTCAACATAGTTGCGCAGGTCTTCAAAGCTGTCTTCCGTGTCCACATCCATCACAAAAAGTCTCCCCACCACGGAGTCTTCCATTTTGCTTGCTGCCCGGAATGCCAGCTGGGTGCCATCCGAATTGAAAGCCATATTGCCCAGTTTCCCGGGGATCTCCATGATCATTTCAAAATCTCCTGTTTCCAGGTCCACAAGGTGGATGTCTTTGAACATATAGCTGTCGTCCACCAGGTTGCGGGGGGCAATGGCGGCTGCGGCATATTGTCCGTCAGGGCTGATGGTAAAATCAAAAACGGTGCCTCCTTCGGTGAGCTGGCGGGATTCGCCATGCTGCAGATCCTGCAGGTAAAGGTTGCGGTGCACCCATTCTTCCTCAAACACTTCTACCCGAAGGCCCATATCGCGCATTTTGGCCTGACCTTCCTTCCCGGATCCCTGGGCCACATAGGCGAGTCTGTCCTGGTCAATAAAGGAGTAGCTGATCACTCCGCCGGGATGGCTGGTCAGTGCCCGGGGTGCTCCTCCGCGCATACTTAGTTTGTAAACCTGTGTTCCACTGGCCTCAGGCAGGTTGGCCCGGAAGGTGACCGCGTCGCCTGCGGGGGTCCATCCGATGCTGAAAATACGTCTTTCGCCGGTGATGAAAGGCAGCACCTCATCATTTTCCACATCGTACACGTATAATTCGCGGTAGTCTGTGCCCGCGTCATGATCAAAAGGACGGGGTACATTCAGGGTAAATGCGATGTAATTCTGATCCGGCGACATGGCCACCTCGCTGACTGTTT
The DNA here is from genome assembly GCA_003554665.1 of Bacteroidales bacterium. Next base: position 35,554 of record PWGY01000008.1, on the reverse strand, counting down.
CCATGTCAAAGACCTTGTGGGGGGTGAAGCCCTCTTCGGCCTGTGCCTGGAGCAGGGGTAACCATAGTAAAGCAAAAATAATTGTCAGTTTCCTCATGGCTTTGGTTTTTAGTGAACATTGGGTTCGGAACCGTCGCAAATTTAATGAATTTTAAGAAATACAGGTAGTGGCCTGCATAATGTGGCTGCCCGGAAGGCTTCTTTGCAGGGCATAAAGGGGAGGAGGGGTGCTGAAAAGCCCGTAAACAGCCGATCCGCTGCCGCTCATGGAGGCGTAAACGGCACCGGAATTTATGAGTTGTTTTTTGGCTTCCGCTATTTCCGGGTATTGCCGGCCGATCAGGGGCTCAAAGTCATTGACCAGTCTTCCCTGCCATTGCTCCACGGGGCTTTCAATGATCTCTGTCAGTTCGCCTGCGGGTTTTGTTGGTGTGATCATTCGGTAAGCCTCAGCGGTGCTTACATGTACCGGGGGGTGCACAATAAGCAGATGGTAATCTGAAAGGCTGAGTCCGGGCAGGGGTTTAAGTAAGTTGCCCCGTCCGGTGGCCAGCATGGGCTGCCTGTGCAGAAAAAAAGGGCAGTCGCTGCCAAGCCCGGCTGCCATACGCTGAAGTGTTTCAGGGTGAATGTTCAGGCTGAAACGCTCGTTAAGAAGGGTGAGCATGTGGGCTGCGTCAGAACTGCCGCCCCCCAGCCCCGCGCCTGCAGGGATGTTTTTGTGCAGGTGGATGTGAAGGGGCGGGAGTCCTTCATGCCCAGGGTTATCTGGCTCGCCTGCCAATTCCTCTTGGATCATGCTGAGGGCACGGAGGCACAGGTTTTCATTCCCGTCGTCGGGCAGATGCAGTCCGCTTTGCTTGAAAAGATGGGTATTGTCGGGCGCAGGGATTGCTTCCAGGGCATCGTACAGGCCCACGGGAAACAGAATGCTTTCAATGGTGTGGTAGCCACCGGGCCTGTCTTCTTTGCCCGTAACGTGCAGCCCGAGGTTGATCTTTGCATGTGGAAATACGATCATGCCTGAACGCTTTTTCGGGGGGTTAGCCCTTCATTTTTAAAAAGCTCACCTCCTTTTCGGTTAGTTGCCGCCATTTTCCACGTGGAAGGTCTTTTTTTGTAAGCCCGGCGAATGCCACCCTGTCGAGCTTGGTCACCTTGTACCCAAGATGTTCAAACATGCGGCGCACCACCCGGTTTTGCCCGGAGTGTAGCTCAATGCCGATTTCCTGTTTGTTTTGCGGTGTGGTGTAGGATACATTGTCCGGCTTCACCTTTCCATCTTCAAGTTGTACCCCGGCAGCGATTTTTTCCAGGTCGTCGCGCGGAATGCTTTTGTCTAGCTGCACCTGGTATATTTTCCGGATGCCGTGTTTGGGATGGGTCAGTTTCTTGGTCAGTTCACCGTCATTGGTCAGCAACAGCAGGCCGGTGGTGTTTCTGTCGAGCCTTCCAACCGGGTAAAGCCTTTCTTTGAATGCGTTGCCGATCAGGTGCAGCACGGTCTTGCGTTCCTGCGGATCATCGGCGGTACTGATGTAATCTTTGGGCTTGTTCAGCAGCACATACACCTTGTTTTCATGGCTCAGCTTCTGGTCGCCGTAATGGACCACATCTCCGGGTCTGATCTTTGTTCCCAGTTGGGTAACCACTTCGCCGTTTACTTTGATTGCCCCGGTGGATATCAGTACGTCTGCTTCGCGGCGTGAGCAAACCCCTGCATTGGCGATGTATTTGTTCAACCTGATCAGAGACTCTTCCCGGCCCTTTCCGGCAGGGGGCTGTTTTCCGGATCCGCTTCGGGGTTTACCCCCCGGATATGGCCTTCCCGAACCTTCCTGCCGGCTTCGCCCGCCTGGTCTTTCCGGCCTGCCTGAACCTTCCTGCCGGCTTCGTCCACCCGGCCTGCCGGGTGCGCCTGGCCTTCCTGACCTGCCTGTGCTATCCGGCCGGCTTCGTCCACCCGGTCTTTCCGGCCTGCCTGAACCTTCCGGCCGGCTTCGTCCACCCGGCCTGCCGGCTCTTTCCGGTCTGCCTTTTCCATCGGTCCTGCCCGGGCGGTCAGGCCTGCCGGGTTTTTTATTATCCCTGCCTTTGTTTGATTTGTCTGATTTCATGTGTTCTTTCTTTCATCTGCCACATACCAAAAAAGGCGCTGCAGCGCCTTTGAGGTAGCTGTATGTTTTAAAAAATTATTCTGTTTCAGCCAGTTCGTCAAAAACACCATTCACCTTTTCCAGCAGCTCATCGTAAAGGTCACGATAGTAGCTTTTAAGGGTTTTGGTTTTTTCTTTAATATCAGGCTTGTTAACCTTTGTAAGCATGTCTTCGCGAAAGAGGAGCATATCTTTGATCTTCTCATCCATTTTTTCCTGCTCCTTTTTGTCATCATGATGCATCTCCTGACGCATCAGGCAAGTGCCGACAACTTCGTCAACAAGAAAATTGATATCTTTTTTAATTGTTTTTTTACTGGCCATCTGATTGGGATTTTATGTGTTGTATTAAAACTATACGTGTTGTATTAAACGATAAGGGCTGCGTTAAACGACCCGACTACTGCCCGAAATCAATCATTTCAACCTCAAAGGCAAGGTTGGCGTTTCGGGGGATTCCCACTGTGCCGTGTTCGCCATACCCAAGCGCTGACGGAACCAGAATCCATCCTTTGGCTCCGCGCTGGAAGAAAGTCAGTCCAATCTGCATTCCGCGGATTTGGTTGGCAAGGCGCATTGTTGATTCATAACGGGTGTCAAACATTTCCCCGTCGAGCAGGTACCCTGTGTATGATGCCTTTACGATGCTGTTGGAGTTGGGATAGCCTCCGCTACCTTCTTTCTCTATTACATAAAAGACCCCCGAGCCATCTTCTTCTGCCTTATCATACAGGTCATTTTCCTTGAGGTATTCGATGATTTTTTCTCTGTCTTTATCTGCGCGCTGCTCAGGAGTTTCCGTGTCGCAGGCGTTGAAAACAAGCCCCATTGTTGCCATCAGAGCGATGAGGCCAATGAGTTTTACGGGTTTGTGCGTCATGTGATTACGACTAATTTTGGCAGTTTGTTTTTCCCCGCAAAGATACAAATAAAATGCCGCAATTAAATAACAAATCAAAAGAGCTAATCTACATTGTCATGCAGAAAGGAGTTGTTGGATTTGATTTGGGTCTTTTTGTCACTGGATTCATTCAGGGTAAACCGGGAAATCTGCGATTCGCTACTGGCCGGAACGGGGTTGAGGTTTACCTTTCTTCGGACGAAAGCCGGCTGGTTTTCCAGATCTGCCAGACCCTCAGGCGTTTTTAGCTGAATGCTGAGGTGCCTCAGCCGTTCTTCACGTTCCCTGATCCTTTCCTGTATGTCTTCTTCTGACACACGACTTTCGTTATCTCCCGGTTCTTCGGTGGCAAGGGTATGGCGGGAGGCCATGTTGCGTTTGAATTCATCCAGTGAACCGGTGGATGCGTGTTGCTGTTTAAGCATTGCGGATCCTGACTCTTTTTGACTTCCGGCTTTTTCGCTGCTTCGTTCTTTCAGCACCATTTTTTCCGTCTCAGGCTCCTGCTGGCTGAACGGGCCTTCCCATTCCTGCGTTTTTGACCCGGGTGCCTCATCTTCAAGCGATAAAACCTTTTTTTCTTTCTTTTGCTCCCTGATCTGGTAGAGCTCATCGGCACCCTTGAATCCTGTCGCCACAAGTGTTACGCTGATTTTATTCTCCAGGCTGTCGTCCTGGCCGAGTCCCCAGATGATTTCTGCGCTGGCACCGGCTTCGTCCTGAATATAATCCGTGATTTCTGTGATCTCGTCCATCAGGATCTCTTCTTTGCCGCTGGTGATGTTCAAAAGGATGTTTTTGGCACCTGTAATCTGGTTGTCATTTAACAGTGGGGAGGAGAGGGCCGTTTCCACCGCTTTAATGGATCTGTTCTCTCCTTCAGCATGGCCGCTGCCCATAATTGCTACCCCGCTGTCTGACATCACTGTGCGTACGTCGGCAAAGTCAACGTTGATGTTTCCTGTTAATGTGATGATTTCAGCGATACCCTTCGCGCCGGTGGTGAGCACATTGTCGGCCTTGCCAAAGGCTTCGGTGACCGACAGATTGCCATAGAGTTCGCGGAGGCGGTCGTTGCAAATGATCAGTAAAGTGTCCACACTTTCTGACAGTTCCCTGAGGCCTTCTTCTGCCTGTTGTTTCCGCTTCCGCCCCTCAAAAGAAAAGGGAATGGTTACGATGCCTACCGTGAGAATACCCAATTCTTTGGAAGCCCTGGCGATTACCGGAGTGGCTCCTGTTCCTGTGCCCCCGCCCATGCCGGCGGTGATAAACAGCATTTTGGTGTGGGAGCCCAGGTTTTCCTTGATCCGGTCAATGTCTTCAATGGCTGCATTTTTCCCGACTTCAGGAATACTGCCGGCCCCGCGTCCTTCGGTGAGGTTAACGCCCAATTGTATTTTGTTGGGTACAGGGCTTTTGTCAAGTGCCTGTGCATCGGTGTTGCATACAATGAAGTCAACACCTTCTATTCCCTGCCGGAACATGTGATTAACTGCATTGCTGCCTCCTCCACCTACGCCAATTACTTTAATGATGGAGGACTGGTTTTTCGGAAGGTCGAATTTAATCATGTCTGAGGTCATATTTTTCGGTGTTGAAAGTAAATAATTCAGTGTTCTTAATAATGGTTTAAATGGGATGTTTTTCTATAATTTATCAACAGCATTTGTGAATAATTACAAAACGGTTAATTTTCGCCGTCGCTTTCAAAAAAATCTTTGCCTTTGGAGAAAATCCGCTCAAAAAAGCTTTCGCCCTGTGGCCTGGTCTTCCCTTTTTTCTGTTGCTTTTGCCGGTACTCCCTTGTTTCGCTTGCCTGAAATCCCTTGATCACAAGTCCGACCCCGGTGGCATGCATGGGGCTGCCGGCTTCTCCGGTGGGGGATTTGGCGAGGTGTTCATTGGGGTAGCCGATGCGGGTGTCCATGCCGGTAATGAATTCTGTCAGCTGGGCTGCATGCTTTAGCTGACTGCCGCCCCCCGTCAGTACAATGCCCGCGATTAATTTGTTTTCGTATCCGGACGTCTTGATTTCGTAATATACATGCTCAATGATCTCTTCCATCCGTGCCTGGATGATATGGGCCAGGTTCTTTAATGAGATTTCTTTGGGCTCACGCCCTTTTAGTCCGGGGATGGAAACGATCTCTTCGTCTTTGTTTTCACTGGCCAGGGCAGAACCAAAGCTTTTCTTGAGGGCTTCAGCCTGATTGCGGATGATGGAGCAGCCTTCCTTGATATCTTCGGTGATCGCGTTGCCACCAAGGGGGATGACCGCCGTATGGCGGATCACTTCATCCTGGAAAATGGCCATGTCGGTGGTTCCGCCCCCGATATCAACAAGAACGACACCTGCTTCTTTTTCCTGCACATTCAGCACTGCTTCTGCGGAAGCAAGGGGCTCCAGGATAATGTCAGACATATTCAGCCCCGATTTGGCCACACACTTCTGGATGTTTTTTGCGGCCGCCACCTTACCGGTAATGATGTGAAAATTGGCTTCCAGGCAGTTTCCTGACATCCCGATGGGTTCACGGATCCCTTGCTGACCGTCAATGATGTACTCCTGCGGGATTACATGAATGATCTCTTCACCGGGTGGCAAAGCAAGTTTATACATGTTTTCAATGAGGTTGTCAATGTCTTCTTTGGCGATCTCTTCCTCTATGTCGTTTCGCATGATGTTGCCCCTGTGCTGGAGACTCCTGATGTGCTGACCGGCAATCCCCACATTTGCCAGGTGAATTTCAACCCCGGAGGTCTGGCTTGCCTCTGCAACGGCTTTTTCAATGGAGTTCACGGTGTGCTGAATATTTTCAACCACACCACGGTTTACTCCAAGGGAGTCGGCACGCCCCATACCCAGGATCTCTACTTTGCCATACTCATTTTTTCTGCCCACAATGCATGCGATTTTTGTGGAGCCGATATCAAGACCTACGATGATTTCCTGGTTTTCCATAGTTGTTTATTTTGAGCAAATGATCTGATCATTAAATTCAACATTTACTTTGTTATAGTGATGCCACCCAATTTGTGGCAGTGTATTCAGGTAAAATTTTCTGAGGTTGCTGAACTTGTTTTCGATCCGCTCAGCATGACCGAACGCAATAATATGTGCACCGTTTTTCGGCGTTAGTTCAAATTTTCCGTTGGCCTTCACATAAATATGGTCAATAAAGGCCCTCCAGAAGTCGTCCTGATCAATGAAGCTTGCCAGCTTGTAAAGATTCAGCAATGCCTCATCTGTTTCTTCCTCTGGTTCTGCGATGTTTTTGCCGGGCGAGTATTCGGCCCGAATCCGGCCGGTTGCAATCATGACCCTGGCAGCGTAGTTCTCTGACAGGGGAAACATGTAACCGTTCCGGTCGAGGTAATAGCTCTGGTTTTGGCTGTTGATAACCCGCAACAGGGGGTCTCTTAAAGTGATGTCGATCTTCAGTTCGTTGTTGATGGTGCGGTAAATGTTTGCCTGATCCACATAAGGATTGCCCTCAACGATCCCGGCTGTTTCCTGAAGCAACTCAGGGGTCATGGTTTTTCCCTCCACTGTATCGAGCCGCTCAATAATTTTTTCCCTGACATCTGCAGGATAAAGGAAATGGTTCCCGTTATGGCTGCGTACATTGATGATCAGCTTTTCACAGGGCCTCTGCAGGTTGCTGTTTGTGGCAAATCCCATCATGAAAAACAATCCGGCAGGTAACAGGATTAAAAGCACGATATGTATCACTTTTTTCTTCATGACAATGCCTTGTTTTTCAGTAACTGTGTAATTGATCCTGCAAAACGGTCAATGTCGCCGGCGCCCATGGTAAGAAGCACGTCGGTTTCCTTTTTTTCCAGCAGGTCCAGCAATTCTTCGCGTGGGCAGTAAATTGCCTGTTTTAGCGTAACCCTGTTGAGGATCAGTTCTGCGGTGACCCCCTCAATGGGCGCTTCCCGGGCAGGATAGATGTCCATCAGTATCAGTTCATCAAGTTCCGACAGGCTCTCTGCGAACTCGTCTGCCAGTTCCTTTGTGCGCGAGAACAAATGGGGCTGGAAGATCCCTGTCAGCTTTCTCCCGGGCCACATGGCCCTGGCAGAGGAAATGCAGGCCCTGATTTCTTCAGGGTGGTGTGCATAATCATCCACATAAACCTTCTTTTCCGTTTGAAGACAAATTTCAAAGCGCCGGCGTACGCCATTGAAACTGTTGAGTGCCTCCCTGATTTTTTCTGCGCCCACCCCGGCCTGATGGGCCAGGGCAGCTGCGCCCAGGGCATTTTCAAGGTTGTGTATACCCGGATGGCCCGGTTTCAGGCCTTCAATGTCAATTGCTCCTTCAAGGGTCGCTTTGTAGCGGCCCTGGCAAAGTTGCACGTCTTTAAGCCGGTAATCGGCCATTTCTACCGGGTGATAGCTGTACTGTCTGCCGCTGAAGTTTAGTTTTTCTGCAATGCCTTTTTTGCTTACCAGGACTCCGCGGGGGTGTAATTTTTTGGCGAAGCTGGCGAATGTTTCTGTCAGGGCCTCAGGGCTCCCGTATATGTCGAGATGGTCGCTGTCGATGCTGCTGATCAGGGCCAATTGCGGGGAAAGCCGCAGAAAGGAGCGGTCAAATTCATCGGCCTCTGCCACCATCCAGCGGGGGTTCGGGTCGCCTATGTAGTTTGAGTTGTAATTGGTGCTGATGCCTCCCAGGAAGGAGACACAGGGTATGCCGGCCACCTTGAGAATATGTGTCAGCATGGCGCTGATGGTTGTTTTTCCATGGGTTCCTGCCACTGCAATGGTAGGGATGCCGGCTGAAATGATCCCCAGCACCTCTGACCGTTTTTTCATGGGAACATGATGACTGCTGAAGTGCTTGAATAATGTATTCGAGGATGGGATGGCAGGGGTGTAAACCACCAGCTCTGGCATTACTTCCAGGTTGGCAGGATCATCCTCGTGGATTACCTGAATCCCCTCTTCCTGCAGCTCCCCGGTCAGCCGTGAAGGGGTTTTGTCGTAACCACTGACACTGACTCCCCGGGTATAAAAATAACGGGCCAGGGCACTCATGCCGATGCCCCCGATACCGAGGAAGTATATGTGTGTTATGTGGTTGATGTTGATCATTTTTTTTGTGTTTTCCTTTTATTGTTCTTTTCACCGGCGCCGCCTGCAGATTGATTTTTCAGGGCAAGCTCAAGTGCAATGCCGGCTATGACGTCTGCTGCATTCAAATAGGACAGGCCTGCCAGTTTCTCCCTGAAGCGCTGTTTTTTGTTTTCATCAAAGATCAGGGCGCTTACCTCTTTGACCAGGTGATCCTGAACCTGATTGTCTTTCAGCAAAACTGCCGCATTGTGGTTGACCAGTGCCTGTGCATTTTTGGTCTGATGGTCCTCGGCCACATTGGGCGAGGGAATGAATATGGCCGGTTTTTTTACCGAACTTATTTCTGATACTGCAATGGCACCTGCACGGCTGACCACAACATCTGCAGCAGCGTAGGCATAATCCATCCTGTCGATAAAGGCGTTAACATATAGTTTGTTTTCTCCTGCGGCTTTCACAGCCTCCCTGGCTGCTTCAAAATAAAATGCCCCCGTTTGCCAGATCAGCTGAATTCCTGCTTCTTTCAACGCCTCCAGGTTATGGGCCACTCCCTCATTGATGCTTCGGGCCCCGCCGCTTCCACCGGTAACCAGCAATACGGGTTTGTCGCTGTCGAGCCCGAAGTAATGCAGTGCATCCTCCCGTTTGCCTTCGATGTCTGTTACTTCGCGTCGTATCGGGTTTCCGGTGATATAGATTTTCTCTTTCGGGAAAAATGCATCCATCCCTTCATAAGCCACACAAATCTTATCTGCTTTTTTACCGAGTATTTTGTTTGTAATGCCGGGCCAGGAGTTTTGCTCCTGAATCAGTACAGGTTGTTTTTGCCTGGCAGCTGCCCAAACCACCGGCCCGCTTGCGTAGCCTCCAACCCCGATCACCACATCGGGCCTGAAACGTTTGACAATTTTTCTGGCTCCTGCCAGGCTCTTCATGAGTTTCCAGGGGAGGAGCAGGTTTTTCCACGTCAGCCGCCGCTGCAGTCCCGCAATATCGAGCCCGATGATGTGGAAGCCTGCCTGCGGAACTTTGTGCATTTCCATTCTCCCTTTTGCACCAACAAACAGGATACGCGCGTTATAGACCCTTTGCCTGATCGCATGGGCTATGGCTATGGCAGGGAATACATGGCCTCCCGTGCCTCCGCCTGCAATCAAAACCTTAAGCGACTGTGCCGGTTGCGTATGTTTTTCCATTGGTGCTGTTTTGAATTTCTTCTTCCTGTTCGATGCTGCGACTTACGCTAAGAATGATGCCGATGGCCAGGCTGGTGAACCACAATGATGTACCCCCCATGCTTACCAGGGGCAATGGCTGACCGGTAACCGGTACCAGGTTGACCGCAACCGCCATATTGACCATTGCCTGGAATACCAGGCTGAAGCTCAGGCCGGCTGCCAGCAGTGCCCCGAATGTTCCGGGGCTCCTGTGTGCTATACGGACACCCCGGTAGAGCAATATCATATAAAACAGCAGGACAAGAAAACCTCCTGCCAATCCGTATTCTTCAATGATGATGGCATAAATGAAATCTGAGTATGCCTGGGGCAGAAAATTGCGCTGGACTGAATTTCCCGGCAGTTTCCCGATGAACCCGCCGGTTGCAATGGCGATCTTCGCCTGATCTGCCTGATAGGTGTCCTGCCCTTCTTTTCCGAGAAAGGTGTCAACACGGCTTTGCCATGTGCCCACCCGTCCGCCTTCGGGCATGGCCGATATGATGACAATGAACAGCGCCGCTCCGGCTATACTGATCCCGGCAAGGGCCAAAATGTATTTTAACCTCACCCTTCCGATAAACATCAGTACCACGCAGGTAACGAACAATACCAGGGCTGTGGACAGGTTTGCCGGCATAATCAGTGCGCAAACAAGGATCACCGGCAATATCATAGGGATGAATGCTGAATTCAGGTCTTTGATGATGGATTGTTTCCTGGTGAGCAGACGGGCCAGGTACATGATAATGGCAAGTTTGGCCAGGTCTGAGCTTTGAAAGCTCACGTTAATGATGGGCAGGGTGATCCACCGGCTTGCTTCATGAATGGTTGTTCCCCTGATAAGGGTAAATAACAGCAGGGGGATGGCTATCATCAGTGCAAGCTGGGAGATTCTGGAATAATAGGTGTATTTTACCCGGTGGGCCAAAAACATCAACCCGAATCCCAGCAAAATGATTACCATGTGCTTGATAAGGTAATATTCCGTATTGCCCTCCCGGAAGCGGTACGCGAGGGTGCCTGTGGAGCTGTAAACCGCCAGGATGGATACCAGGTAAAGGAAAATTACCACGATCCAGATGGTCCGGTCACCCTTGATATGTTTCAGCAATTTTTGCATATTGCAATACGGTTTATGGCAGTTTGCCAGATGAATGGCGTTTTTTAAAGGTCATATACGGCTTTTTTGAACTGGTTGCCCCTGTCGGTATAATCGTTGAATCGGTCAAAGCTTGCACAGGCCGGTGAAAGCAGTACGATGTCATTCGGGGCTCCGGCCATGTATGCTGTTTGAACCGCCTCTTCAACTGTTTCTGCTTCAAAAACGGCCTGAACACGGTCTGTAAAAAAATCTGTCAGTCTGCGGTTGTCTGCTCCCAGGCAAACCAGGGCTTTGACTTTCCGGGATACCAGGTTTGCCAGCACCCGGTAATCATTCCCTTTATCCTGCCCCCCTGCAATCCATATAACCGGCCGGTTCATGCTTTCCAGCGCAAACCAGGCTGCATTTACATTGGTGGCTCTGGAATCGTTGATAAAGGTGATGCCCCTGACCCCCTCCACTTCTTCGAGGCGATGTTCTTCCTGCAAAAACCCGCCCAGGCATTCTTTGATGCCCTCCTTCCGTACATCCGGCAGGCGCGATTGTATGCTTTCGGCCATGCTGCCGTAAATGTTTCCTCTTCCTTTCAATGCTTTTGCCAAAGTATTCATTTGTCTGCTTTACCTGTTATTGTGTAATTATTTTCCGGGATGCCGGTCATTACCTAAGTTTGAGGGTTATGACCGAAAACAATGCAAGCATAATCCCGATGATAAAAAAACGTTGAACAATTTTTGCCTCGTGAACGCCTTTCATCTGATAGTGGTGATGAAGTGGTGCCATTTTGAAAATGCGCCGCCCCTCTCCGAAGCGTTTTTTGGTGTACTTAAACCAGGTGACCTGCATGATCACAGAAAGGCTTTCCATAAAAAACACACCGCAAAGTATGGGAATGAGGAGCTCTTTCCTGATCACAATGGCAAATACGGCGATGATTCCTCCCAGCGACAGGCTGCCGGTGTCTCCCATAAATACCTGGGCAGGGTAGGAGTTGTACCACAGAAAGCCTATACAGGCGCCGGAAAATGCCGCAATAAAGATCACCAGCTCTCCTGTATGGGGTATGTACATGATGTTCAGGTAATCTGCAAATACCATATTGCCGGATACATAGGCCAGCACCCCCAGGGTGGCTCCAATGATGGCTGAGTTTCCGGTGGCCAGCCCGTCCAGCCCGTCGGTAATGTTTGCCCCGTTGGAAACGGCCGTTATGATGAGTATCACAATGGGGATGAAGATCAGAAACGCCCAGCGTTCGTAACCGGCTCCAAGAAAACGCAAAAGTTCCGCGTAATCGAACTCATTGTCTTTCAGGAAGGGGATACTGGTTTTGGTTGATTTGACTGATTCCACCGGGAAGGGGGAGTCCGGATCGGTTACCCCCTCCATTTCAAGGATCTCGCTTGTGCTGATAAACTCAAGCGGGGTGTCAGGTTTTTCACGTATCACCACGCCCTCATGAAAGTAGAGCGTTGCTCCGACAATGATGCCCAGGGTGATCTGTCCCAGGATTTTGAATTTGCCGTGAAGCCCTTTTTTGTCTTTTTTAAATACTTTAATGTAATCGTCAATGAATCCGATTGCACCCAGCCATAAGGTGGATATCAGCATCAGTATAATATAGATGTTGTTCAGCCTGGCAAAAAGCAGGGTAGGGATCACGATGGCCGCGATGATGATCAGTCCGCCCATTGTGGGCGTTCCGGCTTTGCTTACCTGGCCTTCAAGCCCGAGGTCTCTTACATTCTCACCCACCTGTTTCTTTTTGAGGAAACGGATGATGTATTTCCCTGATATCATGGTAATGAACAGGGAGAAAATGATTGCCATGCCGGCCCGGAAGGAGATGTATTGAAACACCCCGGCGCCGGGAAGATCATAGGCCTGATCCAGAAATTCAAACAAGGGGTAAAGCATGGTTTATCTGTTTAAAAATTCCTGTAACAAAGCTTTGTCATCAAAGGGATGCCTGACCCCGTTGATTTCCTGGTATTTTTCATGGCCTTTTCCTGCCACCAGGATGATGTCTCCTTCTCTGGCCATTACACAGGCCACATTAATTGCTTCTTTTCTATTGGTAATGGTGATGTATTTCTGCTTCAGGGTCGGATCGGCTTCCAGTCCGGCGATCATGTCGCTGATGATGGCTTCCGGATCTTCAGTGCGGGGGTTGTCGCTGGTAAAGATGACCTGGTCGCTGTAGCCGGCAGCAATGGTTGCCATGGAAGGCCTTTTGGCTTTATCTCTGTCGCCCCCGCACCCGATCACTGTGATCAGCTTTCCGGGGGCCTGCCTGATCTCATTGATGTTTTTCAATACATTTTCCAGTGCATCGGGGGTGTGTGCATAATCCACGATGCCGGTAATCTTACTTTTATTGCGGAAATACTCGAAACGGCCGGCAGGTGCTTCGCAGGCACTGATGGTGGTAAGCAGAGTGTCAGATTCTTTGCCAAGCATACAACCTGCCCCGTACACCGCAAGAATATTGTAGGCGTTGAACCGGCCGGTCAGCTGGCTCCATACTTCATGTTTGCCGATATGTAAATGAAGTCCTTCAAAACTGTTGTCCAGGATTTTTCCTTTAAAGTCGGCCATTGCTCTCAGGCTGTAAGTTTTTACGGTGGCTTTTGTGTTTTGCAGAGCAATCATCCCGTTTTTGTCGTCCAGGTTGGTCAGTGCAAAGGCTGTGTTGCTCAGTTTATTGAAAAGCAATTGTTTTGCCTGAAGGTATTCCCTGAAGGTTTGGTGATAATCCAGGTGGTCATGCGAAATATTGGTGAAAATGGCACCGGTAAAATGGAGGCCTTCGGTTCTTCTCTGGGTTAATGCGTGGGAACTCACTTCCATAAATGCATGGTCGCAGCCTGCATCAACCATTTGTCTCAGGAGTTTGTTGACAGATAGCGCATCCGGGGTGGTGTAGCGGGCTGGTGACTCTGTTGTTCCTACTTTGTTGCTGATGGTGGAGATGAGTCCGCAGGTGTGGCCGAGCCGGGTAAAAACCTCGTGCAGTAAGCGTACGGTGGTTGTTTTGCCATTGGTGCCTGTAACACCTATCAGTTTTAGCTGTTCGGATGGATTGTCATAAAAGTTTGCAGCCGCTGCCGCCATTCCGGAGGTTGTATCAAATACCCGGATATAGCTTATCCCCGGCACCAGCTCTGCGGGCATGGTTTCACACATGATTGCCCTTGCTCCTTTCTCTATCGCATCACCGATGTATTGATGACCATCTGTGGTTAGCCCTTTGACTGCAATAAAGAGTGCTCCGGGGCTGACCTCCCTGGAGTCGGCGGCAACAGACAATATGCCACAATGGGGGGTGCCCCAGGTCTCTTTTACTCCTGTTCGGTAGAGAATATCACTAAGTTGTTTTTCTCGCGGCATGGTTCCTTGTTATTATGACAGTTCCAGGTAAATAATGTTTCCTGCATTGATTCTTCTTCCGGGAGGTATGCTTTGCCTTTTGACCACTCCCCGGCCGCTGAAACGTACCCGCAGGCCGGCATTTTCCAATACGTGAACGGCATCTCTCAGCCCCATTCCCACTACTTCAGGCACCAGGTTTTCGATGAACTCACGGTCTTCCAGCCTGATGGTGTCATCAGAATGAATGGCCCGCACCCATTGACCTTCAGCAGTTTCATCTGAGATGCGCACGTCAAACGGAGCATAAATTGTACGAAGGTCTTCCATGTGTCCGCTCCGGAAACCCGGCAACGAAGTCATCATGACCTCCTGCTCCTCTTCCGGAGCCATAAAAAGCTGTGCAGCGTACATTTTATCGGCAATTTCCCTGAAAGCCGGTGCTGCAACCTGGCTTCCTGTATATATGAACCCCCGGGGGTTATTGATCATAATGATGCAGCTGTAAACGGGGTCGTTTGCCGGAAAGTAACCCACAAAAGAGGCCTGGTAATGTGTGCCTGAGGGGCCCCTGTAGCCCTGACCTGCCTGTGCAATCTGGGCTGTTCCGGTTTTCCCGGCAATGGGGTATGCATCAGTCCGGATGTTTTTTGCTGTTCCGTTTTCGACAACTTCATTCAGCATTTCCTGTGCATGGCCGATGGTGCGGTTGCCCGCAATGCTGCGATTCATAACTGTGGGTGAAAACTTCCTGACAGTTCGTCCTGCCTGACGGATTTCGCTCACAAACATGGGCTTCATCATTCTTCCGTTATTGGCCACGGAATTATATAATGTCAAAGTTTGTAATGGAGTCAGTGAAACTTCATATCCGATGGCCATCCAGGGAAGAGAAAGGTTTGACCACCCCTGGTTTCCGGGTTCACGAATGATTGGCTGGCCTTCGCCGGATATTTCGAGGCCAAGGGGCTCGTGCAGGCCAAGCCGCCTGAGCTGTTCAACAAAACGTTCAGGGTTTTCTTTGTATGCCTGGTAAATGATCTGGGACATCCCCACGTTGGAAGACAGTGCAAATGCCTCACGAACCGGTATGTTGCCATGACCTTCTTCGTTGACATCTCTCATCACCCGGTTGTAATAGGTGATGCTGCCTTCACCCGTATCAATGTAGTCGTCAGGGCTGACCAAACCATCTTCCAGGGCAGTAATGACAGAAGCCAGTTTAAATGTGGAGCCGGGTTCAGTGCTTTGTCCTATTGCAAAATTGTATGTTTCGTCATACCTGTTTCCGGCTTGATTCCGCTGAAGGTTTGAAATGGCTTTGACTTTACCGGTTGCCACCTCCATGACCACTGCTGTTCCATGACTGGCACGGAATCGCTGCAATTGCCTCAGCAGGGCTTTTTCTGTAATGTCTTGTATCTCAACGTTGATTGTGGTAATCAGGTCTTTCCCGTTTTGTGGCCGGATCTCGTTCTGGTCGCTGATTGGCATCCAGGTTCCGCCACTCAGACGCTGCATCAGTCTTTTTCCCTGTACTCCTTCCAGGTATTCCCTGTAAGCTCCCTCCAGGCCCACATAGATGCCCTCCCGTTCGTATCCGACCGTCCGGGCAGCCATGGTCTGGTAGGGCATTTCACGTCTCGTTCTTTCGTTGACAATGAGCCCGCCGCCAAAACGTCCAAGCCGGAACAGGGGGAATTGCCTTGCCTGCTGAAGCTGATCCCAGGTTACATTGCGCTTAATCAGGTAGTAACGTTCATTGTTTTGCCTTGCCCTGAGCAGATCCCTGCGATACCGCTCTTCACTGCGGTCGCCGAATAACCTGGAAAGCCGGTACGCAAGTGAATCCACATTGTCAGAAAACAACTGGTCGGAAACAACTGAATGGCTGAGGTCCATACGGAGTTCGTAAACAGGAACGCTGGTAGCCAGCAACCTTCCGTCATCCGCGCAAATATCGCCTCTGGCAGCTTCAATGCTTACATAGCGCATGGTGGCAGAACGTGAGCGTTCTTTCCAGTACTCACCTTCTATGAGTTGTATGTAAAGAACTTTGCCGATAATGACCACAGCGATCATGGCCATCATAAAATAAATCAGGCGAATTCTCCACAATATGTCGCTTTTTTGTTCCACGATCCTTTTTTTCTGCAGCTGTTTTGCTCGTCTTAATTATTCAGTTGCGCCTATTCAGTTGCGCCCCAGAAGTCTGTTCATTAAGCTTTTGTCTTTATTTACCTCATAAACCGGCATGGGGGGTTCTTTGGGCTCAACAAACCCCCGGGTTTTTAGTCTTCTTGAGATCTCTGAACGGTTTGTCAGGTACATATACTCGGATTTGACATGCACATACCTGATTCGCAGGGCAGTCATCTCCTGCTGTAACCGGTCTGCCTCCCTTGCCTTTTTTTCTGCATAGTATGCATTGAAAATCAGAAACAGAGCCAGGCCAGACAGGTAAAATATGAAAGGAAGCAATGATGGAGCAGATTTGCCGGTAATCAGGCTGCCATCAAGCAGTCCGGCAAAAAAGCGCCCTGTGCTGCCATTGCCTGGGCGTTTTTTCTCTTTTTGCTGTTTTTTAAATTTATTCCCTGCCATTTTGATCTACTTTTTCTGCGATCCTGAGTTTGGCGCTTCTTGCCCTTGGGTTTTCCGCGATTTCCTTTTTGTCGGCTGTTTGCACTTTCCCCACCGGCTCAAATGGCCGGATCAAATTCCCGTAAAAATCTTTTTCCGGTTTCCCGCTGAAGTTTCCTGTTTTTATATAGTTTTTTACCAGCCGGTCTTCAAGGGAGTGATAGGCAATGATGACCATTCTTCCGCCGCTTTTCAGTACCCCGGTGCTTTGTGTCAGCAGTTCCTTCAGTGAATCAAGCTCCTGGTTGACCTCAATGCGTAGGGCCTGAAAAGCCTGGGCAAGGAATTTGTTCTCCCTGCCCCTGGGTGCCATTTTTTCAAGCAGCCCGGTCAGTTCTGTGGTGGTTTCAAAGGGTTTAGTCCGGCGGTAGTCAATGATGGCTGCGGCAATCCTGCGTGAATTTTTCAGTTCACCATAGGTGTAAAACAGCCCGGCCAGTTGTTTGTCATCATAGGTGTTGAGGATATCTGCCGCACTCAGGTGAGCCTGCTGGTTCATCCGCATGTCGAGCGGACCTTCCGACCTTGTGGAGAAACCCCTTGACGCCTGGTCAAACTGATACGATGAAACACCGAGGTCAGCAAGGATGCCGTCAACCGGCAGATAACCATGAAACTTCAGGAGGTTTTTCATGTACCTGAAGTTGTGATCAAGAAATGTCAGCCTGGGGTCATCCCGAATGTTCCTGCGGGCATCTTCATCCTGGTCAAAAGCGATAAGTTTTCCTTCACCCAGCCGTTCAAGTATTGCGGCTGAATGTCCTCCGCCCCCGTACGTGGCATCCACATATGTGCCGCCGGGCACCAGTGACAATCCGTCAATGGCAGCTTCCAGCATAACCGGACTATGATACATCTTCACCTCCGGGTGTTTGGTTAACTTTCCCCATCACTTCCTCAGCCAGTGAAGAAAAGTCTTCAGGTTCACTGGCCAGCAAACCTTCATAAGCCTCTTTGGCCCAAATTTCTATGCGTCTTCCATATGCTAAAAGAACGATTTCCTTCTGAATCTCTCCGTAATCGATCAATGACTTTGGCAGCAGTAACCTGCCTGCCGGATCAAGACGGAGCTCCTTCGCCCCCCGGAAAAAGTAACGGACGAACTCCCGGTTTTTTTTGTTATACAGGTTCAGGGAGTTAACTTCGCGCGATATTTTCAGCCATTCGCTCTCCGGGTA
Organism: Bacteroidales bacterium; assembly: GCA_003554665.1. The sequence goes on along the minus strand of PWGY01000008.1, from coordinate 17,894 downwards.
GAGCGTAAGGTTTGTTTCAAAGCCGCGGTTAACGACAAAGCGATCCTGATCACCAGGCCCCAGTTGCTTTTTTAATCCCGAGGGAAGCATAAAGCGGCCTTTGGTGTCGATTCTGCAATCAAATTCACCAAGGAGGTGTGTCATTGGTATCGCGCTTAACCGTTTTCAAAGTGTAAATATAGATATAAAATTACCACTTTTTACCACTTTTTACCACTTTTTCCCACATTGTTAATAACTTTTTGGCTTCAGGGAGGGGGGTGTTATGGTTTTTGATGACATAAAAAGTTGAATTACAGTGCATTGAGGGTGGTGTTGGTGTTGTGGAGTGATTTGGGTGCAGGTGGGCTCTCTGTGCCCGGGTGCGGCTCCGTTGTATGAACTTTGAAAGTTATTTCTTATTTTTGGTGGCGATGGAAGAAGCCGGAATGACTGTGAAAACAGATCAGCCAAAACAACAGCTGATCGATATCGATAAAGTGTTGAGATCCAAAGCCGGGAAGGCCTATTACCTGGTTCCCGGGCCTTTGGTTCGGTACCTTAAACGGATCATACACCAGGATGAAATCAATCAGGTCCTGGAGGATTATCGTAATCTCAGCGGCCTTGAGTTCATTGAGCGTATTTTGACTGATCATTTTGAGCTTAACATTGAAGTGGTCAATGAGGAGTTGATTCCGGCCTCCGGTCGCTATATTGTGGCATCCAACCACCCCCTGGGCGGGCTTGACGGCATGGCGCTGATGCATGTGATCGGGAAAAAACGTTCCGATATCCGCTTTCTGGCCAACGATATTCTGCTTGAGGTGTATAACCTGAAGGAGTTGTTTGTTCCGGTGAACAAGCACGGAAGAAATACGGCAGGCTTTGTGCGGGCACTGGAAGAATGCTTTTCTTCAGATGAACTGATTCTGATTTTCCCGGCAGGGCTGGTATCCAGAAGGCAGGGGAAGGATATTCGCGATCTGGAATGGAAAAAGACGTTTATTACAAAAGCTGTACAGCACAAACGCGATATTGTGCCGGTGTATATTGATGGGAAAAACTCCAATTTTTTTTACAACCTGGCATTATGGCGAAAGCGCCTGGGCATCAAATTCAATGTGGAGATGCTGTACCTGCCTGATGAAATGTTCAGTCAGCAGAATAAAAAACTCCGCATTATCTTTGGAAAGCCTGTGCCATATAGTACCTTTACCAAAGAAAAAACCCATTACCAGTGGGCACAGAAAATGAAAGAGCATGTTTATGGGTTGCCTGACGGCAATTTGCTATTTAATGATTAACCGGAATGAATAAGGAGATGAAGGAACATGAAAGGGAGATAATTCAGCCTGTGCCCAGGGATGTGCTCATGGCTGAATTGACAGATGACAGGTTTTTTCGCTACACCAACAAGGGCAATAATGAGATTTATGTGGTGGACGCCCGCAATGCTCCGAATGTGCTGCGTGAAATCGGACGTTTGCGTGAGGTTTCTTTCCGGCAGGCGGGCGGAGGAACTGGCAAAGAACTGGATCTGGATGATTTTGATCAGGGTGACAACCCTTACCAGCAGCTGATTGTGTGGGATCCTGCAGCCAGGGATATTGTGGGAGGCTATCGGTTTACCTGTTGCTGGGATGCGGCCAAAAGGTCAGATGGTGTGCCTGACATTGCCATGGCCCGTTTGTTCCGTTTTTCCGGTCAGTTTATCGGGGATTATATGCCCTATACCATCGAGCTGGGGCGATCCTTTGTGCAGCCGGCCTACCAGCCATCCAGGGAAAACAGGAAGAGCATCTATTCCCTGGATAATTTGTGGGATGGCCTGGGAGGCCTTGTGGTTGATTATCCGCAATTGAAATATTTTTTGGGTAAAGTGACCATGTACCAGCATTTTGACACTTATGCGCGCGACCTGATATTGTATTTCATGCACCGGTTTTTCCCCGACAATGATAACCTGGCTGCCCCATATGAGCCGTTGCCGATTACCACGCCCCGGGAGAAGTTGTCTGAAGTTTTTACAGGAGAAACCTTTGAGGAGAATTACCGCTTGTTGTCACATCATGTAAGGGCCCGGAAGGAGAATATCCCTCCACTGATCAATTCATACATGGGTCTCAGTCCTACAATGAAAACATTCGGAACAGCTTTTAACGAGGATTTCGGAGGCGTGGAGGAAACAGGGATCATGGTTACCATCGCTGATATTTATGATTCAAAGACCAGGAGGCATATCAGTACATACCAACAGAAAGCCTGAAAACTTTACTGCCTGCCGGATCCGGTCAGTGCAGGCCCCCTTTTTTCGTAACGGGTTGCAGCCATGATAATTAAATCAGCTGAGTTTATCAAAAGTTCGTCAAACTGGAAAGACTGCCCCCCGGGCGATTTGCCTGAGTATGCTTTTTTGGGTCGTTCCAATGTGGGTAAATCTTCCCTGATCAATATGCTGACCCGCCACGGAAAGCTGGCCAAAACTTCGGCTACTCCAGGCAAAACGCAACTGATCAATCATTTCCTGATTAATGGGTCATGGTACCTGACAGACCTTCCCGGTTACGGTTTTGCCAAAGTGCCGGTGGCGATTAAAAAAAAGTGGGAAAGGGTTATCCAGACTTATTTGCTGAAGCGGCAGAATCTTCTTTGTTCTTTTATCCTGATTGACAGCCGCCATGAACCGCTGAAGAACGATATCGCTTTTCTGGAATGGTTTGGAATGAATCAGCTCCCGTTCTGCCTGGTGTTCACAAAAGCAGACAAGTTGTCGGAATCCAGGGTGAAGAAGCACTTCGATGTATATATGAAAACCCTTGCCAGGCAATGGGAGCCCTTGCCCCCATGCATTGTCAGCAGCAGTAAGACAGGACGGGGTCGTGAGGAGATACTGGAGCTGGTAGCAGAAAGCAATAAACTTTTTAGCCCGGCCTGAACCTGGCTTCATTCAGGATTTTTCTTGCATCGGTTTCATGGAGCAGTTCCTGAAGGCTTACTTCCTGGTTTCGGCGCATATACTCCCTGACAATTTGCCATCCGAGCCAGACGCCGGTGCGCGGTGCCGAATTCTGTGAGAAGGGAGCGGTAAACGGAGCTTCCCTGACAAATTTCTGAATGGCTGCAAAATCGGAGGAATAGAGCAGTTCATTGTCCAGTTTATACGTCCACGCACGACCCTTATTGTTTTCCATCCACTGCTGGTTGGCATCGGTGTATTTTATCTTGAGTGAATCGGGGGTGCCGGGCAACATACAATCCAGAAAGAAAAGTCGCTTGCCTTCATGGATCATATGTTCCAGCATGGTTTCCGGCTGGGGGTAGATCATATCCAGTTTTTCCCTGGCCAGTACCTCCATTACATCAACCGGTACACGCTCAGGTCTCATCCATCTTTTTTTGTACCGTGGTATGCCGATTTTTTCGTAATAGTGGTAATCGCTGCCCAGGTAAGTGTCCAGGGCAATAATGAGGTGTCCTTCAGCATGTATGACCGGCATTTGGTGGTCTATTCCTGAAATGTAGGAATAAACCCTGGGTGTTTTGCTTTCAGGGAAATGGTATTGGTAAAACCGAAATGCGCGGGTGAGTGATTCTCCGAGTTCATCCAGGTCAGGCCATACTTCTTTGGAATCAATATATAATTCCTTCATCAGGGGGTCGGTCACGTAATCATATAATTGCTCAACTCCCGCCGGGTCATCAATGCCCTCACCCAGGAAAAAATAAAACTCCTCAATATGAGGCTCAATCTCTTTGCGCAGGTCAAAGGGGTTTAGTTCAAAGAGTACGGAATCATAGCGGCTTACCCTTACAGGGTCAATCTCCACATCAGATATGTCTGCTTCATAAAACGGTTTGCGGTCCCAGGCGGAGCAACCGCCAATCGCCAGGCAAATTGTTAAGAAAGCCAGTGACGAACAAATCCTTGCCATTCTTTGTTTGATCATTTTCACAGGGATTGATTAATTTTATATGGGATATAAAGGCTGAAAGTTTCCGGGTTGATTCCCGGGCAATATGCACCCCGGTCTGTGCGTAAAAAAAATGTTTAATATTGCAAACGTAAAGCTTATGGCAAAATTATAAGATTGCAATAAAGATATTCGCACAATTTTTGAAAATGATACTGATCTTATGAAAAAGCTTCTGATCTTCCTTTCTGCGGTTTTGCTGACCATGCCTTTCGCAGCAGCCGGTGATACAGGCTTTAAATTCGGCATGGTGGGTTCACCGAATATTTCCTGGCATCGTCCTGAAACACGTGGTTTTGAGAGAAATGGGGTAACATTTGGCTTGTCTTACGGGCTGGTGGCAGATTATGTGTTTGCAGAAGGTTATGCCATCTCTTCAGGGATCAATCTGCTGCATACCGGCGGAAAGCTCAAATACAGATACATCCGGGACGGGCTGGATACCGATAAGCGACGGGATTATTCATTGCGTTATCTTCAGGTCCCGGTCACCATTAAGCTACGGACCGATGAGATCGGCTATATTACTTATTACGGTCAGTTTGGTCTTGGGGTTGGCTTCAATACAAAAGCGCAAGCCGATGAGCGCATTCCCCAGCCCGACGGAACCGTGGTATCTGCCCGTGACGTAGATATTTCGGATGAAATCACTTTTATGCGTGCTTCGCTGATCATCGGGGCCGGTGTGGAATACAGTCTTGGTGGGCGTACCTCATTGATGGGGGGGCTGGTTTTTAACAATGGGTTTACCAATGCCCTGAAAATGGATAGCCCTGTTCCCGGGGGCGCTCCTCCCAGCTCAATGGTGAATTACCTCGAGGTTACATTGGGTGTGATGTTTTAAGGTAAACACCGGCAGGCATTAACCCTCCGGGGTTTGAGAGGCCCGGCCATAAAAAATATTATGACTATGCGTATTGCGCTGGCACAGCTTAATTATCATGTAGGAAATTTTAAATACAATACAACCGCGACCATCAGGGCCATCCAGGATGCAAAACAACAAGGAGCAGATATTGTTGTGTTTCCTGAGATGTCGGTGTGCGGATATCCCGCACGCGATTTGCTTTTTTCTGATGCATTCATACGGGAGTGCCTGCGGTGCGTTGATGAGATCGCAGCAGCCTGCCAGGGCATTGCAGCCATTGTCGGCACTCCGACCCTCAGTCTGCAACCAAATGGCAAGCGTTTGCGCAATACAGCTTTCCTGCTGATGAATGGAGAGATTCAGGCCGGTTACCATAAAGGCCTGATGCCAACTTATGATGTGTTTAACGAGTACCGGTACTTTGAGCCGGCGACGGCTTTTCATACCATTCCTTTTAAAGGCCGCAGGATCGGCCTTACCATTTGTGAAGATATCTGGAACCTTCACAACCAGGGGCTGTATGCTGTGAATCCGCCGGATGAGTTGATCAGGGAAAAGCCTGACCTGCTCATCAATATTTCTGCTTCTCCCTTTGCCTGGAACCACGGGGTGAGCCGCCTGAGGGTGCTCTCGGAAAATGCCCGCACATACCAGCTGCCCTTGTTCAATGCAAATTTGCTGGGTGGGCAGACCGATCTGATTTTTGAGGGAGGCAGTGCAGTGTGTAATCCTGCGGGGGAACTGACTGACCTTATGCCTTCGTTCCGGGAAGACTTGCGTGTGTATGACCTGGACGAGGTTTTGCAAGGGCACGTAAGTCATATTCCTGCTGCCCCCGAAAACGAATCGAAATACCGGCTGATGATGGATGCACTGGTATTCGGAGTAAAGGATTATTTCAGGAAAACCGGCTTAAAAAAAGCCGTACTTGGTCTGTCGGGAGGCATCGATTCTGCAGTAAGCCTGGTGCTGGCCGAGCAGGCTTTGGGTAAAGAAAACGTATGGGCAGTGTTGTTGCCTGGTCCTCACAGCTCGGATCATTCGGTGAAAGATGCCGTTTCGCTGGCGCAAAACCTTGGCGTAAAATACGATGTGATTTCAATCAATGAAACAGTCAGTGCCGTGGAGAAAACACTGAAGCCCCTGTTTGATCATACAAATTCAGGTATTGCAGAGGAAAATATCCAGGCAAGGGCCCGGGCCATTGTGCTCATGGGGCTTTCCAATAAATTCGGCCATTTGTTGCTGAATACCTCCAACAAAAGTGAAGCAGCCGTGGGTTATGGCACCTTGTATGGTGATATGTGCGGTGGGCTTTCGGTTTTGGGGGATGTTTACAAGACGGAGGTATACGGGATGGCAGCATTGATTAACAGTAAACAGGAGGTGATTCCTGATCATACAATCACAAAAGCACCTTCGGCAGAACTCCGGCCTGATCAGAAAGACGCGGATTCCCTGCCGGACTATGCGGTGCTTGATGAAATACTATACAAATTCATCGAGCAGGGCATGGATGCTGCTTCCATTGTGGAGGCCGGGCATGATGATGCCACGGTAAGCAAAGTGCTGCGACTTGTGACAGGCAGCGAACATAAACGCCGCCAGTCACCGCCGGTTATGAGGGTATCCGCAAAATGCCTGGGTGTCGGGCGTGAAATGCCGCTGGAAGGATCGTATGGCGCGATACTTAATTGTTGATCGACTCTACTGCCTTGATTTCCGGAATGGCTTTTTTCATGGCCTGTTCCACGCCGTTTTTCAATGTCATCTGGCTCATGGGGCATGAACCGCATGCACCAAGCAGCTCAACGTTTACCACGTTATCTTCCGTCAGGCTGACGAAGCGGATGTTTCCTCCGTCTGCTTCGAGGTAGGGGCGTATCTGGTCAATTACGTTTTCTACTTTCTTGATTAATTCCAGGTTTTGTGACATATTTCTGAGCAATTAAAAGGTTATCTTAATTTGGTTTTTGTTTAAATAACACTACAAAGATAAGATTTTTTTGATTTGTGTGTAGTGGCCCCCATATTGCTCTTTCATGGTCGAGCCATGGCGTCCTTTCACCGTTGCCCGGTGCCGCCCCCATGAAGGTTCGCCGGGCTGCTTTACGCTGGCACCATAACGACTGTTTACGGGAAATTGTTTTCACTTCCTTCCCAGGTGAAATGCCGGATCCCAAAAATGATTCTCAAAATTGAGTACCCTGTCATCTTTGATCTCTATTCCCTCATTTTCCAGCAATTGCTTCATTAAATTGGGGTTCCCGAAATGGTGTTTGCCGGTCAGCATCCCCTTTCTGTTTACCACGCGGTGGGCCGGGAGGGAGGGGTCAGATGCATGTGAATGGTTCATTGCCCAGCCTACCATGCGACTGCTGCCCCTGTTTCCCAGGCAGGCCGCAATGGCTCCGTATGTTGTTACACGCCCCCGGGGAACCTCCCGGACTACTTTGTAAACCCTGTCAAAAAACGACAATGAATTATGTTGCTTTTGTGGCATTCAACACAAATTGCAGGTAAAAAATGGGCTTATTCTCAGCCAGAAATTTTTTTTCATAATATGTCTGGATTTCTTTGAGGAAAGAATCCTGCATAGCATGATCATTGTATAGGTCTTCGGTTTTGACCACCAGGCTGTGTTGGTTTTCTCTGATTACGTCCAGGGTGTATCTGAAGAGTGATTCATTATCGGTTTTCAGATGAATGGGGCTTCCGGGAGCAAGTAACCGGCGGTATTTTTCAAGGAATCGCTGCGATGTAAGACGCTTGTCTGAACGCGACTGCCTCAGGTGGGGGTCAGGAAAAGTAAGCCAGATCCCACTTACTTCATTTTCGCCAAAAAAAGCATTGATCGCTTCTGCACGTACCCGAAGGAATCCCACGTTATATAAACCATCGTCAAGTGCTTCCCTGGCTCCATTCCAGATGCGGTCTCCTTTGATATCGAGGCCGATAAAGTTATGATCAGGCATGGCCCTTGCCAGACCAACAGAGTACTCCCCTTTTCCGCAACCGATCTCAAGGATCAGTGGGTTTTGATTCCGGAAAAACTGTTCTTTCCATTTGCCCCTGTAACTGAAACGGGAAATGGAATAATAGGCCGAAGGCTGTATTACATTGGAAAAGCTGTTGATCTCAGCAAATTTTTTCAGCTTGTTTTTTGCCACAGCAAACAGAAAGTATGGGTCAACAATGGGTTATCGGTGAAAGTCCGGGTTTTTTCGTTGTGAGCCGGACTTTATCGGTAAAAATTCAGGCAATATCGGTGAAGATGCAGGCATTATCGGTGCAAAATCCAGGCTTTATCCCTGAGCTCACCATCCAGGGTGGCTTTTTGATCCTTTGCTTCGTCAAGGTCGTAGTAATATCCGTAACATACCCTGTGGTACTCGGCCGGTGTCTGCATGAACACACTGGCCAGGTTGGCACCCTCAGCACGAAGTTGCCGGGCAAGTTTGTGTGCCTCGCTTTCGTTGCGGAAACTGCCGACCACGATATAATAAACCGGGCGACCGGCTTCCGGGGCCGGGGGTTCAATGTCAGGATCGGTCGGAGCCGGTTCGGGTTCTGCAATTTCTTCTTCGGGTTCGTCGGTTGCCGGGGGATCGGCCGGCTCGGAAGGCACCGGTTCAATCTGCTCAACAGTTTCCTGTGTACGGAAAACGCCTTCGCCGCCAAAGAAATAGTCAAATCTCAGTAAAAGGATAAGCAGAATCACAAGGAGCGGAATGCCTATGTAAAACAACCACTGAAAACCTCCGGATCTTTTCGCATCATCCTTTGGTTCATTTGCTGTCTGCGGCGGGGGAGTGGGTTCACCTGCCTTTTCTCCTGCAGGTTTATTATCGGTTGCGCTGGCAGCCGTATCAGCGGCCTTCTCTGTTTGTTCCCCGGCAGATTCGCCTTCAGCTTTGTCCGGAGTGCTGCCGGCACTTTCATCGGCAGGGTGGTCAGCATGTTCACCGGCAGGTTCGCCGGCAGGTTGGTCAGCAGGTTGGTCAGCAGTTTTGTCTGCAGTTTCATCGGCAGGCTTATCATCGGTTGCGCCGGCATCCCCATCAGCGGGCTGATCTTTTTCTGCGGGGGGGGCTTCAGGGGGTGAAAAGGCGGGGGCTTTGATGTGGCTCACACCGGTATCTTCATTCAGGTAATTTACACTTTTGTCGTGGCTAAATTGGATCTCCCCTTTTTCGTCCATTTGAAACAGCCCGATTTTTTCAAGCTGTACTTTTTGGCCTTCCTGGAGTGACTGGTTGATCTCAGGGGCCAGCTTCCTGAAAAAATCATTGACCGCATCTTCTGTCATTCCTTCCCGTTCGGCAATCAAAGCGGTCAGCGGGGTGAAGCCCTCTTTTGGCTCGGGGCTGAAATCGACCACTTTTGCGGGGGCTTCCACAATGTTCTTTTCTGAAACAAACTTTGCCGGGACATACCTGGTGGAAAAGGAACCAAAACCCGGCAATATAACTGTTTCGTGGGAATAGAGTAACTCGCTGATGTATTTTCCGATCTTCATGTTATTGTTGTTTTGTACCCGGCTGTTTAGTGATTTCAATGTATTATGCAGAAAGCTAAATTAAGAAAAAAAACGCCACATAGCCTTTGTTTCTTTGCTTATGTCTTTCTGTTATGCTGTTTTATCAGGATTTGCCGGAATTTTTTTCAGGTCTTCGGGGGTGTCGATCGATATGTTTTCCAGTCTGGTTGTCTGCATAAAGATCTTATATCCGTTCTCAAGCCACCGCAGTTGCTCCAGCGATTCAAGCTGCTCAAGCCTGCCTGGTGGAAGTGTTACAATTTCTTTAAGTGTTTGGATGCGGTATCCATACATCCCAAGATGTTTAAAGTATGTGTTTTGCGGCACCGACTCAAATGATTTGCTGCGAATGAATGGAATGGGCGACCGACTGAAATATATTGCGTTACCTGACTGGTCGCATACTACCTTTACCACATTGGGGTTTTCGATATCTGTCTGGGAACAGATTTCCTTTTTTAGTGAAACGATGTGCCTGCCGGGATCGGAAAAACCACTGATCAGTTGCTGAATCTGCTGCGGGTCAATAAATGGCTCATCTCCCTGGATATTAACCACAATGTCATTTTCGGTGTAGCTGTCTGCATCGTTGAGCAACCTGAGTGCTTCCTCGCACCGGTCCGTTCCGCTGGGGTGACCGGTGCCTGTCATTACTGCTTTCCCAAACACCGATACATGGTCGAAGATCCTCTGATCGTCAGTGGCTACCACTACTTCTTTCAATGCCGGGCATTGCAGGGCCTGCTCATATACCCGTTGTATCATGGATCGCCCGCTGATGTTGATCAGGGGCTTTCCCGGGAAACGGGAAGAAGCATAACGTGCCGGGATGATACCAATGGCTTGCATGGCAGTTGATTAAAACAATCCGTGTATTTCGGCATCAATTTTCTGAATAATGACGCCAAGGTCTTGCTGGTTTTCGCTGAACTTCAGGTCGTCAACGTTTACTATCAGCAGTTTGCCGAGGTCATATCCGCTGATCCAGTCTTCATAGCGCTCGTTCAGCTTTTTAAGATAGTCCAGCCTGATGGTGTTTTCATATTCGCGCCCCCTTTTCTGAATCTGGCTAACCAGGGTGGGGACGCTTGCCCTTAGGTAGATGAGCAGGTCGGGCGGATCGATCAGTGAACTCATTAATTCAAAAAGGCTTGAATAGTTGTTAAAGTCGCGCGACGACATCAGGCCCATGGCATGCAGGTTGGGTGCAAAAATATATGCATCCTCATAAATGGTTCTGTCCTGTATGACTTTTTTGTTTTTTTTCCGGATTTCAACCACTTGCCGAAACCGGCTGTTCAGGAAATAAATCTGCAGATTGAACGACCAACGCTGCATGTCTTCATAAAAATTATTCAGGTAGGGATTGGTGTCTACGTCTTCGTAGTTGGCTTCCCATCCGTAATGTTTGGACAGTAATCCGGCCAGTGTGGTTTTTCCTGAACCGATGTTACCGGCAATGGCTATGTGCATGTTGAGCTGGTTTTGGTTGTAGGTGGATTATGTAATAAAGGGGCATAAACAGGCAACCTCCCGGGCCGGGAAAATCAGTGCCCGATTCTGCCTTTGTATTCAAGAATGTCGTCCACATAACGCCGTCCGTTATAAAGTCGCGGAACTTTATTCTGTCCTCCGATCCGCCCTTTTGACTTGAGCCAGTTAAAAAATGTGCCGGGCGGAACAGTGGTAAGCTTTGGTTTTTTCAGCATCAGGTCCGCACTGCGTTTGGCTGCATAGTCTGAATTCAGGTTTTGCAGCTCCTGGTCAAGGATTTCGGTGAAGTGCGTCAGATCGGATGGCCCTTTCTCAAACTCAATCACATATTCATGGGCTGCACGCTGATTGTCGTTCAGGTAAACGGGGGCCGCGGTATATTCACTGATCACGGCACCTGTTTCGTCACAGGCTTTTTGCAAGGCACTGTCGGTATTGTCTACGATCACTTCCTCCCCAAACGCATTAATAAAACTTTTGGTGCGTCCGGAAATCCGGATCCGGTAAGGAGAAAGGCTCGTAAAGCGAACTGTGTCACCGATCATGTATCTCCATAAACCACCGTTTGTTGTAATGACCATGGCGTAATTGGTGTCGGTGTCAACTTCCGCCAGGGGAATGATGCGCGGGGTGTCTTCCTCCAGTTCTTCTGCCGGAATAAATTCGTAAAATATCCCGTAATCCAGCATGAGCAGCATGTCTTTTTCATCCGGGTTATCCTGGATGCCGAAAAATCCTTCAGAGGCATTGTAGGTTTCGAGATAAACCATTTGACGGGAGGGGATGATTTTCTCAAACTGAGGCCGGTAGGGGGCGAAGCTGACCCCTCCGTGAATAAATAACTCCAGGTTGGGCCAGACCTCCAGGATGTGGTTGCGTCCGGTGATCTCCAGCACATGCTTCAGCAATATCAGGTTCCAGGACGGAACTCCGCTTATGTTGGTGACATTTTCCGCATAGGTGGCATGGGCAATTTTGTCAAGCTTCTCCTCCCAATCTTCCATCAGTGCCAGAGAAATGTCAGGTGTCCGGAAAAACTCACCGTAAAATGGCACATTCCGCAGCAATACGGCTGAAAGGTCTCCCACAGAAATATTATTGTTGTATTCGCTCACTTTGTTGCTGCCGCCCATGATCAGACCTTTTCCGTCAAAGACCCGGGTTTCCGGATGGTGGTGGCAGTAAATGGCCAGCACATCTCTTCCTGCTTTATAGTGGCACTCAGAAAGAGACTCCGGGCTGATGGGGATATATTTACTGCGATCTGCTGTGGTGCCGGATGATTTTGCAAACCATTCTATGTCGGTTGGCCATAGAATATTTTGCTCTCCTTTTAGCATGCGTTCAATGGTTGGCTGCAGGTCGTCATAATCCTGAATGGGAAGTCGCTCGCTAAAAGTCTTATAAGATTGGATGGTACTGAACTCATATTTTTTACCCCATTCGGTATTACGCGACACCTGAAGCAGGTTTTGCAAAACCTCGTTCTGCACTTCAGCGGGGTTCTCTCTGAAATGATTGATCTGCGAGAGCCGCTTTTTTACATACCAGCTGGCGATGCTATTCAGAAATGACATGTTGGAGCTTTTTCAGATTCCAAAGGCAAAAGTAACGAATATCAGTACATGTTTTGCGACATTTTTTCTGTTCACGCCTGTCTCGGTAATGAATCATCCGCAATGTGGTACAAAAGTTATATTTTTGAGAAAGAATTCCGAAGCGAATCCGTTGTCTGTATCAGACTGATAAAAAAAAAGAGGTGGCTTGAAACTGTTCAATCAAATAAAGGGGTTTGAAGTATATTCGAGGAAGCAGAGGTGGAAGCTTTATTTGCTTGCCTTTGCAGCTGTTATTGTGATGGCCTCTTTGTATTACACCGATATCATGGTGCGGAAAATTTCGCATGATGAACGCCAGCGTGTGGAGTTATGGGCGGATGCCATCCGCAAGAGAGAAACTCTTTTGCAAGACAGCGAAAAACTTTTTGATGTCATTCGTGAAGAGGAACACAAGCGTGTGGAGTTGCTGACCCAGGTTTTTGACCGGCTGAACAGGGCAGAAGTTGATCGTGAGGATCTCACCCTGTATACAAATATTCTGGAAAGCAATACAACCATCCCCCTTGTACTGACGGATGAGCAGGGAGAAGTGATATCCAGCAGTAATCTGCCTTCGCGGTTGCGGGGTTTTGAAGAGCTGACCGGTGATCTGGCGGAATACTTTTCTGATCACCCTCCCATGACATTCCGGATCATTGACGGAAGACGCTATATTTATTTTCGTGATTCCAAGGTGTTTACGGAGCTCAGGAATGTGATGGATGATCTGCTGGATACCTTTATTTCAGACCTGGTGGTTAGCTCTGCCAATGTGCCGGTGATTGTGGTTGACAATGCGCACCAGGAACTCATTGCACATGGCAATATTGAAGGGGTGGATATGGAGGATGAGCAGGAGGTGCAGGAGCTGATCGCTTCCATGGCCGGGGGTGACCGGTATTTGTCTATTACGCTTCCCGACTATGGCCGCTGTTATGTCTATTACACCAGTTCATTTTTACTGACTCAGCTTCGGTATTACCCCCTGGGGCAGTTTCTGGCCATTGGGGTTTTTCTTTTTGTTTCCTACCTGTTGTTCAGTATGGCGCGAAATGCCGAGCAAAATCAGGTTTGGGTGGGGATGTCCAAAGAAACAGCCCACCAGCTGGGTACCCCGCTTTCTTCGCTGATCGCCTGGGTGGAGTTGTTGAAAATGAAAGGGGTGGATGAAGAAACCCTTGAAGAAATTTCCAAGGATGTGAAGCGTCTTGAAAACATTACCGAGCGGTTTTCGAAGATAGGTTCGTCTCCGGAACTGATCCCTGAAAATATTATGAACACCCTCAATGAAGTGGTGGGGTACATGAAGCGAAGAATGCCGAAAAAGGTTTCATTCAATGTGGCCACACCCGACAAGGTGGTAATGGTGCCTTTGAATGCCAGCCTTTTTGGATGGGTGGTTGAAAACCTGATCAAAAATGCGGTTGATGCCATGCAGGGAACTGGCAATATTTATGTGTCGGTGGAGGACTACAAGGATCAGGTGGCCGTTGATATTTCAGATGATGGCAAAGGTATTCCGGCATCCAGACAGAAATCGATTTTTAACCCGGGTTATACCAGTAAAAAGAGGGGCTGGGGTCTCGGGTTATCCCTTAGTAAAAGAATTATTGAAAATTATCACAACGGGAAGTTGTTTGTGAAGCACTCATCACTGAACAATGGAACTACTTTCCGGATCATTTTGTATAAGTAAGATTACAGTTATGCGCAGTCATCTGATCTTTTTTGCCGGGGTTATTTTACTATTGTTTTTGTGCGGATTTGTTCTTTTTTCGCCCGAACGGATCATGCTTCGGATGGAAAGCCGTCAACTGCAGGGGGGGAAGGTTGCCACTGTGGAAGCCCAGCTGTTTTATGAAGCCTACGATGGTAAACTTATCACAAAGTTTGACAAACCTGACGGGCAGGTAATGGTTACCAACCGGCATGGGGAGCTGACCATATATGATGAGGAGGAGAATACGGTTTATCGTACCCAAAGTGTGGAGTACAGTTCGGAAAACAATCTTGTGTATTACTTTTTGAGTGGCAGGACCCAGGATCTTGGTTTGCGTGAGATGGGGTTCTCAAACAGGAGGACAGATTTTGAAGATGGATTGATGATTACCCGGTGGGAACCTCCTTCTTCGCTTAACCATCTGTTTTCATATATTGAGCTGGTGCATGATGATTATATGCCGGTGTATGCCGGGTATTATGATGCCGGGGGTAAACTGGTTAAAAAGGTGTATTATGATGATTATGAGATATTTTCTGACCTGATCCTGCCCCGATCCATTACAGAGTTCAATTACCTTGCTACAGGAGATTCCATTGTAAGCCGTGTTCGTTTATCTGATGTCAGGATGAATCGTCAGGCGGAGAGTTCATGGTTTGATTTTAACGTACCCGATGATGCGCGTATTATTGAATAAATTTACCGGAAGTGGGGTGTTCTGCTTGTGCCTGTTGTTGGCCGCATCAAATGGTTTTGCCAGTGAACCTTTGAGTGACAGAGAGTTGCTGCGTGCAGGCCATGATGAGATGGTGGTGCAACTTGGGGGCTCTGACATTACTTTTATGGACTCAGGGAGTGATCGCTTTTTATCCCGGGTCAATCCTGTGCGTTTGACGCTCGGAGGGATGATGTATGTGTATCAGCGTTTGGTATCTCCGCAGCTTCCGTCTGAGTGTCTTTACCATCCGACTTGCTCTGGGTTCAGTAAGGAATTGATCAGAGACCTGGGCCTGGTAAAAGGTTTGGCTGCAACGGCTGATCGCCTTTCGCGCTGCAACAGGGTGGCCGCGTTTGACATCCATCCCATGCATATACGTGAAGGCTCCGGAAAGGCTGAGGAGGAAACAGGTATGTATACAAAGAGTGCTTATGACTAAAATCGTGCCTGTAGTCTTATTGGTATTTTACATGGTGCCGGTTTACGCCGGTTGCTCCATTGCCGGCGGAAAAAGCCTGAAACCATATGACGGGGTTGTGAGTACGGATGGATTCGGACCATCAGGCGGCTGCAAAGACAGCTGGAGCAGGGAAGTAAGTTTTATCCGTCACCTCATAAGCAGGGAAGACTACAGGGAAAGCCTTTTCCTGCTGGAAAGGCTGGAAGCGGAAACCCCCCGGCAGCTTGATTCTCTGAATTACCTGACAGGGTGGGTGCATTACCAGAAAAAGTCATTGGAGCTGTCGGCCGGGTATCTGCTTAAAGTCGGCAATGACAGTCCGGTGTATCAAAAATCCCGTTTTTTTGCCGCTTACAATTTCGCCCATATTGGCGATGCAGGCAAAGGGCGTGAGGTGCTTAAACGGACTGATGCCGGCCAGGATGGTTTATATCATGCCCTGCAACGGTTGCAGCTGGCAGGCACAGCTTTGCTGGAAAGGAACCTGGAGCAATACCGTTCTTATGCGACTGATTTTTCCGGAAACCATCATGTAACAGCTGCACAGGAAAAGCAAATGGAGCATCACTACAATCGTTTAATGGATCATCGGGCCTCATCTCCTTTTGTGGCCGGGGTGTTATCTGCTGCTGTGCCGGGTCTGGGTAAAATATATGCGGGGAAACCGGCAGAAGGTGTTGCAGGGTTTTTGTATGTAACAGCGCTGGGGTTGACTGCATTTGATTTTTATCGTGGCTCCGGACCGGACAGTGTGTTGTTTATTTTGTCTGCTTCGGCGGCCGGGGCATTCTATGTGGGGAATATTGTGGGTAGTGCTACGGCTGCCCGGCGTGTTAATCAGGAGTTTAATCATGAAATGGACCAACGGGTTTTGTTTGATATGCATATTCCTTTGCGGAATGCTTTCTGAAGGGCTTTATGCACAGAATGAAGTGCTCATGAAGCGGGCAGACAGCCTGTTTGCTTCAGGAAAGTTTTTTGAGGCCTCCATTGCCTATGAACGGGTATATTTTGAGGCGGATGATCCGGTATGGAGAATCACTGCCAACCTGAAGAAGGCCAGGGCACTGAAGCAGCTGGGGGAATATGAAAAGGCTTACCGGGATCTGCGTCGGTCCATGACTTTTTCCGGGGCAGATACCCTTCGCATGGAGTTGCTGTATGAAATGGCATTTTGTGCCTACATGGACGGCAACCCGGATGAGGCTTTTGGTTTGCTGCAGCAATTCAGACATCGTTACGGCCAGGGTTCAGATCAGCGTGTTTATTTGCTGGAGGGCCTTGTGCTTGCTGATCTCAGGCAATGGGATGCACTGTCAGATCACCTTGAAGGATGGGTGCTTAATATGTCCGGTGATCAGCAAATGGCGGATGAGCAATTGTCTCATTATACAGAGATCCTTGTCAGGAAAGATGACCAACGACAGCTTGATCCGGAAAAAGCCCGGCTCTGGTCCACCTTTATTCCCGGATCGGGTCAGTTGTATGCCGGGGAAACGGGGTGGGGGGTACTCAATGCCTTTTCTCAACTGGCATCATTGGGGGCGTTTACCGCAATGGCGCTGAACGGATACTATGTTGCCGGGGTGTTTGCCGGTTTGGGGCCTTTCCAGTCCTTTTATTTCGGAGGCATCAGGCAAGCGGGGTTGCTGGCTGAAGAAAACGAAAAAAGCCGCCGGGATAAAACCCTGGCGGCTGTGCGTGAGTTTCTCTTCAATCTGGAAGAGGAGCTTAATGCAGAGTAAACCCTACCACATGAAGAAGCTCGGGTTGTCCACATACTGGCTGATGTCGTCATTGACCAAGCCGATCAGCAGGACAACCCAGTCTACAAAGGCCACGATACCGCAACCCCCGAGTGTCAGAATATACCCTACAATTGTACCTGTTGACGTACCCAGATATGCACGATGTATCCCCAGTGGGCCTACAAACCATGCAAGCAGAAATGCAACGGCCGGTTCTTTGTCCTGGGCAATTGACACATTGTTTTGTGTGGCAGCCACTGTAGGTGCCATGCTGTGCATGGTCAGGGGATCCACTTCTTCGGCTTCAGCAAACAGCTGATCCACGGCCGAGTGATCCAGAAAGTAATTGCTTGTGTTCCCCTGGACAACTGCAACCCCCAGGAAAAGAAACAATACGGAGAGGATAAATCTACTCATAGTCAAGATTTTGAATGGTTAAAAATATAGTCTTGTCTACAAAGATAGCAGATTTATTGGATTTTACAAATAAAATCTTGCGCCTACATTAAATTTCAGCTGATCAAAGCCTGTCAGGAAGAGTTTGGGTTCGGCAAAAATGGAAAAACCACCAAGGCTGTATTCGATACCCCCGCCAATACCAAGGCCGAGTTCCGTATCTGAATAGCTGCCGCCGCCCCATTCGGTCTGGGGTGAGGATACATCGGCATAATGGATGCCCAGTGTGCCAATCCCGTAGATAATGAGTTCATCCTCTTTGTGAAACAGGTAGTTAAAATTTCCGTTAAATTCCAGGTAAGTGAAATCAACGCCTGCGTGGGAATCCACAAACCAGTA
>PWGY01000139.1 GCA_003554665.1 Bacteroidales bacterium | reverse complement strand
TTCAAGGGTACAGCGGATGTGGCCCTGGGCAATGTGCTGGGCAGCAATATTTCCAACATTTTTCTGATACTGGGCCTTTCGGCCATCATCTTTCCGATAGCGGTCAGTAAAGACACCCTCTGGAAGGAGGTTCCGTTTGCATTGCTGGGAGCAGTGGTGGTGGGGGTGCTGGCCAACGATGTTTTGCTTGACGGCATCAGCCGCTCAATGATCTACAGGAGTGATGGGATCATCCTGGTATTGTTTTTCCTGCTTTTCATGTATTATGCCTTCGGGGCTGCCCGCTCAGGCAAGTTTCAGCCAGAGATTCCGGTCAGGGAATACCCGCTTTGGAGGTCAATATTGATGGTGCTGGGAGGAATGCTGGCATTGGTAGCCGGCGGACGCTGGATTGTGGACGGGGCCGTGGAGATCGCTGCCATGCTCGGGATGAGCGAAGCAGTGATCAGCCTTACCATCGTTGCTTTAGGAACCTCCTTGCCGGAGCTGGCTGCCTGTGTGGCGGCCGCCATGAAGCGCAATGCGGCCATTGTAATAGGGAATGTACTGGGGTCCAATATTTTCAACGTATTTTTTGTACTCGGCACCAGTGCGGTGATCAAGCCCCTGCCGTTCAACAAGGCCCTGAATTTCGATGTCCTGGTCGGAGCGGCGGCTGTCGTGTTGCTTTGGGCCCTGTTAATCTTTTCAGGTAAAAGAAGTATAGGGCGCTGGCAAGGGGTGGTTTTCCTTGTTTTATACGGGGTTTACATCACCTCCCTCATGAGTAACATGTGACCCCTTCAGGATCGAAGGGTAGGGTGGTTTCTCCGGTGTTAGTAACAGATTAACCCTGGCAGGGTCATACCTCACGAGCCGTATTGTTGGCGGTAGTATTCCTGGTAGGCTCCCGAGGTGACCTGCTTCAGCCACTCTCCGTTGGCCAGGTACCAGTCCACGGTTTTTTCCAGCCCATCCTCAAAAGAAACCGATGGGGTCCAGCCCAGTTCCCTTTGCATTTTTCCTGCATCTATGGCGTACCGGAGGTCATGCCCGGCCCGGTCTTTCACAAATGTGATCAGGGCCTCGGAAGTTCCCGGATCCCTGCCAAGTTTTTTATCCATAATCCGGCACAACAACCTGACCAGGTCAATGTTTTTCCACTCATTGTGGCCGCCGATGTTATAGGTTTCGCCTGGCTTCCCTTTTTTCAGAATCAGGTCAATGGCAGCAGCATGATCTTCCACATAAAGCCAGTCGCGCACATTTTCGCCTTTCCCGTAAACCGGCAGGTTTTTTTTATGGATGATGTTGTTGATGAAAAGGGGGATCAGTTTTTCCGGGAACTGGTGAGAACCGTAATTGTTGGAGCAATTTGACAGGATGACAGGCAATCCGTAGGTGTGGAACCAGGTTCTGACAAAATGATCGCTGGATGCCTTTGAGGCAGAGTAAGGGCTTCGGGGGTCATAGGGCGTGTCTTCTGTGAAAAGGCCCTCGCTACCCAAAGATCCGTATACCTCATCCGTACTGATATGATAAAAGCGTTCATCGCGGTAAGGTTTGCTCCAGAAATGCCGGGCTGCATTCAGCAGGTTGACCGTGCCCAATACATTGGTATGCACAAAATCCATGGGGTTGGCGATGGAACGGTCCACGTGTGATTCGGCTGCCAGATGAATGACGGTGTCGAACTGATATTCTTCAAACAAAGAGAAAACCTGATCGGCGTTCACAATATCCCCCTTGACAAAACGGTAGTTTGGTTTGTTTTCGATGTCTTTCAGGTTCAGGAGATTCCCCGCGTAGGTCAGTGCATCGAGGTTTACGATGTGATGATCCGGGTATTTGTTTGCAAACAGCCGGACCACGTGCGACCCAATAAAGCCGGCACCACCGGTGATGAGGATATTTTTTGCCATAAGCGGTTTGTTTTTGGAGCCCGTATCAGAAGCTCCAGTAAGTCATCTCTTTGATTTTGTTGCGATAGCTGCCCTTGATGTCAATCAGGATGCCTTTGCCGTTTTCCTTCATCAGTGAGCGGAAATATTCTTCTGTCAGGTCGAGGTAAGGCTTGTGGTTGACAGCTGCCACCACGGCATCATAATTACGGTCTGGTTTTTCCACCAGTGAGAAGCCATATTCTTCCTCCACTTCCTTATTGTCAGCATATGGGTCGGTCACATCCACGTGTACTCCGTAACTCTTTAGTTCATTAATAAGATCCGACACCCGGGAGTTCCTGATGTCGCTGACATTTTCCTTGAAAGTTACACCCATGACAAGAACTTTGGTATGAAGAATATTCTTGCCCGCGGCAATCAGCTTCTTGACCAGTTGTTTGGCAGCGTAGAACCCCATGGAGTCGTTGACAAAACGTCCGGAGTTGATCACCTGCGGATGGTACCTGTACTCTTTGGCCTTGTAAACCAGGTAATAAGGGTCTACGCCGATGCAGTGCCCGCCCACCAGGCCGGGGTAAAAGTTCAGGAAATTCCATTTTGTTCCTGCAGCCTCAAGCACGTCATAGGTGTTGATACCCATCCTGCTGAAAATGATGGACAGTTCATTCATCAGGGCAATGTTTACGTCGCGCTGGGTATTTTCGATGATTTTGGCTGCCTCAGCCACCTTGATCGAAGGGGCGCGATGGACGCCCGATTTCATAATAAGCTCATAGGTTTTGGCAATATTGTCGAGCGATTCTTCGTCGCAACCGGATACCACCTTGGTAATGGTGGTAAGGGTATTTTTTTTGTCCCCCGGATTGATCCGTTCAGGAGAAAAGCCCACCTTAAAATCCTGCCCGGCTTTTAATCCCGACAATTCTTCCAATAGCGGGATGCAGTCCTCTTCCGTAGCCCCCGGATACACGGTGGATTCATACACCACATAATCACCTTTTTTGAGGATCTTTCCAACGCTCCGCGTGGCGGAAAGCAGCGGCTTCAGATCCGGCAGGTTATGGTTGTCGATTGGGGTGGGGACACCCACCACATGAAAGTTTGCTCCGGCCAGATCAGCCGGATCTGAGGTAAAGGTGATGTCGCAACCTTCAAAGGCTTCAGGCGGTAATTCCCGGCTCGGATCCTGTTTGTTGCGCATCATTTTTATTCGGTCTTCCTTGATGTCGAAACCGATGACTTTTGTCTTTCTGGCGAACTCCAGAGCGAGGGGCAGCCCAACGTACCCCAGGCCAACTACTGATAAAACTGCTTCTTTCGCGATTAATTTTTGGTACATAATGTAACTTATATATTTGTAATACATGTGTAGCTTTCAGCAACGTGTAACCCCTTCGTAGTCGAACCTACAACCAGCAACCGCCTCGCC
>PWGY01000053.1 GCA_003554665.1 Bacteroidales bacterium | reverse complement strand
GCATAATCTCTTTCCCGAATCCTGTTTCCGGAAGCCGGCCGCATCTTCATTGCGTAATAAGTCAGCACCAATACCAAAAATATGCCTGACAGACCGTACATCCCTGCAATCAGTGTGGCAATGGCAGTAAAGGCTCCTGCAGCTGCCGGAATAATGACCCATTTTACCGGCACTCCGCTGTGGCTTTGGGATTCCTGCAGCCAGTTGCCAAGTGTGCTTATTCCCGACATGATTGTTTCAGGGTTGTGGGACGAATTCCGGGAAATACTGCTTTCCAGTTCACCAATCTCATCTTCCAGAAATTGTTTTCGGCCGGAAAGTTTTCCGGCACTCTCCAGGTATTCATCAAGCTCCTGTACATCATCCAGTTCAAGCCCTTCCCAGGTTTCAGTGTTCAGGTTTGGGTCAATGGCTTTCAGTGCAGCCAGGGTACTGGCTTCCACTTCTTTCAGGTCGTTGCCCAGTTCACTGATTTGTTTTTCATAATCAGCAAGTTCTGCAGTTTTTCCTTCAAGGGCTTCAATATATCCTTCATCAACTTCTTCAGAAGGCAGATTCAGTGAAGCAATTTCCAGGCGGCTGTTTTCGATGGCTATTTTAGCCTGTTCAATTTGCCGGCTTGCTTTTTCAATTTCCTCCTCCAGCTCTGTGATCATGGAGAACTCATCACCGGAAACTTTTTCCACGCCGGCAGGGAAGCGATCCAGGTCATGGCCCCTGACTGCAACCGCCTGGCGGGCTTCCAGAAATCCCCGGGTCAGGTCATACAGGTTGCGCAAGCGGGCTGCTTCTTCTGCCTGTTCCTTATCTCTGCTGAGGGCGTCAAGGGTTTCTTCTTCCTTTTTGAGTCGCTGCTGTTGTTGAAATATTTCCCTGTAGTGTTTCTCCGCCTCGCTGTAATCGGTATATTCCCTGCTGCCTTTATTTCGAATTTTATCAGAGTAATCCAGTATCCGGCTTGCTTTTTCAGGGTCATATCCGCCGATGGCTTCCTTCGCGATCTCCCTGGCCAGGTCTTTGTCTTCAGCATTGACCAACTCATGCAATGCGAGCATATAGTGTGCCCGTGATTCCGATGGAGGGAGACCGGTCAGTTCGTCCGGAACCCCGTTTCGTTCTGTTCTGGTCTGAAAACGGTCTGTATGTATTCGCCAGGGTTCGTTGTCAATGCGAAAATGACCTGTGGCTTCAATGTTTCCTTCCGGATCCTGCCAGATCAATTCCATGATCAGGTTGGCGGTGGAGCTTTTTCCTGAGGCATTCGGCCCGGTAACGATGTTGATATGGTCGGCGAAATCCTCATAAGGAACCATGCCGGAGGGGAAACCAGGCATTTTCCTGATGGATAATTCTTTTAAGATCAAAGGCTTCTTATCCATTTACGTTTTGTTCTTTTTCAGCAAGCAGGGTGCCGAGCAACTGCCTGGATTCTTTTAGAATATGTTGCCTGGCTTTCTCCTCCGTAAGCTTTTCAAGTCTTTCTGAAACATATAAGGGGTTATAGGTTGCACTATGCTGCAGTTCTTTGGCTCTGATCTTCCACTCTTTGGTTAGCTCATCAAGAAAAGCCGTGGATTCTCCTTGCTCAATTGCCAGAATTGTTTCAGCCAGTTTGCCCACCGGAGATGGGTCTTTGACCCAGGCGGCCAGATCCTTTAATGCCGGCCTCACATTGCTGGATGTTTTTCGCACCACCAATTGTGTACCTCCAATGGTTTCAATTCTGTAGTCTTTGACCTCATCCCCTGACCATGCCCTGATTTTTAAAGGATCAGGGTGTTCGCCGGTTAAGCCGATATCGAATACCAGGTACTTCTCCTGACCTGTGCCGGAATCAAGGCTGGCAGCATGATCCATGATCCCCCCGGAAATTATTTTTCGTAAATCTTCTTTGTTGGTGACATGAGATATGTCCAGTTCAATGTGCTCGAACCGTACGGGAGATATCGGGATGTGGCTGATCTCTGTTTGTCCGTCACTTTCAACGGTCAGCTGTGTGATCCCGTGAGGGCCCGTTTCTTTTGCACTCAAAGCCTGTGGAGACCCGGGGTAAAACACAAGCGGATCGTGGCGATGGAGGATTTGTTGCTTGTGTATATGCCCGAGCACCCAGGCCTGGATATTTGTCTTTATCAGGTCATTCAAAGGAACCGGTGCGTAATTGCTTTCTGCCATGCCGGCATCACCGTGCAGGAGCCCGATGGTAAAAAGCTGCCGGTTGATCGTGACGGTTTCAAAATCTGACAATGGATTGTCTTTGACGCTGCCACGCGGAAAGGACCATCCTGCAATTTGTATTTCCTGTCCGTTTTTTGACAGGGTTTTTACCTCCCATTTTCCATGGGCACCCAAAAGGTGTATGTGCTGGTCAGACTGGTGCCGGAGGAGTTGGGGAAGTACCTCATAATCATGATTTCCTCCCACGGCAAAAACTTCAATCCCTTCCCTGCCAAGGGTTTTAAACCCCTTTTGCAATATTCCCGTGGCTTCGTAATAACGGTTATCCTGGTCCACAATGTCTCCTGCCAGCAGGAGGGCATCGACCGAATGGGTCACTGCATAATCAACAATACGCTCCCAGCTGCAGCGCGTTGAGGCTTCGGGGGCATTCTCCGGGATGGATGCGGATTTTCGTCCAAGGTGAAGATCTGAAGTTGTCAGCAGCCTGATCGCCATATTACTGTTTGCTTGGGTTCTGAATAAGTTTTTGTCCAGTTGGGGTGGCGAAAAAGGGTCACTCGGCACCCGGATCCATTACGCGTCCTGCAAAGAGAATGCTCTGGTGTTCATTGTCTTTAATAAAAAACAGAAACGGTCTGTCTGCGTGGAATATGGTATATGCATCTTGTTCCACTGCTGATTTTCGAATGGCCACCACAGCTGTGGCCGCCGCCGCTTCAGTTCCTTTTTCCGCCACCTCTATCATAGCCTGATGAATCACTTTGTCAATTTTCAGGTCTCTTTGACCGGTCATCCCGGAAAAGTCTGCATAATCAGCAAAAGCGTCTGTCATTCCCATAGATGCAAGTGTTTCTTCCAGGTCAACTTTGGTTTGTGCATCAAACCTGGGAAGGTGCAATTCAACTGCGGTTGGCCTGACTTGCCTGGTCAGCCTGAAGAAACATATCGCATCAAGTGATTCCTCAACCTGAACCAGTTCATTACCCTCTGCGGGCAGTATCATCATCATGGAAAAATTTCCCTCTGCATAAGGCATTTCAAGCACCTGCATGTTTTCATCTTCAAAGTAAGGGAAGGTATCCCTTTTGCTCATAAAGTATGCCTGCGATTGCTCACCGGGTGAAGGATAAAAAGTGTCTTCCCGGGTGAGTTCAGCGTCAAACTCCTCCAGCCATGGTCCGAAAAAATGAATGGCATTGATCAGCACAAGGCGGGTGTCTGCCGTAAGCACTCCTCTGGCAATCAGGTTGTCAATGTTTTCTGCGGTCTGTTTATAGACCCAATCGTTGATATC
The DNA here is from genome assembly GCA_003554665.1 of Bacteroidales bacterium. The sequence continues at coordinate 11,208 of PWGY01000053.1, read as the reverse complement.
CATCCTGATGCTTTCCCGGTCTGCCATGAAGTCTGCCTGGAAGGTTTGCGAATCATAGTCGGATTCAATCACTTCAAAAAAGGAGTCCAGGAAATGATAGTCTTGTTGTGCCCACAAACTGTTGGCTATATTGAGTGAAATGGAGTCACCGGCCATCTGATCCAGCTCAGCAAGATATTCACCGTACACTTGATGAAAACCGGTGTCATCATTTTTGAAATGCATTACCCGGGCCATTTGTTCTTTGGTTTCTCCCCGGGCACCGGCATATGTCATGGCCATGGCGGCAGAAATGCTGAAGGGGGAGATCACGAAGTTTTCGCTATCCGGCGGCAGGACTTTTAACAGGTCAAAGGCAAACCGATTATTGCTTGCAGGAAACGGCATGGAGTTCATGGCCATTTCACGTTGTTCATCCTGGGTGGTTGATTGCTGAACATGCCGGCTGCAGCTTATACAGATCAACATGATCATTATGACATAAAAAACTTGTTTTTGTTCTGGCATTTCTGGAAAAAAGGTTACACCCGTATTATTACAAACTTACAATTTATTTGCCAAAAAATATCGGAGCATTTGGTGGCACTTGCTGCCATTTTCCTATTTTTGTTTGGATTAAAACAACAGTTTATTCACAAAATATCCATAACTGACAATAATGAAAGACCAAGCGGAAAAAATCAAATGCCTGATACTCGGAAGTGGTCCTGCCGGTTATACAGCAGCAATTTATGCGGCCAGGGCAGACCTTCAGCCAGTTTTGTATCAGGGGATTCAGCCCGGCGGGCAGCTGACCATTACCACAGATGTGGAAAATTATCCGGGTTACCCGGAAGGGGTAAAAGGACCCGATATGATGATGGATTTTCAGAAGCAGGCAGAACGATTCGGTTCTGATGTCCGCTTTGGGATGGCGACTGCGGCTGACCTTTCAAAAAGGCCTTTCAGGATCATTATTGATGAAAAAAAGGAAGTGCTTGCTGAAACCCTGATTATTGCAACCGGGGCTTCTGCACGATGGCTGGGACTTGAGTCAGAACAGAAATTTAACGGGCATGGTGTGTCGGCCTGTGCCACTTGCGATGGTTTTTTTTACAGGGGGTTGAATGTGGCTGTTGTAGGCGGAGGGGATACGGCGTGTGAGGAAGCTTCATACCTGTCTAAGCTGTGTAAAAAAGTTTACCTGATTCACCGGCGGGATGAACTCAGGGCTTCAAAAGCCATGCAGCACAGGGTGATGAAAGCACCGAATATTGAAATAATCTGGGATCATGTGCCCAGAGAGGTTTTGGGTGACCAGACCGTGAACGGAGTGCTGCTTGAAAATGTCAAAAGTGGTGAGACGAAACAACTTGATGTGGAAGGATTTTTTGTGGCAATCGGACATAAACCCAATAGCGGTATATTTGAAGGACAGCTGGATATGGACGGCAACGGATACCTGAAAACCAGTTCTGATTCCACCAATACCAATATACCTGGGGTATTTGCCGCGGGCGATGTGCAGGATCACGTATACCGTCAGGCCGTAACTGCTGCCGGAACAGGTTGCATGGCGGCCATTGAGGCAGAAAGATTCCTGGCAGATCAGGAATAAGCCCTGTTATACCGGCCGGTTGGGTAATCTGCTTATCAATATAGCATTGGGCAATGACATTATATGCTTTTTTTTCTTTTGTGGCCCTGCTGCTTTACCTTCAAGCGGCTGTTTACGTCTGGAAGGCCATGCCATCAGACAAACTACACAGGTCTTTTGTGCTTCTTTCCTTTTCGCTGGCGTGGATGAGCCTCTGTTATCTGCTTTTCAGTTTTTTCGATCATTCAGGGATTGTTTACCTGCTTGACCGTTTGGCTGTTATTGCCCGCTATCTATTCCCCTTGCTACTGGTCTCGTTCTTTTTGCATTTCACCCAGAAAGAGTCTTTGTGGTGGAAAAGGTTTTTATTCTTTGGCATGCTTCCGCTGGCGGCGGGCCTTATCCTGAGTTATCTGCTGGGGGCATCTTCCTTTAAGCATTTCTTTCGCGGTGGCGATAGTCTTTGGTATTTTAACCCAGCGGGATATGCCTGGTGGTTTCATGTTTCTGCGCTTTATTTCGCAGGTAGTGCCTTTGTCTGCTTGTGGTTATTGTATTCCACAGGAAAAGACTCACGGCCTTTTTTTTCCAACAAGGAAAAACTTCAGCGATTGATCATGGGGGTGTCATTAATGCTGTTGATGGGTACAGCCATGATCACTGAGTTAACCCCGCTGCTTGCCTGGGGGGCTTTTGTTCCTGAAGTTGGTCATCTTACCACACTTCCCCTGATGGCAGGTTTGTTTTTTCCGCTCATCTTACTGAACCCGCGGCGTTTTTTCCGCGATGAACTGGCCGATCAGTTCATCCGCAGGATCCGTCAGTTTGTTTTTTACCTTGATCGTTCCGGTCAGATATATGCCATCAACCGGTTTGCTCTGGATACACTTCAGTATGCCCGTCATGAGATTTTGTACAAAAATGCCGAGGATTTGTTTTATCGGCCTCCCATTGTCCGAAAACAACTGGAAAGGGCAAGGGCCAATCTGGACACCAGGGTGGTTGTCTCTTCCCTTATTTCAACTGACGGAAATCTGATCCCTGTTAAGGTGTCCATAGTCAGGGTGCATGATACTTTCCGCAATATCATCGGATTTGTTTTATTGGGCGTCGACGACCGGCAGAAATTTGAATTGCACAAGGAGGTCAGAAAGCGCAATCGTGTCAGGGCAACTCTTGATGAATTGCGTGCCGATCTGGAGAAGCGTGTGGAAATGAGGCGAAATGAACTGGTTGAGGCCAGCAACAAACTGGATGATGAGATTGTCCGGCGTGAAAGGGTTGAGCAACAGCTTCGCAAGGAGCTTGCAGTAAAGGGTGAGATGCTTCGGGAGATCCACCACAGGGTAAAGAATAATGTACAGATGATTGTGTCGTTGGCGAATATGGCCTACGGCCACAGTAGAATTCCTGATACTGAGCATGAAAAGTTTGGTAAAATTGTGATGCGGATACTGGAAATATCCCAGATCCATGAAACCCTTTATGATTCTCCGTATATCGGGAAAATTAAATTCGGCCAGTTCATACGTGCCGCAGCAAGTGAGTTAAAGGGGAGGCAGCTAAGACGTGAAGATGTTTACTTCAGGGTCAGGCATGGAGAGGAGGAGATTTCGATTGACAGGGCCATTCCTTGCGGAATAATTGTTTATGAATTGATGACCAATGCGCTGAACTATGCTTTTCCTGAAGGGGCCTCCGGTCAGCTGCCGGTATTTGCCTATTCTTTCATAAATGTGGAGTTTTATAAAGAAGAGGGAGTGTATCATTTAATCGTGTGGGATAATGGCAAAGGGCTTCCATTAAAAGAGGATATACCGTCTGAGCCGGGCATCGGACTTAACCTGGTTCATACGTTGGTTCATGATTATCTTAATGGAAGTATTTCATATTCGAATCATAAAGGCAGCAAGATCATTATTCGTTTTGCTGAGAATCATACGTCCTAACTCAGTCAGTTATGCAGTGGGTGTTGTTTTTTTCTTTGCTGGTTGCCCTGTTTTACTTTCAGGCAGGGCTTTACCTGCTATGGAAAAATCCTGAGGCCAGATTTAATCGTTGGTTCTTCGGCCTGACGGTATATTTTGGATTCTGGTCGCTGTCGCTGTCTGCCACCTATATGTCGGTATTTGAAAATCAAACTGCGGTCTGGGAATTGATTGTTCTTTGTGGCTTATCTCTGTTGCCCTTTATGCTGGTGAGTTTTTTTTCATTGCTGATCCCCATCCCTGACAAGAACCAACAGTTATGGAAACGTGGCTTTTTGATCATTGGCTTTTTACTGCTTTTTGTATTTCTTTTGGAGTTCATTTATCTGCTAAGAACCGGCAGGGAAGATCAATATTTGCTTTTTGAACTGGCTGCATATTTATTATACCTGATGCTGATCATTGCCGGCGGAAAACTCTTTATCATGCTCTCACGCTGGCAGAGAAGTTTGCAGCGAACCGGGGAACGGAAACAGTATCAGTTTGCTTTTTACACATTGCTTTTGGCAATAATTTGCATGCTTTGGTTCGATTATCTGTTTCCTGTGATCGCTGAGTCTGCCCATCTGAAACAGCCCCATGTGTACTTTTTCCCGCTGAGTTTGGGACTGGCAATAGGATATCTTAAATATCATCTGTATGCTCCGCTTCCTTCAGAAAGTGCCCGGAGGTTGCTGGAGGAGTTAGAGCAATTTGTCTTTTTCTGCGATGCAGAAATTCGTGTAGTTTATACCAATTCGTTCAGCTCTAAAATACTGGGAAGGGAAAGCAGTGAAATAAAGGGAAGCAATCTGGCCGATTTCTTCGATAACCGGGATACTCTGGAAGCTCTCGTGCGCCGTGGCAGACACACCGGTCACTCAGGACCCTTCGAAATGCATATTCAGGCTTCGGGAAGTGAGGCTTTACCTGTTAAAGTGTATTGTGCAGAATTATCTGACAGGTATGGTGATTCGCACGGGATAGTTGTTTATGGAGAGGATATGAGGTCGGCCCTTGCCCTGGAAGAGGAGGTCAGGCATCGGGTCCGGATGGAGGAAATCATTCGTAATGAGAGCAAAATATTAGAGGAGGAAACTGAAAAACGTACACGCGAACTGGCGAGATCTGTTTGTGAGGCACAATACAGAATGAAGGAGAGAATGCAGGCCGAGGAGATCATTAAAAATGAGATAGCTGAAATGGAGGTCATGCTGGATGAGATTCACCATCGTGTCAAAAAGAACCTGAAAATTTTCTTGTCACTCATTGGTGCCAGTTTTGAAATGATTAAAATTCCTTACGAGTGCAATAGTCTGGCCGCTTTGCACGAAAGAATCCGTGCACTTTTATTGGTTCATGAGTATGTTGTCTCCGAAGTCAACTACAGCAATGTCAACTTCAGGGGGTTTTTATCCGAACAGGCTAATCGATTTGATCACCTTATGGGCCTGAAAAAGGGTGGTGTATCCTTTTTTGCAATTACTGCGGATGACATCACACTGCCGGCTGATCAGGCTTTACCGCTGGGCCTTGCAATTAACGAGCTTTTCAGTTATCTCTGCAACTGTCATTATACCGACCATCAGCGTGATTCAGGGGGTAACCTGAAGTCAAAAATCGAATTGAGCATTTGTTGGGATAATAATGACCACTGTTATTTACTGATCAGTTATCCGGAGACTTCCTGTTCGGCCATTAGTAACGAAAGGGTAAACAGCTGCCAGGGGTTACAGCTGGCTAAAATGCTTGTGGAGGAACAGTTGAACGGAATGTTTATTCTGGAAAGGAAAGATGGGTTTCAGCTCCGTATTTCCTTTCCCGCCTTTGCCCCCAGGCAGGAAGTATATCATTATCATATTCATTAAGCCGTTAATTCTGTTGGTTTACTTATTATTTAATTCTAACCGGACTGTGATACTATACCTTGGTTTTATTTCGGGGCAAACAATGTCGGGGCTTTCGCTGTTTAAAAAATGTTGATATAATTGACCGAAAAAATTGTACATTTGTATTAGGCTAAAATGTCTTTGACAGGATGGATGAATTATCACTGATCGTTGAAGCAATTCGGAACAAGGTAAAACGATTGCTGATCACCAATACTGACCTGAAAACCCGAATTGGTGAACTGGAGGAGGAGAAGAAGCTGCTAGAGGAAATGCTTTCCGGTCGTGATAAAAAGATCAGTCAACTGGAAACAGCGCTGACACGCGAACAGTTGACAAAAGGTCTTGGTGATGGTGACTCCGTCAGAGCCGTGCAAAAAGTGGATGAACTTTTGCGGGAAATCGAGAAATGTCATGTGCTTTTAAACAACAGGTAAGCACAACTTGTATGAAAGATCAACTGATATCAGTTATAATTGCAGAACGCCCTTACAGACTTGCTGTTAACAGTCAGGCTGAAGAGGAAACCTTCAGAAAGGCAGCAAAATTGGTGGATGAGAAAATGAAGGAATATGCCGGTAATTACGCCTTTCGGGATACACAGGATCTGCTGGCAATGGTGAATTTGCAATTTGCTGTCGAATGTTTGCGTTTGTCTGATACAGCGTCAAAGCAGGAAAAACTGAAGCAGGAACTGGAGGAGGTTGACCAATTGCTGGAAAGCAAATTGTTGGGAAAAAGCCAATAGCTCTTTGAAAATATTTCGATTTAACCCGCATTAATTCAAATGTACGTTTTAGAAACTCAACACTACTAAAATTTAGGGTAAGTTTCAGGGTCTCTAGAACAGGCCTCAATATTTCCGGGAAACCGGCAATACCCTGTATAGGGCAGTGGAAGTTCGAACGATCCTGACCCCCTAATCATGTAATCAGGGGTTTCTCAAAACCTCATTGAATTCAATGCGGGTTTTTTTATTTATTAAACACAAACCAATTGTGATATGATCCTTTTATTCAATGTCAACGTAATTTTGATTGTTGTCATTTCGGCCATATCGCTGGGGCTCGGGGTGCTGATCGCAGGCACCGTGTTGCGCAAATCTGTTTTACGCAAGAGCAACCAGATACTCAAAGAAGCCACCTCGGAGGCAGAGGTGCTGAAAAAAGAGAAAATTCTTCAGGCAAAAGAAAAATTTTTGCAGCTGAAGGCCGAACATGAAAAATATGTAGCCGAAAAGAACCAGCAGCTATCTCAGGCTGAAAACAAACTCAAGCAGAAAGAGTCTTCCTTCTCCCAGAAGATGGAAGAACTCAGTCGTAAGCAGACTGAAGTCAAAGCAATCAGGGAGAATCTGAACAATCAGCTTGAGATTCTTAACAACAAACAGGCAGATCTGGATAAAACCTATAAGCGACAGCTGGAGGAGCTTGAAAGCATCAGCGGGATGTCTGCACAGGAAGCAAAACTTCAGCTTGTTGAGGCACTTAAGCAGGAAGCCCAGTCGGATGCGCAATCATACATTAAGGAGGTGATGGAAGAGGCCAAGCTTACGGCCAATATGGAATCCAAGAAGCTTGTCATTCAGTCGCTCCAGCGGACCGCAACGGAAGTTGCCATTGAGAATTCAGTTTCAGTGTTTCCGATTGAAAGTGATGAAATCAAGGGAAGGGTTATCGGTCGTGAAGGTCGTAATATTCGGGCACTGGAGGCTGCAACCGGAGTGGAGATCATTGTAGACGATACCCCGGAAGCCATTATTCTGAGCGGATTTGACCCTGTCCGGCGTGAGGTTGCGAGGCTTTCTTTGCATAAACTGGTTACCGACGGACGAATTCATCCTGCAAGAATTGAAGAGGTTGTTGCCAAAACCCAGAAACAGATTGAGCAGGAAATCATTGATATTGGCAAACGGACTACAATTGACCTCGGAATACATGGAATGCACCATGAATTGATCCGGCTGGTGGGCCGCATGAAGTACCGCTCCTCCTACGGGCAGAATTTGCTTCAGCACTCCAAGGAAGTGGCCAATCTGGCTGCAACCATGGCCGCTGAACTTGGTCTGAATCCGAAAATTGCCAAACGCGCAGCCTTACTGCATGATATCGGAAAAGTTCCTGACAATGAGCCGGAGTTGCCGCACGCTGTGCTTGGCATGAAGCTGGCTGAAAAGTACAAGGAAAAGCCTGAAGTCTGTAATGCCATTGGTTCGCACCACGATGAGGTGGAGATGGAGAGCCTGATCTCACCCATCATTCAGATCTGTGACTCGATTTCAGGTGCGCGCCCCGGTGCCCGTCGTGAGGTGGTTGAATCATACATCAAACGTCTCAATGACCTTGAAGAACTCGCTTTGTCATATCCTGGTGTGGTCAAAACATACGCCATACAGGCTGGCCGTGAACTGCGCGTAATTGTGGGAAGCGAAAAGATCACTGATGCGGAGGCAGAGCAGATTTCCCAGGATTTAAGTAAAAAAATTCAGACCGAAATGACTTACCCCGGTCAGATTAAGATTACCGTTATTCGCGAAACCAGGGCAGTTGCCTATGCCAAATAAGGGTTCTCCGAGGCAGAATCCCGGCCCGTTTCCGGCATGCAGGTGTAGCTTAATGCTTCCATGAATTGATTAAAGGCAAAGACCGACTATATCGGTTTTTGCCTTTTTCGCTTCCAGGCCAATATGGTTTGATTGCTTCCGGGTGGTCAATAAACAAATTCATCATTTGTTTGTTGTATTCTTTGCTGACATCACCTCAGGTTGTGGAGGTTGTCACTTTCTTTTGAAAATGTTTATCTTTAGGGAGAATTAAGCGTATGAGACTCTATACTGCCATATTCCTGTTTGCTGTTTTTTTTCTGCTGAATGATTCGGATGCTTCCGGTTTGACAGTGCTTCCTGATGGCAAAGACATTGAGGTGATGGACTTTGACACCTTTGCCCCGCGGTTGGAAATGGACAATGACTCGGTGTACGTGATCAATTTCTGGGCCACCTGGTGCGCGCCTTGTGTCAGGGAGCTTCCCGCTTTTGAGGAACTGAATGAGACATACGGAGGGCAAAAGGTTAAAGTGATTTTGGTGAGTCTTGACAATCCGGATCTGATCGATGACCGTGTGATCCCTTTTGTGGAGCGAATGGACCTCCAAAGTGAGTTGATTCTACTTGATGATCCCAACTCAAACCGCTGGATCCCGTTGGTCAGTGAAGAATGGAGCGGAGCCATTCCTGCCACGGTAATTTATTCTTCATCTCACCGGAGTTTTCATGAGAGGGAGTTTGAATTTGAGGAACTTGAAGAACTGGTTTCACCCTTAATCCAATAAATTTTTATTAACCAAAACCGAAAACAATGAAAAAGGTCTTTTTACTTTTATTGATGGGTATCTACAGTGCCGGACTGTTTGCGCAGGGGTACGAGATCGGCGATATTGCCACGGATTTCCGTCTTCTGAACGTGGATGGCAACTATGTGTCGATGTCTGATTACGAGGATGCCAAAGGGATTATTCTGATTTTTTCCTGTAACCATTGCCCCTATGTGGTGGCTTACGAAGACAGGATGATCGAACTGCACAATACCTATGCCCCCAAAGGCTTTCCCCTGGTTGCTGTCAACCCAAATGATTCAATTGCCGAACCAAGAGATTCATATACCAAAATGATTGAACGTGCAGAAGAAAAGAACTTCCCCTTTGACTATCTTCTGGATGCCGACCAGCTGATTTATCCTGAGTATGGCGCCACCCGTACACCCCATGTTTATCTTCTGGAAAAAGAAGGAGAACAGTTCAGGGTTGCATATATCGGGGCCATTGACGACAATTACCGGGATGCTGGTGCAGTGGAAGAGCATTTTCTGGCCAACGCCATTGATGCCCTGCTTGCCGGAGAGCGGCCGGACCCCGAGTTTACAAGGGCCATTGGCTGCACAATCAAGGTTCAGGAGTGATATCCCTGAACCTGTTATCGGAAACAGGCGCTTATGATATCCTGATATTGTGAGGTTTGCCAGTTTTTATTTACACCGGTCGATACTATTTCCAGCTGCCTGGATTTAAAATCAAATATAGTTGGAGCCGTGAAAATCTGAAGCCCGGCGTTCTTTTTAATGGGCCTCAGATTTTTATTATGCCCCTGAAGTTAAAGTTAATTTGCTTCCATGGTAAATGCATGCTGAAAAACTCATTATTGGCTTTTGAAAATATTTAACTTTGTCGATCAAGTAATCTGGTTGTAAATTTTATCCTCCTGTCATGTCTGAAGAAATTATTCGCCTTTCATCCATTCACAAAAACTATAAAGTCGGGATGGAAATTGTGCGGGCACTTCGCGGTGTTTCCCTTTCGATACATCGCAATGAATACGTGGCCCTGATGGGGCCTTCCGGCTCAGGGAAATCTACGTTGATGAACATCCTCGGATGCCTTGATACCCCGACCAGTGGGGAATATTTTCTTAATGATAAAGATGTCAGTAAACTGGAGGACAATGAGCTGGCAGAAATCAGGAACAAGGAAATTGGTTTTGTATTTCAGACCTTTAACCTTTTACCCAGAAGCACAGCCCTGGATAATGTTGCCTTACCCCTTGTGTATGCCGGTCAGACGCGGAATGAAAGATTTCGGCGGGCTGAGGAAGTGATGGAGCAGGTAGGACTTTCTGACAGGACGCATCACCGACCCAATGAATTGTCTGGAGGGCAAAGACAGCGGGTTGCGGTGGCGAGGGCCCTGGTAAACAACCCCTCCATCATTCTTGCTGACGAGCCAACAGGAAATCTGGATACAAAAACTTCCATCGAAATTATGGGATTGCTGCAGGATATTCATAATGCCGGCAATACCATTATTTTGGTAACACATGAAGAGGACATTGCTCTGCATGCCCACCGGGTCATACGTCTGCGCGACGGGTTGGTTGAATCGGACGAAGAAAACAAAGAAGTGGTTACCCTGGAGCAAAGCAATCCTCCTGAAGCGTAAAATACTCCTTTTTGACTGGTATTGCCGCATTGAATCTTTTCGTTGCGACCTATTTTTTGATTAATGAATGTGTGTGTTATGAAAGAGTGGAAAATTTATACAAAAACCGGTGACCGTGGAGAAACTTCACTGCTCGGAGGTCGCAGGGTTCCGAAATATCACCTGAAAATTGAAGCCTATGGAACCGCTGACGAACTGAATTCATTTATCGGGTTGCTTCGCGATCAGGACATGAATGCATCTTACAAACGGGTTTTGCTCAGCATTCAGGAAAAGGTGTTTGTGGCGGAATCATTGCTGGCCTGCGATGCAGGATGTAAACCCGAAAATTTGCCCGTTATCACTGAAGAAGATATTCTTTTCCTGGAGAAGGAGATCGACACCATGAATGAAGAGTTACCGGACCTGGAACATTTTATATTGCCTGGAGGAAACCCGGCCGTATCTTCTGCCCATGTTTGCCGCTGTGTTTGCAGGCGAACAGAACGAATTGTGATCCAGCTCAGAGAACAGGAGAAAGTAAACGAAAGGGTGATTCAGTTTTTTAACCGCCTGTCGGATTACTTTTTTGTGCTGGCCCGGAAGATCGCGTATGATACCGGAATCGGAGATATTGAATGGAAGGGAAAGTCGTAAACTTTTCCTGAAAAAGTTTTGTACGGTAATCGGAATGTGTTACTTTTGCAAAGCAAAATCGGGGTGTGGCGCAGTTGGCTAGCGCACTTGCATGGGGTGCAAGGGGTCGGAAGTTCGAGTCTTCTCACCCCGACAAAGCAGAACCGCAATT
>PWGY01000019.1 GCA_003554665.1 Bacteroidales bacterium | reverse complement strand
GCGGGCCGCAGTGAGTGGAGCACCCGTTCGCTCGCGCTCCTCGTCGTCGTACGCCCGCCACTCCGGCCCGTGATCGATGCGTTGTTCGTCGATGACCAGCCCACAGTCCTCGCAGACCGTTTCGACCGTGTTCGTGGTGACCCGGCCGTCGCACTCGGGACACTGGTTCGCACTCGATTCCGTTCGGACGTCTTCGTCGAATCCGCTCTCGTAGATGTCTCTGGTTGCCATTGAACTCACCTTTGTCTGGGACACCTCCTTCTGAGGGCCCCACCCATCGGGGCCAATAACAAACTACAAGTTGTGTTGTGGTGAGGTTATAAGTAATTCCAAACAATAGGTTGGGTATGACTCAGGAACGGTGTGTTCATCGAGGGCGAATTCAGCAGGTTGCAGCCGAGACCACTGTGTCAACGTCGCGCCTTACGGAACTCTTGGAACGGATCGCCGACGTGACCGTTATCGATGATTACCTCGAGAAGGCGTGGCGCAATTCTTCATCGACAGTTGAGCTAGCATTTCAGAATCCACCGAGTGACTTCGTCTTCGCTATACCTGACTCTGAGTGGTCGACCATTTTCGAATCGATCGATGTGGAAGAGGACGAGGTGATTGCAGCGAAACAGTGGCATTCCATCCGCGCACATGACCTTCTCACGTCCAGTGGGCGCTCTCATGAATTAGAGGAGGATCACTCATATCTCGTCGTACCGATTCAAGATATCGAGGTCTGGCGGCGATCGAGACTAGTCCTGTCCTGGTGGTTCCAAGAGCTGGCAGAGGATGGTCTCACCCCACCTGAAATCCTCGACTATTGGATGACCGAAGAGCTGGGGAATGCCCCGAAAGAATGGGCGTCCCAACGTGATGTCCACCCTGAAGCAGTGCGAAAGAATGTCCGACAGGCCAGGGAGAAACTCATCGAGTAACGCTTACTCTGATTCTTGCCTGAATTCGTCAGAGTACTCATTTCGACGCGTTGCAGAGTCGGTTTTGAATCCTCGCGGTTTGATGATAGGCTGCTCTGGGTCGTAGGGGGATGCAACCCCGTAGGTGTCGTCTTCAGGCTCGTTCTGATACGTCTCCCGGAGATCGGCTCGATATCGGTCGTCCGAATAATAGAGGCAGAGGACTGCATCCGGTTTTCTGTTCGGAATCGTTGGGACCTTCGCAGAGTCGAACGGTCGAGACTGAAATTGCTCGACGATGATGTCCTCGAGGACGCCCATTTCATCTGGTGTGAAGAACAGATATTTTCCGTGGTCAGTCGTTTCAGCCAACGATCGTGGCCGGTCATCTGTCTGCTCCTGGATACTGTCGGTCGTATGGTACCAGACCCACTGACGGGAGGTTGAACGACTGATTCCATCTGGAAGTTCAGATGCAGGCTGGAGTGAATCTGGCCGTACCGAGTCCCTGGCTTCGATGACGCCCTCAACGTACTCGAGAGCCTGCTGTCGGTAGCTCTCCGTTGGTTCTTCCGGGACCGCGGCTAGCTCTTCTTCGTGGTCGTAGTCCGGCAACTTGGTGACTGTCGGATGCGGGTTCTCCGGCGGCTTCACCAGTTCGAACCACTGCGATGTACTGTCTTCCCGGAGCGATCTGGCGAGCTCACGCAGTTCCGGATCGGAGACCCGACCCACAGGCGCTATTCCAGTGGGGGTTGTTGGCCAGGAGACGTCTGCCTGATTCATACTTCCGTTATCAAGTCTACCCCGCCAAAAGTATTCACGACCAGGAACACTGACAGCTGAACTCAGACGCTTCACTTCGATTTAAATATCCAGACTTGGACAACCCGTTATGTCATCTAGTGGTACCAGACGACTTGCCCTCGATATCGAGACGATCAGCCCGCACCTCACGCCTGATGACGATCCTGACTGGGAGGATCCGGAGGATTTCCAGCTCGCGGCAATCGGGTTCGCGTATGACGGTCCCGAAGCAGGCGGCCGCCTTCCCCGAACGCAGATCCTCACTCGGCGCGCTCCAGGACTTGCGTCCGAACTGGATCTACTACGACGGATCAATGCTGAGCTTTGGGCCTACCAACCGGACGAGATCGTAACGTATGCGGGGGATTTCTTCGACCTGCCGATGCTGAAAAAGCGACCCGTATATGCTGCTGACGGCCCTGCCGGTGATGGGCTCGCTGGCGATCTGAAGACTATCATCGAAAGTGCCGAATCTGTGGATTTGGGCGACTTCGCAGCTGAGGCATACGGGTATGGGACTGGACTTGACGATCTCATCCAGCATCAGGAGGTCGGGCTCCGGCGGACGTTCTTCGACGACTACGCTCATGAATTAGATCTCCAGAGGATTCGCCCGGCTGATGCAGACACCGACTACGTCGATAGCGGCGACATCCCTGGAATCATGGAAACGTGGCTCCACGCTCGTTCGGACAGTCACGACGATATTGGTCCGTGTAATCTCGAGCATACGGAGCGGATGCTCTCGGACTACATCTTGGGCGATATCGAACACCTCGTCACGCTCTCGCACAGGATACCCTTCAGCGAGTAAGGTCGTGGCTGCGCGCGCAGCGAAGCGAGCACGGAGCGGAGGGTGGGGCGGCGGGGTCAGGGTCGGTCCGGCACACACCAAAAAAGAAGGGCGACGCGCTCGCCTACTCTTCCCACCACCGACCGCGCTCTGGGAATTCGATCCTGCTCCAGCCCGTGATGGCGATGCTGCACCGCCCCTGGTACCAGTTCTTCTTGACGGCCCGGAACCGGACCGTCTCACCTTCACTCACGATCGTCTTCCGAGAGGCCTCCCAGATGGTGAACTTGATCTTCCCGCTATCGTCCTCGATTAACCCGACCTGAGAAATCGACGTGTCACTCGGATCCCAGAGTTCGATTATCTCACCCTCGACCGTCACCTCACCGACCGGGACGTCCGGCACATCCGCGATGGGCACGATCGCCCCCGGCGCCGCCTTCAACTCCTCGAGGGTCTCCAGCACCGCCTTCGTGACGTCCCGCCCGCGTTGCACCTTCTCGGCCAGCTGCTTCGCGACGACCGCCCTCGACCAGCCGCCCTGCACCTCGTCGCTGATCCGCATCGCCTGCTCGTTGACTTCCGCGAGTTCGTCTTGCGTCAGCTTCTCTCGGGGATCCGTGCGCTCCGCCGGCGCCGGCTCGTCACGACCACACTGCTCGCTGACGACCTCCCGCGTGCGCTGCTCCCGACCGTCCTGCGTTCCCAGCTCGGCCTGGGCACTGATGCGCTCCAGTTCGGCTTCCCGCGCCCGAATGCGCTCCTCCTGTTCGAGGGTGACACCGTGAATCCGGTCCTTGCTCGTGTCCGCGATCCCGTCCGGGTGGTTCGCATCCACCTTCGCCTGCGTCTCCTGCT
>PWGY01000085.1 GCA_003554665.1 Bacteroidales bacterium | reverse complement strand
GCTTTTCTCCGTCGCGAACAATGTAAACGGTACCATCAATCACACCGGTACGGTAAAACGGGATTTCGATCCGTTTGTATTGATTGGGATCGGCCACAAAGCTGAATTCATCCTTGCCAGGTGCCAGCAATGGGTTGGGCAGGGCGCTTCGCATCACTTCCAGGTTGTAGCGGTAATAGCTCTGCAGCTGGCCAATTCGTATGATGCCATCGGACCCCACCTGCATTTGTGCAGAGCGGTCCAGCCTGATGGCGCGGTGGGGAATGATCTCATCCCCTTCATCATAGGTGCCTGAGTTATTGTGGTCAATAAAGAGGATCACAGAGGCTCCGGCCCGGCCAACCTGGTTGCGGTTGGAGGTAACGATTCTTTCCGGATCGTGGTCAAAACCCAGGGATCCGCGCAGGTTCTGCCTGACTGTGGTCCTGTCGCCCCGCACATCCACATTGGTGGTGCTGCGGACGGGCTGCAGATCCATGGTGAACCCCAGCCGGACGTAGTGTTGTGCACTGCGAAAATCATACCCCGCGTTCAGGTTCAGTCGCGCCGACTGGCGGATGCTTCGCGACAACTGAAAGTCAGCCTGGTCCAGTTCATTGTCGGCGGTGTTGTAGGTGATGTTGCTGCGCAAAAACATCCCGCGGGCAAATACCGGTACCCCGGGTGAACGCATAAAGGTGTAGGTCAGGCTGCCGGTAATCTGTCCCTGACCGAAATCATACTCGTTGTCGCTGTAAAACAAGGCGTCGCGGTAGTTGAACCGCAGATTGGTTCGGCCAAGACGCAGGCTCAGATCGGTGCGGTAGCGGGTGATGCTGCTGCTGCCAAAGCGGCTGTGGTCACCGCCCAGCCGAAACCCCATGCGGGTGTTCCGCAGCTGGAATGGGATGAAAAAAGTTCCGCTCACATCCCTTTCTGCCCCACGCGTATTGAAGACCGTCTCCCCCTGGTATTCCGTGTACTGAAGGTTGAAGTTTCTTCCGGAAGGGAACATCACACTGGCTGTTCCGCGGTAAAAGGCATCAGGGGCCAGATCCAGATTAACCAGGAACTGGGATAAAATTCTGGCAGACAGCCCACCGTAAAAGAAGGGCCGGTCGTCATTGATGTCTTCAATATATTCACTCCCCACGCTTGCGGTGAGCCAGTTGTTGATTCCGTAGGCCACATCTCCGTGGGCAATCCTTTTTTCTTCTGCATCATCTCCGAGAAAGGTCTCGGTGAGGCCTCCCTGGACGTTGTAGGCCAATTCGCCCGGTGGCAGAAAGGTAAACGGGATCTGGATCTGCCGGTCAATGGTGCGGTGGTCTCCGCTGGGGGTGTAGATCTGGATGGAAATGCGGGAGGTGCCGTATGTCAAAGGAAACTCAAAACGGTAATAGCCGGCTTCGTCGGCGCGCTGAAAGTCAATGAGGCGGTTGTTCAAATAAAGTTCCACTTCCGAATCTGCTTCTGTATTGCCGTCGATGGTATATGTTTCGTACATGCGCCTGGGCTCCAGGGGGTCATTTGAAACTGATACGCCTCTGATGGATCGGGGTTGCAGGCCGGTGGTGCTCATCTGACCCACCGCAAAACGACTGAACCAGGGGTTGTCACGAACCACGTAACGCCAGCGAAGATTGTCAGCCCGCAGACGGTGATCATCTTCCGACAGAAAGCCCGTTACACTGCCCTGGATGTCTCCGCCCAGAAGCTCTGCCCCGCCCATGATGTTATAATTCATGGTGGGGGTGTCGTCGGTAAAATTGCCCGTGATGTTGTAATCGGCAAAGCCGAATCCGGCCACCCTGCGGTTGCGGTCATACTCCAGGGGGTAATATTCACGGGTTACCTGCCTGGCTTCCACCACCTCCCTGGCCCGTTCCCGTTCCGTTATTTCCACCACAGGCATGGTGTGCTCGGTTTCGAGAGACAGGGTTAATTGATTCATGTTTATTGTGAAGTCCAGGTCAAAGACTTCTTCCATTACACCGGGCGTCACGAAATAATCCATTTCACCAATTCGAAAATCGTCGGCTTCGAAATCATAGATATGGTCACCAAGAATTACCTGTTGCTGGTTGAATCGGAACTGGAAGGGATTATCGGGGGTCAGGTAATTTCCTGAGATGGTGAAATCGCCTTCTATGGGATCAAGATGGATTTTTAAATAGCTGAAAAGCTCCATCACTGGCAGGTACATTTGATCAAGCTCATAATCGTAGAGGCCGGTTACATAGACATTGCCCACCCCGCGATACCGGAAGGTGAGCAGGACCTCTTCGCTATCGTGGCCGCTCTCAGCAGCTCGGACCATTACTGTTTCGGTCAGGGCAGGTGAAAAGAAGAGCAGGGCCGCGAGCGTCCACAGCTTGACCATTGATTTGCGCATGACGGGTTAAGGTACTGAAACGTTAACGGTTTCAGTGATTGCCGGTGTTTGTACCAGGTCGGTGGGCGAGATGTCGCTGCGCCTGGTCTCAAAAGTAAGTTCCACACGATAATCACCAGGATTCAGGTCGGAGGTGTCCAGCTCCATCCGGCGGACTTCCTCAAAATATGCAGTGGTGGTAGTTTGTCGTTCAAGGACCAGGTTGTCGCTGCCATCGTACATGCGGGCCGACATGCTGCCGATAAAAGGTGCGTTGCCGGTGCGCTCCAGGCGGGGCATCAGGGTGATGCTGTCCTCGCCATGTCGCACCCCCACTTCCTTGATGTTCAGTCCGGTTTGTACGTCGCCCTGTTTGTAGAAAGCAGCGATGATCTGCTCAAACCGGAAGGTGATTCGGGTGGTGATCTCTTCCTCTGCAGTAACTCCGATGTCGGCCTCGCGCGGGTTGGCCAGGATTTTCACCCTTGTCCAGTACATTCCGTCATCTGCGCCCGGATCGGGCCTCACCTGGAAGCGGACGGTCTGTTGCTCGCCGCCGTCGAGCACAAAGGAGCGGGGAAAAGCGCGGATCCTTTCGTTGATGGCATATTGGTCAAAAGCCACCGAGTCTTCATAGTTCATGACCAGGTTCCCGTCTTCATCCGAAGAGGGGTATCCGAAAGCAAATTCTATGCTTACTTCCTGGGGCTCGTTTGAGCGGTTTGATACGTAAAGGGTTCCGATATTGGTCTGGTCGTCAATGAAAACCGTTGACGGGGCGATGGCTACCTGGGCGGTGGCCGGTCGAATGGCCAGCATGCCCAGGGCGATGATCGCAACAAATAAGGAAAAGCGTTTCATGGCTTTGATTTTTTCTGATGTGATTTTGCTGGTATTATTTTGACAGCCAACAAGGTTGTTCATACCCAACAGTAACAAATATATGTTTTTTTTCAATGACAACTATGTGGATATACGCACTTTGTTTGTAACAGGCGTCTGAGATCTCTCCGGGC
>PWGY01000285.1 GCA_003554665.1 Bacteroidales bacterium | reverse complement strand
TGACCGGCAATAGCGACATGCATTTGAAAAACTTCTCTTTGTTGAAGGATCCTGTCCGCGGCTATAATCTTAGCCCTGCCTATGATATGGTAGCAGCATCATTGGTGGTTGAAGGGGATGAGGAAGAATTGGCCCTGACCCTGAATGGAAAGAAAAAGAAAATCAAATACCGTGATTTTTCAGAGACAATGGGGCTGTTTGGCCTCAGTCAGCGACCCATGAAAAACATATTCGGGCGCTTTCAAAAAGCATTGCCCCGGTGGCATGAATTTATTGACCGAAGTTTTCTGCCATTAAACATGAAAGCAGCGTATCATGCTATGTTAGATCAAAAGGCCACGCAAATAGAATTATAATACCGGCTGAAGCTATTTCCCGGAACATAACCTGCCCACCGGGTAAAGATGCCAGCTTCGTTCCGCTTCCTGCTGCCGGACCCGGCTGAGGACGTATTCCAGCTGGGCGCGGGGGTCATTGCGGAATGACTCGCTTTCTGCTTTACGCGCTTCAAAGGCCTCCCGCAGGGCTTCATCTTCCCGGAGGCGTTCCCATGCGTAATCCTCAAACCCGAAGATCCACCATCCTTCACCATCTTCAAGGGCGGAGGTGAAAAACCCCCATCGCAGGAAAGAGGCCGGAGCTTCCGGCTCAAGGGCATGCACAATGTAGTTGTTGGCCAGCTGATTCGTGTAAACAATGGCATCGCCGCGGAAAAATTTCCGGGCTCCGGTTTGGGTGGAAGTTTCAAGTTCGGTTACCTGGTGGCGGCCCTGACCCGGCTGAGAGGCAGTGCTGAAGTGGTCGATGTAAGTGGTTTCAACTTCCAGTAAAGTATCCTGTTCCAGGTAGGTGATTTCCACCCCGTTTTGCGCCATCCGGCCAATCACTTTCTCCCAGGCCTGTGGTATGACGTAGGCCTCCGGAGCATCAACAGTTACTGCAGGTTCGAAGTAATCATAAAATGCAATGGTGTCTGTCCGCGGCTGGTCGTAATGGTACTCGGTTACGGTTCGGTTGGTAAGCGGAGTGACCGACTGGCTGGTTTCATACCCTTTGAACACAATTTCGTCGTACTGGGTTCTGTCCTGGATCCAGTCAAGCACAAATGATTCGCGTGTCATGGTTTTTTCTGCGGCATCTTTTCTCATTTGCCGGATGCGGTCTGTATGCAGGGCTGTAAACTCTGCGGTGAAATGTATGAAATCCAGTGTGGCCCTTACCCTTTTCGGATAAGGTTTGGCGAACTGGGTTTCGGTAATGAATCCCAGGGTGTTGAAAAGGGCCGTATAACCCGATGAGAAGTAGGGATGATCATTGAATCCGGCAATGCCACTGCGGATGTCTCCCCGGTCGACCAGCTGCAGGTAAGGGATCATGCCGTGGTCGGTTTCCTCATTCATCCTCCGGTAAAGCTCCGGCTGCATTTCTTCTTTGGAGAATTCAGCCATCGGCCCGGGAAGTTTCTGATGCATTGAAGTGATCAGGGTCATTACGGCCTGGTGCTCCATGCCGTTGGTGGTATGGGTGTCGATGAATACATCGGGGTCAAGAAAATGAAAAATTTCCGCAAAAGAGCGGGAGTTCCGGGCATCTTGTTTCAGAAAATCGCGATTAAGATCCAGGTTGCGGGCATTTCGCCGGGCGCCCTTGTATTCAGGCCCGTCCTGGTTCATCCGGTAATAGGGGTTCTGGTCGAGGTATCCCCCGATATTGTAAACCGGTATAATGGCAATTACGGCATTGTCAAGCACCTCTGCCATCCCGTTTTTGTTTTCCAGCAAATTGACCGCGTATTGAATACTGGCATCAATCCCTGCCGGCTCTCCGGCATGAATGCCGTTGTTGATCAATATGATGCTTCTTCCTTTGTCTTTCAGGGAGCCCGGGTCAAAATCTCCATCGCCCGACAGCATAAACAGGTGGAGTGGCCGGCCGGTGTCTGTATGGCCCATTTCTGTCAGGTTGGCCTGATCATAGTAGGAGGCCAGCTGCTTATAGGCATCAATTACCTCGTGGTATTCGGGGCTTTTGTTATCGTCGTAATTGAGGTTGATCTCGGGGGCTGGCTGCGGGGAACAGCAAAAAAATATCCACGCGCTTAAAAGAACGAGCGCGGTAGTATAAAACTTATTCATATTGATAAAGTATTGATGTTTGTAGTTTCCGGGGCGGAAAATACAAAAAATCCCTGACACGCCAGCAGGTATGGTGGTCAACCCGCATCCAGGGCCTTTATTCCAGAAGCTTATCGATCTCCGCAGCCAATTTCCGATCCTTGTCCGTAACCTTGTGGCCTGCGTCGTGGCTGGTCAGGCTGATCTCCACTTTGTTATACGAATTGCTCCAGTCCGGATGATGTCCGTGAATCTCAGCAAGCAAAGCCACACGGGCCATAAAGGCAAAGGCTTCTGAAAAATTTTCGAATACGAATGTGCGCTTCAGCTGATTGTTTTCTTCTTTCCACATGATGATAATGATTTGAGGGTTTTATGCATAATGCGGTTCACCGGTTAATTGTTCATCTGAAGAAAAAACCGGTGCAGAAAACAAGTTTAATGCACTGCCGTTGAGGGGGGATCGGCCGGAAGTGTTTCCTGGTTTAATGAAGATACTTCCTCCAGGCTCAGCACCAGTTTTCCCCTTACCCTGCCGGTTTCCAGCATGCGGTGGGCCTGTTGTCCTTCATTCAGGGGGAAGGTTGCTTCTATTTTGGGTTTGACCTGGCCGGTGGCGATCATGTCGGCAATCACATGCAGGTCTTCTCCCGAGGGCTTCACCATGATAAAGGTGGCTTTCTTTTTTCGCAGGAAGTTCCACATCATGCTGCAGAATAACCTGCGATCCGGAACGGTGGTTACATAATTGCCTCCTTTCCTCAAGATGCGCCTGCATTTTCTGAATGAACTCTTTGCCACAGCATCAAAAACCTTGTGGTATTTTTGCGATTGTCTGGTAAAGTCTTCGGTGGTGTAATCAATCACTTCGTCGGCTCCGAGTGATTTAACGAAGTCCAGGTTTTTGCCGCTTGCCACGGCAGTAACATGCGCCCCAAGCGCCCTGGCGATTTGAACGGCAAAGCTGCCCACTCCACCGGAGGCTCCGTTTATCAGTACTTCTCTCCCTCCCGAAGGTATTCTTTCTTTCTGAATGCCTGAAGGGCAGTAAGTGCTGCCAGTGGTGTAGCTGCGGCTTCTGTCATACTGATTTCATTGGGGATGGGGCAGAGCAACTCACTTTTTACACATACAAACTCTGCGTACCCTCCTCCTGTAAATGGAAGCATGGCAAACACCCTGTCTCCGGGTTTGTAAGGGGATGATTTGTCTGCCCTTTCCACCACCCCCGCAATGTCAAAACCCAATGTGCGCGGGAATTTTTTCCCTGTAAACAATTTAAGCGAACCGTTTCGGAGCTTAAAGTCCACAGGGTTGACACCGGTGGCATGTATGCGTACCAGTACCTCTCCCTGTCCGGGAACGGGCAGGGAAACATCCTCCTCAATGAGTTGTTCCGGACCTCCGAATTGATGGATACGTAAAGCTTTCATTGTCTGAAATAGATTGATTTGCTGTTTGGGTTAAAAAAATTTCCTTGCACTCCATAAAGGTAATAAATTATACTATAAACAACAATTTAAAATCAATAAAGCCAAAAAGATGCAGGGTAATTAAAAAAATCCCCGTCTGATGAAGAACCGGCAGCCGGGGATTTTTTTAACCGGGGGGTATAACAAATAGTTTATGTAAAGGCCATACTGCCCGCTTCCAATACAGACTTTCTGCCTGCCATTACCGGTGGTCTGCCTGCCAATACCGGTGGTTTGCCTGCCATTACCGGTGGCCCTCCTGCCATTACTGGCTTTCTGCCATTACTGGCTTTCTGCCTGCCATTAATAATTTTTGTCTGGATATTGTTTCTCCCACCATTCACTTTCTCCCTTAAGGTGCTTGTCCCACCAGGCCATGATTGCATCATGCCATTTGAGCCGCTTAGTGTAAGTGATAATATGGTGGTCTTCTCCTTCAACAAGGACAAGTTCAACAGGGCGGCCAAGAAGCTCCAGGGCAGTGTACATCTGGATGCTTTCTCCCGGGGGCACATTCGTGTCGCTGTCGCCTGTGATCAGCAGCAGGGGAGTGTTCACCCGGTCTGCGCGGTAAAGTGGACTCTGATCCACATAAAGGTCTTTGCTGTCCCATGGAAAACTGCCTGCGGAGGCCTCCGCACTGTAAGAATATCCCCAGAACCCTTCTCCCCAATAGGAGGCAATATTGCTGATTCCGGCATGGGAAATACCTGTGGCGAATATATCGGTGTGGGTCAGCAGCAGCATGGTCATAAACCCGCCATAGGAAGCACCGGCCACACCAACCCTGTCCGGATTGGTAAAAGGATGGGCTTCCAGAAACTTCTCCGTGCCTTCGATAATCTCATCGGCCACGGTCTTTCCCCAGTTGTTTACGTGGGCTGCTGAGAACTCCTGCCCGAAACCTGTGGCGCCGCTCGGCTGCAGCACATATACGACATATCCGTTCCCTGCCCACAGGTTAAAGGGGTAACGACCACCGAAGGTTCTTCCGACAGGGTTCGTTCCCCCGTACTGGTACACGATAACCGGGTATTCTTTATCGGGATCAAAATCAGGTGGAAGGTAATAACGCCCTTTGATCTCCTGACCGGTGGATGCCGTAAAATCCCAGTCGTTAACCTCGCCGAAAGCCACATGCCGGTATTGTTCAGCATTGAAATCTTTCAGCACAGAAAAACGATCGTTGCGTAGGTTGATCGTAAACGCTTTATGTGGTGCATTGGTCTGATTGCCGATATAGGTGGCAGTGCGTTCATTGGATGAGTAGTTGATGCCGGTCAGGAAATCTGTGCCGGTATCAATCTGTTCAAAGCGGTCACGACGGACATCATACCGGAAAAGCCGGCGGTAATCCTCATCCCCGGCAAGAATATAGATGTTGTTGTCGCGCTCCAGCCAGTGGACAGATGCCACAGAAGGGTCAAAATCCCTGGTAATGGGGTTCACCGAGTGGTCTTCCAGTGAAAAGATATATGCCTGGGTGTCATAATTATTCGGGATCATTCCTTCAGGAACATTTTCACCTGCACGGTCGAATGCGGAAGGTCCGCCGGTGGCCAGCAGGTAATTGCCGTCGGGTGAAAACTGCGTGGATACGCCCCAGCGCTGATTGGCCAGCAGGGTGTCAACGGTCAGGGTTTCAATGTCCATCATGAACAGGTCATGTTTGGAGTAGGGCCGCTCCAGGTAATCAGGCCTTGACTGACTGAATACGAGGCGTCTGCCGTCCGGGCTGATATCGTGAAGGTTGGTGGTCAGGTTCCCGTAAGTGAGGCGTGTTCTTACCCCGGATTGAAGATCAAGTTTGTAGAGGAAAGTGCGGTTGCGGAAATGCCCCTGCCTGTCCTGCATGCCAAGAATGTGGCGCATGGTGTCATCGGCCCCGCTGCCCCGCTCCATCACGGAATAAACAATATATGACTCATTTGGTGCCCACTGCATTCCGGTAAAATTTTCAATACCTTCAGTGAGGATGTGTTTTTGCCCGGTTTCCATATGATGGCAGTGGATGGTTGTTTTGCCATCCTGCACAGTGGTGTAAGAAACAGCGTTGGAGTTGGGCAGCCAGTTGATGCGCGATACATTGGCATACCTGAAAGAATGAACCAGGCTGTTGTCGTCAAAACGGCGGATGTCTGTCCAGGTCTCCGACTGGTCGGAGGGTGGAAGGGACTGGCTGTAACTGACGGCATACATGCTTCCGTCGGGCGAAGGCCTTACGTTGGTCACCTTGACCCCGTCCATGAAGTGATGAATGTTTTTGATGTTGTCAGGCAGGGTGGTTGCCCGGATATCTTCCGAAGTAAAGGGGGCTCCTGCATTCAGATCGCCTTTCACCAGCCAGTCAGCAGTTCCGTCTGCCGGGCGAAGGGTTTTGATCATCAGCAGGTGGGTGCCTTTTGGAAGTTCAAACCGGTGGTTGACACTTCCTGCTTCGTCCATGCTTCCATCGATCTCTGTTTTGGTGCCGATCTGCTCACCGTTGAGCCAGGCATTGAGCATATAGGGGCTTTTCAGGGTCAGTTGTCCCTCCAGCCACCGGTCTGCTTTCACATAGGCTGCTATGTAGGCTACCTGATGCTTGCCGTCATCATAATCTGTGATCTGCACAAATCCATCGGTGCTGACCTGCTTAGCCGACCAGTTGACCTGCTCTCCGTTAAGCCATTCAAGTTCTTTGCCCGCCTCGGGTAAATAATCTTTTTTCTCAAAATGGGAGAATGTGAGCAGCTGACTTGCCTCAAAGGCTTGGCCTTTTACGTTTTCGGTATCATGAAAAGCCGGGAGGTTCACTTCCAAAGCCCCCGTGGTCAGCCAGGAGCTGATTTGGATCTCATCATTGGCCGAAATCAGTGCCGGCCATATGCACATCATCAAAAAAGCGATCAATCCGTGTTTCATTGGTCTGTGTTTTTTAGAAAAACAAATATAGTGTTTATACATATTCTCGGTTTCCGGATATCGTCGTCAAAAATACCATTTTTGTAACAAGAACGGTGTTGTGTGATTGTGAAATAAATATGTATTTTTGTCCCTTCTGATAAGTCAATCTTTCTCAAACTATTAAAGCAACTGATATATGCAAAGGGACAATAAGGTATTCGATTTAATTCAACTGGAAAAAGAACGGCAGCTTCATGGTGTTGAGCTAATTGCTTCTGAAAATTTTGTCAGTGAGCAGGTTATGGAAGCCATGGGAAGTGTGTTGACCAATAAATATGCGGAAGGTTACCCCGGACGCCGCTATTATGGTGGCTGCCAGATTGTGGACCAGACTGAACAGCTTGCCATTGACAGGGCCAAAGAGCTTTTTGGTGCTGAATGGGCCAATGTGCAGCCTCATAGCGGTGCGCAGGCCAATGCGGCAGTTTTCCTGGCCTGTCTCAAGCCCGGTGATACGTTTATGGGGCTGGATCTCAGCCATGGTGGTCACCTTTCACATGGTGCTCCCGTAAACCTTTCCGGAATATTGTATCGCCCCGTTGCCTATACGGTGGATGAGAAAACCGCCACCATTGATTATGAGGTGATGGAGCGGGTGGCTTTGGAGGAAAAACCCAAGCTCATTATTGCCGGTGCATCGGCCTATCCGCGTGAGTGGGATTATGCCCGTATGCGCGAGATTGCCGATAAGATAGGTGCTATTCTGATGGCCGATATTGCCCACCCGGCCGGGCTGATTGCTGCCAAATTGCTTAACGATCCATTGCCGCACTGCCACATTGTGACCACCACCACCCATAAAACCCTCCGCGGACCCCGCGGCGGCCTGATCCTGATGGGTAAAGACTTTGAAAACCCATGGGGTGTTACCACACCCAAGGGCAAAGTGAAAATGATGTCAGCCATGCTTGACAGTGCCGTATTCCCGGGCACACAGGGAGGTCCGCTGGAGCATGTGATTGCCGCCAAAGCTGTTGCCTTCGGTGAAGCCCTCGACCCGTCATTCAAAACCTATTGTGAGCAGGTGATGAAGAATGCCCAGGCCATGGCAAAAGCCTTTGTGGACAAAGGATATCATGTGACTTCAGGCGGCACTGACAACCACCTGATGCTGATCGATCTTCGTTCGAAGTTCCCGGAAATCACCGGTAAGCAGGTGGAAAATACGCTGGTGGAAGCTGACATCACCATCAACAAGAACATGGTGCCCTTCGACAGCCGTTCACCATTTAAAACCTCGGGGATCCGTATCGGGGCATCCGCGGTAACCACGCGGGGGCTCAAGGAAGAGCACGTGGTTCAGATCGTTGACCTGATCGACGAGGTAATTGCCAATATTGAAGACCAGGAAGTGATTGCCGGGGTACGCAAAAAGGTGAATGCCCTGATGAAGGATTTCCCATTATTCGCATGGTAAGCTGTCGCGGCTGACGCTCCCTCCGGTTGGTCGGCGCTGACGCGCCTCCGGTTAGTCGGGCCTTCGGCCCTCCAGTTGTTGGTTGGTCGGCGCTGACGCGCCTTGGTTGCTGGTTCTCATGGGCTGTGGCTTGGGAAAGCTGTCAATGGCTTGATAAACAGCCCAGGTAGTTGTTGGTTGGTTTGACCCCGAAGTGGTCACATGTTACTCACAGGCGCGCAGCGCCGGAACCAACAACCACTAAGCCCCGAACTATTTCTATGGGCATCTTTCCCAATCCATGGCCCATGAAAACCAACAACCGGAGGAGGCGCAGCCTCCGACCAACCGGAGGCGCGTCAGCGCCGACTAACCGGAGGGCCGAAGGCCCGACAAACCAACAACTGGAGGAGGCGCAGCCTCCGACAAACTGGAGGTGCGTCAGCGCCGTCTAACTTTTTCCCCGTATCTTTGTAATGGGAAAGAGGAAAATACCATGAATAAACTATCACCCGAGAAGGAACGTGCGGAAATTCTGAAAAACTACCGGGGGCTTTTGTCTGTCTGCCGGCCGGGAATGAGCAAAGAAGACAGGAAGCGTATCCGCAAGGCGTTTGATTTTGCCATGCATGCTCACCGCGATCACCGGCGGAAAAGCGGTGAGCCTTATATTTATCACCCCATGGCTGTGGCCCGGATCTGTGTTGAAGAGATCGGGCTTGGTGCTACCAGTGTGGTCTGTTCCCTGCTTCACGATGTGGTTGAGGACACAGATTACACCCTCGAAGACATTACCGAATATTTTGATGAGGAGGTGGCGCGAATCATTGACGGCCTGACCAAAATCTCGGATATTTTTGACCAGACCTCTTCGGTGCAGGCGGAGAATTTCCGCAAGATGTTGCTTACCCTTTCGGACGATGTGAGGGTGATCCTGATCAAGCTGGCCGACAGGCTGCACAATATGCGCACCCTTGATTCCCTGCCCCCCAAGAAGCAGCTGAAGGTAGCCAATGAAACCCTTTATCTTTTTGCTCCGCTGGCACACCGGCTGGGTTTTCACACCATCAAGAGTGAGCTGGAAGATCTGGCACTGAAATATACTGAGCCTGAGGCCTACCGGTCGATAGTGCAGAAGCTGGCTGACACCAGGGAGGAAAGGACCCGGTTCATCAACTCCTTTACCCAGCCTATCCGCCGGGCCCTGCAAAAAGAAGACATGGATTTTACCATTCTGGCCCGTCTGAAATCTGTCAGTTCCATCTGGGGCAAGATGCAGAAAAAAGAGATCCCTTTTGAGGAGGTCTATGACATTTTTGCCATCCGGATTGTGCTGAACAGCCCCATTAACCGTGAAAAGGCCGAATGCTGGAAGGCCTATTCCATCGTGACTGACATTTATAAACCCAACCCGGACCGTTTGCGCGACTGGATCTCCACGCCCAAGGCCAACGGGTATGAGTCACTGCATACCACGGTGATGAGCCGGTCGGGCCGTTGGGTGGAGGTACAGATCCGCACGGTGCGCATGGACGAGGTGGCGGAAAAGGGCTATGCCGCGCACTGGAAGTACAAGGAATCCAAAAGTGGAGAAAGCGGTATTGATAAGTGGCTGCGCCGTATTCGGGAAATCCTGAAAAGTGCCGACGCTGATGCACTGGATTTTATTGAGGACTTTAAGCTGAACCTCTTCTCGGATGAGATCATTGTGTTTACCCCGAAGGGCGAATTGCGAACATTGCCAAAGGGGGCCACGGCGCTTGATTTTGCCTACAGTATTCATACGCAGGTTGGAGATAACTGTCTGGGAGCAAAAGTGAACCACAAGCTGGCTCCGCTGAGTCAGGCACTGAAAAGCGGCGACCAGGTCGAAATCATTACATCCAAAAAGCAAAAACCCAAACCCGACTGGCTGAATTATGTAACCACGGCCCGTGCCAAGGGGAAGATCAAGTCCGCCCTGAAAGAGCAGAAGAAAAAGCAGGCTGAGGAGGGTAAAGAGATCCTTGATCGTAAACTGAAGCAGCTGAAAATCGACAATCATCAGGAAAACATTCAGAAGTTGGTTGATTATTTTCGGCTTCCCTCCCCCATGGACCTTTACTTCCAGGTTGCCACAGGCAAAATCAGCCAGAAAGACCTGAAAGCATACGCAGCTGAACAGGAAAGCAGGGGCATCCTCAGTTATTTTAAAAATCCGTTTTCCAAATCCAGGGAGGCCCAACCCGGCAAAGAGGAAACCAAGGATCCGATCCGTCAGCAGCTCAAGGACAAGCCTGACACCTTGCTGATCGGTGACAATCTTGAAAAACTGACCTATTCACTGGCACCTTGCTGCAATCCGATTCCTGGCGACGATGTGTTTGGTTTTGTGACGGTCAGTGAAGGGATCAAGATCCATCGCAATGACTGCCCCAATGCCCAGCAGTTGATGGCCAAATATGCTTACAGAGTTGTAAAGGCCAAGTGGATGACCCATAAATCGATTGCCTTCCTGTCGGGTCTGCGGGTAAAAGGTATCGATGAGGTCGGTTTGCTGCAAAATCTAACCAACACCATTTCAAGCGAGTATAACATTAATATCAGAAACATTCATTTTGACACTCAGGATGGAATGTTTGAAGGTGTGGTGATGCTTTATATCAATGACACCAAACACCTGAACAATCTAATCAAAAAGCTTAGAAAAATTAAGGGTATAGAAAAGGTATCACGCATCGGCAAAATGGAGGCCGAAGTCGGGTAGTTGGGTCATAGCTCTTCGTTTAATTATTTATAAAGATTTCAAATAAACATAATTTTTACTATCTTTATCCCCGTTACCGGGATGAATTTGTGAGGCATTGATTGCGTTTTTTCAAAGGTCAGCTGGCTCACAGTTATTCCGGTAGTGTTTGGATGGCGGGACGTTTTTTATATTCAGCTGAATTCCAAGTATATGAAAGTTGCAGATACCCAAAGCGATCAGGAGATTTTTGAAAAGGTAAAGTGTATTTTCTCATCTTATCTTGAGGAAAATGGTCATCGGAAAACACCCGAGCGTTTCACGATTTTGCGGGAGATTTACCTGACTGATGGTCATTTTGATGTGGAATCGCTGTACATTAAAATGAAAAACAACAAATACAGGGTAAGCCGTGCCACACTATACAATACCATCGAACTGCTGCTAAAGTGCAAACTTGTGGTGAAACACCAGTTTGGCAAGAATGTGGCCCAGTTCGAAAAATCATTCAAATACCGTCAGCACGATCACCTGATCTGCTCCAATTGTGGAAAGGTGCTTGAATTTTGTGATCCCCGTCTGCAGGAGATCAAAGTCTCTGTTGAAAATTCAATGAATTTTAAGGTAACACACCGATCCTTTGCCTTTTATGGGTTTTGTGAGGACTGTAAGGAAGAAGCTGAAGCCGGGGATGTGTAACATTCTTTTTGTGTCGCTTGCCAAAATACCGTATTTTTGATCGGATAATAAAGGCATTTAAGGCATAACAAACCTATATCATGGAACAAAACAATAAGGCCGATGTGTTGCTCGGGCTGCAGTGGGGCGACGAAGGTAAGGGAAAGATTGTGGATGTGCTCACTCCGCATTATAAAATGGTGGCGCGTTTTCAGGGTGGACCCAATGCAGGTCATACCCTCTCTTTTGAAGGAAAAAAATACATTCTTCATACCATTCCATCAGGCATATTTCACCGCGGTTGTGTAAATGTGGTTGGCAGTGGGGTGGTTATTGACCCTTTCATTTTCAGCAACGAGATTGATCAGCTTGGCACCACCACCGATGAACTGAAAGAGTCGCTGTACCTTTGCAAGAAAGCCCATCTGATTCTTCCTTCGCACAGGATGCTTGATGCAGCTTACGAATCGGTCAAGGGTGAACTGAAGATTGGCAGCACCTTGAAAGGGATCGGTCCTGCTTATACCGACAAGGTTGCACGAACCGGGTTGCGCCTTGCGGACGCCTCCTCCGGGGATTTTGACAAACGATACAACGAGTTGAAAAAAACTCATTTTCGCCTGGCAGAAAGTCTTGGTTTTGACAGCAGTGACCTTAAACTTGACGGTCATTCTTTTGATGAGTATGAAAAGGCCTGGTTTAAAGGTCTCAGCCACTTACGTGAGCTGCCGCAAGTCCAGAGTGAACGGTTTGTGAACCAGACTCTCGACAGCGGCGCCAGGGTACTTGCAGAAGGAGCGCAGGGAACCTTGCTGGATATTGATTTCGGATCTTATCCCTTTGTAACTTCTTCCAGTACCATTGCGGCCGGCGCCTGCACCGGACTTGGTCTGGCGCCTTCCAGAGTTGGCGAGGTATTCGGGATTTTCAAGGCCTATTGTACACGGGTCGGGAGCGGCCCGTTTCCTACCGAGTTGTTTGACCGGGATGGGGAGCTGCTTCGGGAAGAAGGGCAGGAGTACGGATCAACCACCGGTCGTCCGAGGCGTTGCGGTTGGCTTGATCTTCCGGCGCTGAAATATGCCGTGATGATCAACGGGGTAACCCGCCTGATCATGACCAAGGTTGACGTGATGAATAAGATGCCCCGAATAAAGGTGTGTACGGCGTACAAATCGGGTGACGAGGTATCTGAAGTGCTCCCTTCTGAGGGCGGTTCGAATGATTTTACGCCGGTTTTTCAGGAGATGAAGGGATGGGAAACTTCTCTGGAAGGAATTGATTCTTTTGAGGATCTTCCCGGGGCTTTGCTTGATTATGTAAATTTCATTGAGGATTATGTGGGCGTACCGGTTGATGTGATTTCCACCGGCCCTGACCGTAAACAAGTCCTGGTAAAACAGGGGAGTGGCTTTTTGCAGCGATTGCTGCTGAAGTAACCACCACCAAAGCGACTGCAGGTAAACAAATGCTTGATTGCGGGTTGCCGGAAAACTACAGGTTATTTATTTCCTGTGTTTTGTTTTTAGATTCCGGTCGCTGGCAGGGTGTCCGACATCATGATCCGAATCAGTAATCATTGTGCGGTTTGAATATTCTCCGTAAGCTATATTACCGGCTTCGGCCGGGCCAGCGACGGTTGGCCAGGCGGGTCTTTTTCTATCCTGCCGATTTAATTGACAGCCTCCTGAA
Source organism: Bacteroidales bacterium (assembly GCA_003554665.1). Next base: position 1,737 of record PWGY01000285.1, on the reverse strand, counting down.
GCGCCGCCCTCACCTGGTTCCCCCAAAAGGGCGGATCTTTACCGGCCAGGGCGATTTTGCCGCTATGGGCGACAATTACCTTGATATACTGATACGTTACTGCCACCTTCAGCCTCATCATCATGTGCTTGATGTGGGCTGCGGTATAGGTCGTTTGGCCAGACCGCTGGCGGGCTTTTTGAATGAGAAGGGGCGGTATGCCGGCTTTGACATCGTACCTGACGGAATCCGCTGGTGCAATAAGCATTACCGGCAATACCCCAATTTTTCCTTTTTGCATATTCCCCTGCAGAATGATCTGTATAACCTGGAAACAGAAGCCGGTGCAGGTTCTTTCCGTTTTCCCTTCAACAACAATGCTTTTGACCAGGTGGTGTTGTTGTCGGTTTTTACGCATATGCAACCTGACGAAGTGGAGAACTATCTTGGGGAGATTTCCCGTGTCCTTAAACAAACCGGCTGTTGCCTGGCCACTTTTTTTCTGATCACCGAAAATTCTGAAAGTTTTCTTGATCAATCACCGGAACCATTTTTCCCTCATCGCTGTGCTGACTACTTTTTGCACAACCCCCGTGTGAAAAGTGCCAACATCGCTTTCCGGTATCCCTTTTTGCAGCAGCTGGTTGCAAAGGCCGGGCTGGAGGTGGAGGCCCATCATGAAGGTTGGTGGGCAGGTCAGGCAAGGGAAAGTTGTGTTGACTTTCAGGATGTGTTGATTTTAAAGAAATCCGGGCAGATCAATCCGAACCGCCGGTCTGCATTTGACCCGGCCGATCCGGACAGCCTTCCGGCCTAATTTAATCTGTGTATAAATAGAATTGGTTGTTCGGTCAATGGGTTAAAATATCCTACATTTGCTCAATTACTGCGGTGCTGTTTTGAAGCAGTGGCCGGGTCGTTCCCCGGAGTGCATGATGCAATCATGACCTTTAACCTGCATCAGGGTCAGGCCGGGTACCGGGTACCAGGTGCCAGGTGCGTTTTGAAGTGCATGGAGCCTTGGCATCCTGTTCGGGTCAGGCCGGGTTCGGGGCGCCACCGTAAATGAAGATACCCTGACAGCGTTTCAATCACTAAAATATTTCATCACATGACAGACAAAACTGTAAAAGGAACCAAAACCGAACAAAACCTGCTCAAGGCATTTGCCGGTGAGTCACAGGCTGCACGCAGGTATGAAATGTATTCGAAAGTTGCAAGTGAAGAGGGCTACGAACAGATTGCCCATATCTTCAGGCAAACAGCGGATCATGAGAAAATTCATGCCAAAACCTTTTATGAGTATCTGGAAGGAGGCAAAGTAGAGATCACTGCTGCCTATCCTGCCGGGAAGGTTGGCACCACAGCCGAGAACCTTCTATCTGCTGCTGCTGGTGAAAAAGAAGAATGGTCGGAGTTGTATCCGGAGTTTGCAAGGGTGGCCGAAGAAGAAGGCTTTAAGCGTATTGCCACTACTTTTAAGCTTGTGGCCCAGGTGGAAAAGCATCACGAGGAGCGCTACCTGAAGTTGCGTCAGCGGGTAACTGAAGGAACGGTTTTCCAGCGTCCGCAGAAAACACAGTGGTTCTGCATCAAGTGCGGTTATGTGCATGAAGGGGAGAAGGCCCTGAAAGCCTGCCCTGCCTGCCGCCATCCCCAGGCCTGGTTTGAGGAACTGGCAGAAAATTATTAAAATATCTTCGGATAAGCCGCCGGGTTGTATTCATGCATGAGTGCATATACTTTTTCAAACACATC
>PWGY01000197.1 GCA_003554665.1 Bacteroidales bacterium | reverse complement strand
TGCAGCAGCACAATCCGGTAATTGAACATCCGGGCAATGGCAGAAGCATGATCCATGGCGTAGCCGGCCACATCTGAGAAGTCAACCGGCACAAGTATGGTATCACTGCTTTTCATCCTGGCATATTTACCCTTTCCGGGCGAATCTTTATCGGGCGAATAAAGATACAAAAGTTTCTAATGAAAAAACCGCACCCCGGATGGGATGCGGTCTATATTTCAGAATCAATGCGGCAATCTGCTCAGCACTGCAGCGGGCCAACCCCTGTGCAACCTGGGATATGCTTTCTCCGCTGACCGGCCAGGCTTTTTAGAGTTCGTAGAACAGCGGTGATCCGGGGCCGATCGGGATACCCAGCAAAATCCATATTATGAGCATGACCAGCCATGTTCCAAGGAAAATAAACGTGTAGGGCAACATGGTGGCAATAATGGTTCCGATACCCGCCCTTTTATCGTAACGCTCCATAAATGCCACGATCATGGCAAAATACGACATCATCGGGGCAATCACATTGGTGACACTGTCGCCCACACGGTAAGCCAGCTGGGTGAACTCCGGGGAGTATCCCAGCAACATGAACATGGGAATAAATACCGGGGCCATGATTGCCCACTTGGCAGAGGCACTTCCCACTACCAGGTTGATAAATGCAGCCACAAGTACCAGTGCGATCATCAGCGGAATCCGGCCCAGGCCGAGTGAACCGATGAAGTTGGCTCCCTCAATGGCGAAGATCAGCCCCAGGTTGGTCCAGTTGAAATAGGCCACAAACTGGGCGGCAAAGAACACAAGTACAATATAAGTACCCAGGGTAGACATGGACTTACCCATCCCGTTGATCACATCTTTATTGCTCTCGAGTGTTTTGGCAGCAATCCCGTAAACAATACCCAGAATGGCAGCCACCATAAAAATAATGGCCACAATACCGCTCATAAATGGCGAGCGAAGCAGGTCGCCGGTTTCAGGGTCCCGCATAAATCCGGAACCGGGTATGGATGACCAGATCCCGCCCTCAATGGGTACGGCACTCCACAACAACAGCAAGGCAATACCTACAAGGGCCCAGAAAGTCGCCCGCAGCCCCCTTCGCTCGTCACTGCTGAGTTGTTTGATCTCTTCAGGCTGCGCATCGCCTTTATACTCACCAAGACGCGGAACCACCACCTTTTCTGTGACCCATGTACCAATGTAGGCAATGAAAAAGGTGGATACAAACATAAAGTAATAGTTAGCCGTGGGATTCACGTTATAGGTAGGGTCAATGATCCGGGCGGCCTCCTCTGATAATCCGGCAAGCAGCGGGTCAATGGTTCCAAGAAGCAGGTTGGCTGAATAACCACCCGACACACCGGCAAAGGCTGCGGCGATACCCGCAATGGGATTGCGGCCAACGGCCAGGAAAATCATCCCGCCCAGGGGAACAAGCACCACATACCCGACCTCACTGGCTGTATTGGAAAGGATACCGGCAAATACGATGGCAAAAGTCAGCAGTTTTTTGGGTGCAGACAAAACCAGCAGCCGGAGGCTGGTTGACATCAGCCCGCTTGATTCAGCAACCCCGATACCAAGCAGGGCAACCAGCACTGTACCCAGCGGGGCAAAAGAAGTAAAATTCACGACAAGGTTGACCATAATCATGTGCAAACCCTCACGGCTGAGCAGGTTAAATGCCTCAACTTCCTCACCCGTTCCGGGGTGAACAGCCGTTACATTGAACAATGAGGCAATACCGCTCAGAATAATAATGGCGAATGCAAACATGGCAAATAAGGTGGCCGGGTGCGGCAGCTTGTTTCCGACGCGCTCAATTGTGCCCAACATCCTGTCAACCATGGTTCTCTCAGATCTCTCCTCCATAAAATGAAATATTAAGGGTGAAAAGTATTCTTAAAAACTGGCCAAAATTACATAAAATCACCCATACAACCGGCCCTGAAATCCATCTTTTTCTCTCAGTTTATCCTCTATCATTGTGATGATTACATCCGCCCTGACCCTGCCCCATGGTTTTCCTGCGATCAACCGGGGAGGGACTTCGCCCGACAGCCTTTCTATGGCGATATCCGGCCGGAGCCTCTTAAGGAAGTCCGATACAAATTCCACATAGTCCTCCAGGCTGAAAAGCTCAAAACGCTCCGGATGTTCTGCATACTCCCTGGCCATTTCAGTACCTTTCACAATTTGCAGCTGGTGGAATTTTGCGGTATGAACCGGCAGTTCATTGATTGCCGTTACCTGTTCCAGCATCTGCTGCCTCGACTCCCCCGGAAGGCCAAATATCAGATGAATACCTGTCATCAATCCCCTTTCGGCACTCATCCGGATGGCTTTTTGTGACTGGGCAAACAAGTGCCCCCTGCGAACACGGCGAAGGGTTTCATCATGGCAGGACTCTACCCCGTATTCAATTTTAATAAAATACTGCTTCGACAACCCGGCAAGATAGTCCAGTTTGTCCACGTCCACACAATCAGGCCTTGTACCGATCACCAACCCTGATATGGCCGGATGACTCAGCGCCTCTTCATATATCGCACGCATGCGATCCAGCGTAGCATGGGTATTTGAATATGCCTGAAAGTAAGCCACAAACCGTCCGGCCCTGGGGTAACGCTTTTTCACAAACGCCAGACCTGTATCCAATTGTTCCTGTACAGAGGCTGACGGCCTGCAGTAAGAGGGGATGAATCCTTCATTATTGCAAAAGGTGCAGCCTTCCGTGCCAAGCGTACCATCACGGTTCGGGCAACTGAACCCTGCATTCACGGCAAGTTTCTGTATACGTGTACCGTAAAGCCGGCGACTTTGTTCAGACCAGGCATTGTACCGGCGGTTGCTTCCCCAGGGATAAATCATCCTGCAAAAGTAATATTTTTTGCTCAGGCTAAACCCCTTGCATACAACAGCTTAACCGCCCATTTTGTGCTTGAAGAAATAATTCCTAACTTTGCCGCATAATAATCCACCGCTAATTTCAAATGCATTTTCTCGACATTCTTGTCTTCACCCTTTACATGATGGGAGTAATCGGAATCGGGATTTACTTTCTCATCCGGAACAAAGGGGTCGACGATTATTACGTAGGAGGAAGAAAAATAGGCAGTGTACATATTGGTCTGTCAGTTGTGGCAACCGATGTCGGGGGTGGATTCTCCATTGGCCTGGGCGGACTGGGCTTTGTCATGGGGCTGGCAGGATCCTGGATGCTGTTTACAGGGCTTCTGGGGGCATGGCTGAGTGCTGTATTGCTGATTCCAAGGGTCAAGCAGCTTGAAGCCACCAAAACCTTCTACACCTTCCCCCAGTTTCTTGGCAGTTTTTACAACCCCCAGGTGGCCTTTCTGGCGGGGGTGATTTCAGCGATCGGTTACCT
>PWGY01000224.1 GCA_003554665.1 Bacteroidales bacterium | reverse complement strand
GGTTGACAGGTTCATAAAGTTAATGGATGCGATCGCAATGATCAGGATGCCTACGCTACCGAATATCCAGAGATATTTGGGATCATTGGGAGGATGATGGCTTGCCTCCACCGAAGGATCCAGATGAATACTGGTCAAAGGCTGGAGGATAAAATTGTAGGAATTTCCCGCATTCAGAAATTCTTCGATGGTGATCCCCATGAATTCCCGGATCATTGGCCCGATATACTTCACGATCAGTCCTTCAAAACGAGCCCTGACCATATCAGGATCCGCGCCCGGCCGGAGTTTCACATAGCTGAACAGGTTGTTGGAAAGCCAGTTGTCATCAGTAGCCAGATCATGGGAAGTCAAAGACGCCAGCATTCCAGCCCGGAAATGGGTGTTTTCGGGGATGTCTTCCATGACGCCCGTGACACGGAAATGCTCGTCCATATTCCCGGCCCTCAGCAGCTTGTCCATGGGGTCCTCATCCCCGAACAAGCGCCGGGCAGTGGTTTCGGTTAAAATAACAGAAAATGGTTCGGTCAGCGCTGTTTCCTTATTCCCCCGAAGCAGGGGGATGGAGAAAAAATCAAAAAAAGTGGAGTCCACCATCGCCAGATGATCCTCGGTATAGTACCGGTCTTCGATCTGGATCACGGTCTCATCCCAGATATGCATCCGGAGAAAATTCTCCACCTCCGGAAACTCTTCGGCCATGGCAGGTCCGATGGGTGGCGCTGTGGAGGCCATCCGGGATTCCTGACCGGAGAACCTTCCATGTAGCCCCAGGCGATAGATCTGGTCACGGTGTTCATGGTAATTGTCGTAACTGAGTTCATGAACAATAAACAAAGCAATAACCAGAGCACAGGCCAGCCCGACAGCAAGACCCAGCACATTGATCAACACATACCCTCCCTGACGTTTGAGAGTACGCAGACTGTATTTGATAATATGTTTTACCATTTGTTTCTGATGATTAAGTGTCTCAATAGTCACTTATTATCAAAAGGCAAACCAAATGCCTTTTATTGCTGCATATCAGTTTTTTAGACCCTTACCTCACTCATCAGACTTGTTCAATGCTGGACAAATAATGTTCATATACGGACAGGCATCCGAAACGGAGGCAGTTCAAATACCGGAGGGATTTTCAAAAAAGGGACCAACAGATCTTCGGAGTCCAGGCATAAGTCTAACCCAATTATTGCCCCGGAGGAATCATTGACCTTTTGGCCAACAAATAAGATCGCTTATCTTTTTTGGATATGTTTTTGTCTGAGTTTTTAAATTTTTTACCGATTTTTGATCAATCGTATATGGGCGGGTTGCCGGGCGATCTGCCTGTAGGGGAGTTCTCATGTAGGGGGTTATGTCTATTCCGGGCAGGAGATTCGGCAACTTTCCAGAAGCAAAATGCTGAAAAAAACCCCATCCCGCTGAGACCGGAAAATCTTCTTTGGGATGAGGTTATTAAACAATGATGTTTAACACGGTAAATTTAAGAAAAATGAAACAAAGAATTGTACTATTATCAGCGGTCTTGCTGATCATGTCAGGGCTGTTCACAGCCTGTTCAGAAGAAGAAATCGACACACGGCAACCGGAGGAAGAATGCCCTGAAGCATTGGCGGAGTTGGTTACCGCAGACGTGGAAAGGTTTCACAGGCTGGGGATTGACTTCATGGTGGAAGAAATGGAACTGTACCCGGGATCGGATTTGTTTGACATGGAATTCGAACACGTCATGGGCGTAATGGGAGAATACATCAGCGATTTTGGAGAAACTTATGATTGGGGTTTTGACCCGGACCCGGATGGTTTACAAACAACCCGGGATGCGATCGATCTATTCACTATGGTATCGGGGCAGGACACAAAGAACTGGTTTGGTATTCTGAAAAAACAGTTAAAATCTAACGACGAATACGAAAACGACCTGGTTGATTATGATAAGATTGAGATGTTTTCTCAAAAAATCGGAGAAATAATAACCACGGATCCCCAGGAAAAATGTTCAGATGAGCATCTTGAATACATTCAGGAAAAACTGGATGAATTAATTTTGAATGCCATGGCTCAGCTCAACGATTACGAAGTATTCATTGTTAACAACATGATCTCGGTAGGGGTAAGCTCGCTTGGCTCATGGGTTGAGATCACTTCCCAATGTACCAAAGATGGGGATGCAAGCATCAACTGGAGACAGGTGGGAGAAATAGCAGAAGCAGATTTAAAATTTGGAGCCCTTGGCTGTATGGCCAACTACAAAAAAATTACAGCTGCAAGTATTTTCGGTGGTTGGGCGGGCTTTCTGGCTTCTGCCGGAACCATATTCGGTTCAGCTTCGCTTGTGGGCTCCACAGGCTATTACTATACGGTTCTAAGAGAAGATCCGGATGATCCAAAAAATTAAACTAAAATTACCATGAAACTGATTAAAATTTATTTTTCATACAACCGTTTGATGCGCTCACTGATTAAATTACCCGTAGTGTTCCTGATATGGGCAACCTATGCCAGTCTGATTTATGGGACAAACTATATTTGGCTCAAATTTTCACTGTTTCTTACAGTCATATATGTGCTGTTTACCATAAATCTTAAAGAGAGAATTAAAAAACTCATTGCCAGGGGTGCAGATTTTCGCAGTTTTCTGACCTTTTACCCCCTGAAAGGAGGAATTTTCAGGCAACTGCTTTTGCTTCCTGTGCTAGGTCTGTTGTTGTATTTGATTCAGGACCACAACACCTGGCAAAAGTCCTTTGAAGTTGCCCTGCATATGTGGGCACCATATATTACTCTTGTTATTATGCAAGATGTGGAAAGCTGGCTGATCTATAAGTACGGACAATTACAGCGCGAATGATCATTCATTCAGCGACATTCTGGTTTCATTGCTGCAATGAGATTATGGCAGGACTACAAAAGCTGGCAACAGTCTTTCGAAATTGCGCTGCAGTTCTGGATACCCATCACACTGATTTCCCTCATGGAGGATATGGAGCGGTGGCTGCTCCATAAGCACAGAAAAGGCCTGAATCATTAATCACCAGACCAGGGGCATGGTTGGGTTGATGCAGCAAAGGGCACGGAAAGTACAGAGGATTCAGGCGACTCTCTGCACTTTCCGTGCTCTTCTTATAAAATGTCAGCAGTTAAATACTATTCATACTTTAACGATTCCACAGGATTCTGCCCGGCCTGCTTCAACATCAGCCCGTTTACAATGCCAAGGGCCAGCAGCAAGCCGGTCAGGCCGGCCAGGAGAAACACCCAAATCGTCACTTCAGTACGGTAAGCAAACTGATCCAGCCACCTGCTCATCAGGTAGAATGTCAAAGGCCAGGCAATAACATTGGCCAGGAAAATGAGCAAGGCAAATTCTCTGGAGATCATGGCAGACAAGCGTGCTG
>PWGY01000300.1 GCA_003554665.1 Bacteroidales bacterium | reverse complement strand
GATCATATTTTCCGTTGGCAATGTCTCTGATCAGGAGTAAACTCCCTTCCTTACTGGATTGTTCGTTGCCGTGCTGCTGTGCAAACATAAGAATACGAACTTTTTCCTCTTCCGGGTCACCGGCATGGTCATTGTTTGCTTTCATAACTACCAGATCACGCCCTTCTGCTGACTGTCCGAACACCTCCATTTCGAGGAGGTCGCTTTTGCCGGCTGCCTCGCTGCAAAAGGAAATCACTTCGTCATAGTGTGTGATATCATCAAAGCCGGCAGATTCTGCAGGCGTTTGCAATGGTGTCTCACATCCCTGAAGCAAAATGATTCCGGCTGTGATAACTGTAACAAAAAGAAAAGTTGAGTAACGCATTGAAAACATAAATTATAGATGAATAAATTGATGATTTGCAAAACCCTGGCTAAAAAAGATGGGTTGAATGACCGTTAAACGGTATTACCGGAATTTCCCTGTTTGATCCAGCACATAACTAACTTTTTCTGATAGCGGAAGATCACCGTCAATCCAATGGATGCTGTGACCGGATCTCTCCATTCGTCTGAACCAGGTCATCTGTCTTTTGGCAAATTGATGGATGGCGGTATTCAGATCGTTGAACATCTTTTCATAACCAATCTCGCCGGTTACATAACAGGTCAGGTAACGATATTCCAAACCGTAAAACATCAGTTGCTCCGGACTCAGACCCTGATCCAGCAAGCCACGGACCTCATCTGTCATGCCCTGATCCAATCGACGTGAAAGCCTTTCGGTGATACGCTGGCGAAGCACCTTCCGGTCGAACCAGATGGCGAAAATAACCGGATTCAGTTTCGGATAATCAAGAACCAGATCCTGATGTGCAAGCTGATAAGTTTCTATTTCAATGGCGCGAATCAGGCGATCTTTGTCAGTGGTGTCGGTGGTATTATGAAGGGGTTTCATATCTCTGAGTACTGCCGTCAGCTCCTCCATTGATTTTTCTGACAGCTCGTTGCGCAATACTTTATTCTCAGGGACTTTCAGCAATCGGTATCCCCTGATGGCTGCATCAATGTATAAACCCGTACCACCGCACAATACTGGTTGTCGTTTACGGGAAACAATATCCCTGTAGGCTTCCAGAAAGTCCCGCTGAAAGGCAAAAACGTTGTATTCTTCCCCGGGACTGGCTATGTCAATCAGATGGTAAGGAATCACTTCTCCCTCTATCATGAAGTCACTGAGATCTTTTCCCGACCCCAGATCCATTCCACGGTAAACCTGCCTGGAATCAGCACTGATCACCTCTCCTCCAGATTTTCTGGCGACCCAGGCAGAAAGGGTGGTTTTGCCGGTAGCGGTGGGGCCGGTTATCACTATGAGGGGACATGCAGCTGTTGATTTCATGGTCGGTCGGTTTCCTGATGGATGATTTCAATCATTCGCAGCAAATTACGGATTTTATTCAAGAGGGTGATTCCGGTGGTTTTAAAATCAAGTGCATGCAGATCCTGAATCTCACTGTCAGTAAAATAGCCCGTGCCGCGCTTTTGCCCGGGCAGTAAATATTGCGGATGGAATCGCTGCAAATAGCTGATCAGGGCGGATTCGTCACTGACCATATTTTTAGCGGCAGATTCCTTCAGAAACTGCAAAATCCGCAATCCGTCGATTTTTTGATAACAGGCTTTGACAAACCCTTCTTTTGTAGATGCGTTTTGTCTGATCGTGTGGAAAGGATCAGATTCCCGGAATTTTTTACGAATGAAATCTGACATGGGTGTTTCGACTGGCTTTGTGTACAAATCCGGGAAATAATCACAGGTCTTTCCGACCTTGTCAAACAAACGGTGGTCGTATACGGGGTAACTGTCCCAGTCACCTTTGCTGCCTTTAATCAGTGCGGGTCCTGTTCCGAAATACACCCGGTCCGAATAACGTGTTCCCGGATACACCGGCTGATTGTTGTGGTTGCATATCCAGCCTGTTTTACGAAGCTTCTGAAGCAGATAAAAATCTTCACCACTTTTTTTGGCGGTCATTCCGCCAATTTTCCTGTAGGCATGAACCGGTATGGCAATGGCAGATCCGAGTGCGGTAAAACTGTAGGGAGAGCAAATGCGCCACATATTGATGGCGTAATAACGCATATATATTTCATAGCGCAGCATGGCCCGGTCAAGTCTATCATCACGGGTTAGGGGATGGTAATAAGGGTTGGATAAGGCAACTGCCGCAGGGTGCCTGCTGAAAATACCATTTACGGAATGTAGGTAATCAGGACCGAACAGGGTGTCTGCATCAAGACTCAGTATAATATCTTCTGGCCCGGCATGTTGGTTGATACTGTCCATTAAAACCTTCCTTGCCTGACCAACCCCATGGGCTTTCCCCTGCCAACCTTTATTCTTTGAGCTATGGTCCAGAATCCGGAACCTGGCCGGATCCTGATTATAGAGGTATTTTAATGTGTGCTGATTGTTTTCACAAACTGGTAGCCTTTCTGCATAATCCCACCAGTGGTCAGGCTGGTTGACACAAACCCAGACCCTGAAGCTATTAAAAGTTTGCTTTGCAAGACAGTCAATGGTGGTGGGAAGGAAGTCTGCTTCGTTCATGGCGGGAATTGCCACATGAATCATTCTTTCCCTGCTCATACATTAAAACTTTTCAAAATTATGTTTCCGGTCCTTCCTGGCCCAAAGTTAATAATCCATCGGGTCTTTGCGCTTCAGGAAAGCGGAAGTGACCAGTGAGAAAATAAATCCAATGAAGGTATAGGAAAATAAATAGGTGAGGGCCATCATTAAAGGATTGATCATTCTGACAGCCAGATCGAGTTGCTGATCAGTTACATTTGGATTGCTTTCCAGAATATTGATCTCCGCTGCCACTCTCAGTTCATTTAAAGCATCCGGCGCAAGCAGGGCATAAAAAACGTAGGCGAAAATGCCGGAAATAAGTGCGGCAAAAAAAGAGGTAAGTGTACCGAAGCCCAGTGCCCGGCCGTAGGATATGAATCCGCCGGAGTATTCATCGCGGAATTTGATGGTGCCGAAAATAAGGCCTCCCAGTAATATGGCATAGCCCACGTAGGAAACCCAGTTAACTGCGATCATTCCCGCAACGTACATAATCAGGGAGAGGATAATCAGCCCTGCAGCAATAAGCAAACCGTATTGAAAGGCCGGACTGGTCAATCCACTTTTTTTAGACTCCGTTGCTGGTTGGTGTTGTTCGTTGTTTTCCATGGTCTTGTGAATTGGTATAACAAAAAGGTTGAGGGTGATTCACAAAAATAGCAAAATAGTTACAGGATTTCTCCGGATTTTTATACTTTTGCACCGGGTAAGTCAGGGTACGACCAGCTCCCGCTGAATTCCCCCAGGACCGGAAGGTAGCAAGGGTAGGCGGTCGTAGCGGTGCGATGCCAGGGCTTACCCT
>PWGY01000051.1 GCA_003554665.1 Bacteroidales bacterium | reverse complement strand
TGGTGTCTCCGGCGGGGTAGGAGCCTTGTCCATTTACCCGGCCGTTTTGGGCAAGGGCCATAATGTGGTGACCGTGGCCATCGAAGATGGTCCAGCGGTTGCGCTCTTTAAGGTTTCTCCTTGCCGAAAAAGCTGCTTCAGAAGCATACATGCTCTCCCCGGCGTGGAAGTTTACATTGATCCTCACTGGCAGGGTGGTCCAGCCGGTAAGCAGGTTGTCGTAGTTTTCTTCGGAGAGACCGCCACCCCTGAACATGTCTTCCATGTTGCTGACCTGGCTGATATCCCACTGGCCCAGCGGCTGATCAAAAGATCCGGCGTTGCGGAACATTGCGGCCATGCTGGTTACATTGCTGACGTCCCAGTTGCCCAGTGGTTGATCAAAAGATCCGGCCCCGTCAAACATCTCCTGCATGTCGGTGACCTGGCCTGTTTCCCAAAAGCCGATGTATTGGTTAAACTGCTCAGCGTTCCGGAACATGGCCGTCATGCTGTTTACATTACTGACATCCCAATTGCCCAGGGGCTGGTTGAAAGATTTTGCCCCGCTGAACATTCCGCTCATGTCGGTCACATTTCCGGTATTCCAGTTTTCAATGTTCAGGTTGAATTGCTCAGCACCGGCAAACAGCCACGACAGGTCGGTGACTGAGGCAGGCAGTGAGTCGGGAAGGCTCACAAGCAGGGAAGCCTGGTTAAACGCTCCGGAAAGGCTTTCCAGTTCCAGATTGCCAAAGCTTTCGAGTCTTCTGAGTTTTTCCACGTTCGGGTAAGGGGTTTCCCCTGTTCCGAAATGGCTGAGTGAGCCGCTGATGCGTACGGTGAAACGGCCACCCGATTCGTAGGTGTGGTGTATCAGCCCCGATTCGGTGACATGCTCCACATGCCCGTCTCCCCAGTCAATGGTAACATCTGTCTCACCCGTAAGGGGAAGGGTGACGGTGGAACCCTCCCCGTAACTGGTGTTGAATACCAGTTTCATGGGGTCACCGTCTTGCCTTGCCTGGCCGCAGGAGACGATCAGTGCCAGCAGGATGGCGTGCAGGGTTGTGATGATGATTTTGTGGTTCATGCCTCAGGGATTGGGTGCTTTTATCAAAAATAACAAAACAATTGCAATATATTTGGAGTATGGAAATATCCGGGATCAGCAGTGTGATCATTTTTTTCTTTTGGGGTCTGGTTGCTGCAGCCTTGTTTTTTGGTGCGGTAACATCGTTTCGTGAGGGGGAGACCATGCCCGGACGCAAACTCCTGGCTGCGTCGGTTGCGGCACTGATTGCAGCCCTGGCAATGGGGATTTTTTATTTCCCGGGCAAAGTGCTGCTTGCCGGTGCGTTTGTTCTGGTGATGATGGCCGGCCTTTACCTGTTTTTCAGAAAGCCTTTGGGCGGATCCACCGGGCAGGGCACTCCCCGCCGCGAAGTGGATGAGGCCGATACCATTTTTGCCCGGATGGAGCTGCATCCCGGCTCACCTGATTTTGAATCCTACTATGCTGAGAATCCCGATAAAGCCCTGGATGACGACAGGACCCGCAGTTTGCCCGGTCTGTTGTCGGCCGGCAGCCTCTATTATAACCCGGTTTTGTTTAAAGAGACAGATGTAAATTTTGGCCTGATCAAATATCTGCGGCAGGCCAACAATAAGTTGTCTGAACCCGATTGTGATCCTGGTTCCCGGGATGGGAAGGGCATCCGTGATCCCGACCCGGCAAGGCTTAGCCGCTATCTGAAGAAGCGGGCTGTGCTGCTTGGCGCCCATAGTGCCGGGATTACCCGGATTCATGACCATCACCTGTATACCCGAAGGGGAAGGGGTTCAGTAAGGGGAGAGCCTGTGCAGATGCTCCATAACCATGCCATTGCCTTTACCGTTGAGATGGATTTTGACAGCGTAAGGACCGCCCCGGCTGCTCCGGTTACCCTGGAGTCTTCGCGCCAATACCTGAACTCAGCTACCCTGGCCCTTGAGCTGGCAGGATTGCTGAAAGGTTTGGGCTATGCTGCCAGGGCCCATATTGACGGTGATTATGAACTCATATGCCCCCTGGTAGCCAGGGATGCCGGGCTGGGGGAGATCGGCCGGATGGGGGTATTGATGACTCCCCGGCTCGGACCCCGTGTAAGGATCGCGGTGGTAACCACTGATGCTCCCCTGCTGACAGACGTGTACAAACCTTATCCGACCATGATCGAGTTTTGTCGCATCTGTAAAAAATGTGCGGTTTGCTGCCCGGGGAATTCTATTCCCGGGGGCGACATGCAGGAAACGGGCGGGGCAAGGCGATGGAAGATCAATGCGGAGTCGTGCTACAGGTATTGGTGTATCGCGGGGACTGATTGCGGCCGCTGTATGGCGGTTTGTCCTTTCAGTCATCCGGATAATGCAATGCACAATTTGATCAGGCGTTTCATCCGCCGTTCATATTTGATGGGGAAGCTGGCCCTGGTCGGGGACGACCTGCTGTATGGCCGCAGGCCCAAACCAGCGCCACCTCCCGGAGAATAAAAACTGCCATCTGCAAAATTGCAAATGGCAGTTTCATTGTGTCTGCAGTGCTGCGGAAAACCTATCTTTCAATTTCAAAGGAAATTTTGGCGTTTACCGCATAGGAGACGATTTCATTGTTCTCCACGTTTGCATTCATGTGCTTGACGTAGATGGATTTGATGTTTTTCAGGGTTTTGGAAGCTTCGGCCACTGCATTTTGTGTGGCTTCGGTAAATCCTTTGTCTGATACACCAATTACTTCAACAACTTTGACTAGCATGATGAATCCTCCTTTTTTTTGTGAGACAATTTCTCCTTTTATGGTAAAATAACCATGCCATTATCCTGGCAGGTAAGGCTCTGTTGCTGCGGCAGACCCCATGAGTGCCGAAACAGGCAATGTCCGGTTATTTTTTGTGTTGAATCTGATGCTTAGAGATGCTTGCCTGGAATGAGAATTTATTCCACATTTTGTGCAAATTCATTCCGGTTAAAATTTTGCAACAACTTTGTATTCAATAAATTAACTGGGCAATTTTGCATTGGGAGCGGGGCAAGCTGCAGGGTCAGTGAAGAATTAGCTGCGGGAGAGATTGCGCATCCTGGAAAGGATAAACAGCATGTTGACAATGATTACCCCCATCACCACGTAGTGGATCTGGTTGAAGCTTGCTCCCCTGTCGAGGAAGAAACTGTAAACCACCGGCCCCAGGGCTGTGCTGACCACCATCACAAATGTAAAAAGGCTGCGGACGGTGCCCAGGCTTCGGGTGCCGAAGGTTTCTGCATAGAGGGAAGAGGTGACCGGTGAATTCATGCCGCCGGTAAAACCCACCAGCAGCCAGTAAACCGGGGTGGTAGCCGGGTGTGTGCCCACCGACAGTACCACAAGGCCGGCGGCAAGCGGAAGGAGGATGAAAGGGAAAAGCCCCCTGG
>PWGY01000125.1 GCA_003554665.1 Bacteroidales bacterium | reverse complement strand
TGGAAACACCGTGGCTGTTCAAACCGATTATGTAAGGAGCGGGGAACCATTGTATATGCCGTTGAAATCATCGGCAACCGGCGCCGATACCATTGTCCGGGGGGATAATTACCACCCTTTGGTGGAGCCGGTAAGTGTTGTAGAGCGACCATTGGGTTACCTGATTCCCGCGGATGATCAGCAACTGTTACAGTGGCTTTCACTTCATGATATCCGAACAAATGAGCAGGTGCCCGAAGAGGTTAATATTTTTGCGTATCGGCTGCCTGAGACCGAAGCTCCTCAAGGTGAGGCCCCATCTAAAACCCGGCTGGAACCGGACATAAATAATTATGTTTATGTCCCCACCTCCCAGTTGCACGGAAATTTTCTGTCGTTAACCCTTGAACCGCATTCAGACATCGCTTTGGGACGTCTTCAGGACTTTTCGTATTTGCTGGACGGTGCCGGACAATACCCGGTTTACCGGGTAGAATCAAACCGGTGACCTCAAAAGAAAGTGTGATTTTATTTGCAAACATTTATAAAAAAAGGGGGGGGTAAGCAAAAAAATGTATTTTTAAAGCTTATCCCCCCTGTTTTTTTATATCTTTGCAAATAAAAAACATTTTTTTGCTTAATCCCAAAACCCAAACACCATGAACCAAAGGACAAACGCTTTGCAATCAGCCCGGAGTCGTAAAGAATTACTTTTTCCCGGAACGCCGGCCAAAGTTTCTGAGTATTTTGGAGTTGACGTGTTTTCCGAACAGGTGATGCGCGATTATCTGTCAATTGATGTTTTCAGTGAACTAACCGACAATAAGAACGCTTCCCTGCAAATTGACCGGAAACTCGCCGATCAGGTTGCTGCCGGTATGAAAGCCTGGGCAGTATCACGCGGAGCCACCCATTACTCTCACTGGTTCCAGCCATTGAATGGGGCTACTGCGGAAAAGCACGATGCGTTTTTTACCCCGGCGGATAAAGGCTCCTCCATGGAACAATTCAACGGATCCCAGCTTGTTCAGCAGGAACCTGATGCAAGCAGCCTTCCCAGCGGAGGAATCCGCAACACCTTTGAAGCACGCGGATATTCTGCCTGGGATCCCTCCTCCCCCGCGTTTATCCTTGAAGGAACCCTTTGCATCCCAACCATTTTCATTGCATATACCGGTGAAGCGCTGGATTATAAGACACCCTTACTGAAAACCAATCAGCTGATTAATGAAATATCCGTAGAAGTGGCCCAATTATTTGACCGGGGCATCACGAGGGTTTATCCCACCCTGGGATGGGAGCAGGAATATTTTTTGATTGACGAGAGTTTTTATTTTGCCCGCCATGATCTGACCCTCTGCGGCCGGACCTTATGCGGACATACCCCTGCAAGGGGGCAACAGATGGAAGACCATTATTTTGGTTCAATTCCCGGGCGGGTTTCAGCTTTCATGAAGGAATTTGAGGCTGCCTCCTGGAGACTTGGCATTCCTGTCAAAACCAGGCACAACGAAGTAGCGCCAAACCAGTTTGAACTGGCTCCGGTGTATGAGGAGGCGAATATTGCAGTGGATCACAATCAACTGGTAATGGTGGTAATGGATAAAATTGCAAGAAAACACCATTTCAGGGTATTGTACCATGAAAAACCCTTTGCGGGGATCAATGGTTCTGGAAAACATAATAACTGGTCGCTGGCAACCAATACCGGAAAAAACCTTATGAGCCCCGGACATACACCCAAGACCAACCTGTTGTTTCTGTCCTTTTTTATCAACTTCATTAAAGCTGTCAGTGAACATCCTTCCCTGCTCCGGGCTGCAATTGCCTCTGCAGGCAATGACCACCGACTTGGGGCGGCGGAAGCACCTCCGGCCATAATGTCCGTTTTCATCGGAAAGCAGTTAACCGGTGTACTCAATGAAATTGAATCCAAAGTTTCGGAACGAAAAATGACCCCGGATGAAAAAACCGAGCTTAAACTGAATATCGGCAAAATTCCGCAGATCATCCTGGACAATACCGACCGGAACAGAACATCCCCCCTTGCCTTTACAGGTAACAAATTTGAATTCCGTGCCGTGGGTGCTTCATCCAATTGCGGCCCGGCCATAATTGTTTTGAATACCATTATGGCCGATCAGCTCAGGAAGTTCAAACAAAAGGTAGATCAGTTGATGGAGAAGAATGTGGAAAAAGACGAGGCCATATTCCGCACCCTGAGGACATATATCAGCGAGTCAAAATTCATCCTCTTTGAGGGAAATAACTACAGTAAAGAATGGGCCAGGGAAGCTGCTGAAAGGGGACTGGAAAATACCGGCAATACACCCGATGCATTAAAAAATTACCTGTCCGGTAAAACCGTTGATCTTTTCAGGCAGAATGAAATTTTTTCTGAAAAGGAAATGGTTGCCAGGTACGAAATTCGCCTGGAAACATACACCAAGGCTTTGCAAATTGAGTCCAGGGTGCTGGGTGATCTGGCCGGCAACCATATCATCCCTGTGGCTGTGGAATACCAAAACAGGTTGATTGAGAATGTAAGGGGACTCAGGGAGGTACTGCCAGAGTCTTTGTATAATGAGCACGCCGGCAAACAGATTCATACCATCACAAAAATTTCCGAGCATATCTCGGAAATCAAAACTGGTGTTGCCGATATGATTTCCGCACGAAAAGTTGCAAATGGGATTGAATCGCCGGCAGAGAAAGCCGAAGCTTATGCAAAGCAGGTAAAACCAATGCTGGAGGCCATCCGTTACCACATTGACAAGCTTGAAATCCTGGTGGATGACAGGCTGTGGCCGTTGCCAAAATACAGGGAAATGCTTTTTGTGAAATAGGCAGAAACCCTGTGGTTTGCACGGGTATTTAAAAACTATATGTCAGCCCAAGTCCCAGCAGCTGCTTGACCTGCATTTTCCTTGTTTCTCCGACCTGTTCTCCACTGTCATCAAACACTGGGAAAAGTGAATCATGCTCATAAATCATATGAAGTAGTATGCTGGCTGAAATATATTTGTTTACCTGAAGGTTTACCATTGTTTCCCAGTCCACATCAGTATTTTTCCTATTGCTCGGGTTCTCTTCGGTCAGGTCATTGAACAGACTCAGCCTCGATTCCACAAAAATATTTTCAATGACCTCTTTTTCAAAGCGGATATCAACAGAAGCTCCGAACTCAGCATGACTGTTACTTCCGTGACGGATCAGGTTGTCCTGGTCATCGTATTCTGCAGGGTCAACTCCAAAGGCCCCCCGATCAGCCAGTTTCTGGTCGAGTACAAAAATAAATTTTCCGGCAGCCGGAGACACAAATAACGAGAGGAAATCCCATGGCCTGTAATCAATACGTAAGCCTTCGGCCTACTACACCTTGATTTTTTGAAAGGGTTTGCTATTGCCTTGTTATTTTGTGTCAGCCGTGGTCTTGTTCTGTTTCCACCTGTGGGGCAGGAGTTCTTCCAGGCGGTT
>PWGY01000265.1 GCA_003554665.1 Bacteroidales bacterium | reverse complement strand
TTGCTGGCCGCGGCTTCCTGCTCGCGCCCCACGATCTTCTGCTCCCGTTCATTCATGGCCGCAATGACCGGCCCGTAGAGAAAATGGCGCAGCAAGAAGACCAGGATCAGGAAGTTGATGATCTGAAAGATGATCGTGTACCCGTCAAGAATCATGATCTGTCTCCCGTGTCAAAGGCTTCATCACCGGCCCCTCACTGTTGGATGAAGAAAGTCCAAAACGGATTGGCAAAAATCAGAATCATGGTTACCACGAAGCAGTAGATTGCCGTCGACTCGATCATGGCCAGACCGACAAAGAGAGTGCGGGTGATGGTGTTGGCTTCATCCGGCTGCTGGGCAATCGCGCTCAAGGCCTGCGAGACGGCGCGTCCCTGCCCGAGGGCCGGTCCGAGCGAACCGAAGGCGATGGTCAGCCCGGCTGTGGCGATCGAAACAACTCCCACTAAATCTAAGCTTTCCATTTCATCTCTCTCTCCTTCGTGTCTCTAGATTCTCCTGTGCCTTGCTTGCCGAGGCGATGTAGACCATGGCCAGGATGGCAAAAATATAGGCCTGGATTAACCCGGTAAGCAGACCCAACGCCTGCATGATCACCGGGAAGATCAACGGGGTTATGGTCAGCAGGATGGCGACGATAATGGCGCCGCTCATCATGTTTCCGTACAGGCGCACGGCCAGGGCGAGGGTGCGGCTGAGCTCGCCGATGATATTGAACGGCAGCATGAAAAAGGTCGGCTGCACGTACTGCTTCAGATAGTCGAGGATACCGCGCTTCGCGATACCAAAAACCGGTACAGCGATGAAGACGCAGGCGGCCAGGGCGGCTGTGGTCGAAAGCGAACTGGTCGGCGGAATATAGCCTGGGACAATGGCCATAACGTTGGACATCGCGATGAAGATGAAGAGCGTGCCGATGAAGGGGAGGTATGGTCCCGGTTCCTGCCGACTCACCTCGCGAATCTGGTCCTTGATGCCCTGTACCAGTACTTCGAGCAGGTTCTGCCCACGTGAGGGCGGTCCTCTACGGCTCAGCTTCCGGGTTACCAAGTGGGACCCGAGGGTCAGAAGGGACATGACCAGCCAGGTGAAGAAGATGGTTGCGTTGATCTTCAACCACCCCCACTCGAAAAGAATGATCTCATCGGGGTTGATCGTCACGTTTGCTGCAGCCTCCTTTCATGTCATGTCCGAAGTGCCGGCGTCAATTTGCGAGCCAAAATGGTCCTGGCGACCCAAAAACCGATCAGGGCAGCCAGCAAGTGGGGCCATCCGGCAGCCAGCAGCAAGTAAAAGGCAGCCATGACGACGGCAGTGCGCACCATGAAACTGGCCACAGAGAGCAGGTAGGGCCTGTTACTCTCGACCAGCCGCTGCACTGTCCACCAGAGACCGCCGAAGAATAAAAGCCCCATCAGGCCACCGAACAAAAGCGATAGAATCAAGTACGGCCAGAACAAGACTGGGCATTCCTCCCTCAGGTGCAGCTTGTCTGTGATGCAGGATTCCGAATGCGAGATGGAATCGGTGCCGCAAACTGCATTATCCTGTGCGCGGGTGCCCCCATCATGGGCGTCGCTTCCAATGCGATCGTTCTTTCTTCATTCGGAGCTGCATTGCCCCAGCGGTTACCCGGGATCATAATCATCGTCATCATCCAGGCGGCTCTCCTTGTTGACCCAGTACCAGGCGTTCATACAGCCTATGATCAAGCCGACGAAAAATAGGGTGAGTGTCCAGGAGTAGGGGCCGGGCCAGGTGCGGTCCACCCAGATCCCGGCAAAAATGCCGAGCAGGGTAGTGATTGCAATGGTCCAGCCGACCATTCCGAACATGCCGACCCCGAACCAGACGTTACGGTCGCGGGTGCGGCGGGCTCTGACACGGCGATCAGCCTTCTTGCCGACGGTGCCCGGAAGATTCAAATCTTCGTTTTCTTCGTTTCTATCTCTCTGGTTCACTGCCGTTGTCCTCCCAGACGCGTGAAGCGCCGCAGGGTATCCACTTCGAGGCGAGCCATCACCGAGCGGGCCTTCTTCTCACTTTCGTCGAGCACCTTCAGTTCATTTTCGATCGTATCCTGCAGGTGCCGCAGGTCCTCCCCGCGCACCGCACGTGTTGCTGACACGTAGACCTGGTCACCCTGCTTGACCAGGATGCCCTCGTCGAGCGCAAGGATGTGTTCCTGGCCGTCGGGCGTGACGTACGAAAAGATACTGGGAACCAGGGCGGCCACGAAGTCAATGTGACGGGGAAGGAGCGTGAAAAAACCGTTCTCCGCCTCTGCCGTCACTTTTTCTACTTCTTCCTGCAGCAGAACTTCGGCCGGGAGCAGGATCTTCAGGTTCATTTTGCTATTCTCCCCGTCAGTACTGGTGCCGGTACATTCATCTTTCTGACGTGGCTTGATTTCTGCTCGCCCTCGATTTGCCCTCGTCGATTATGCCGAGCATGTACAGATCGCCTTCGGAATGATCGGTGAATTCGTCATGTAGGATCCGCTCGCAACCGTCGATGGCATCTTCGAGGTCGACCACTTTGCCGCGATAACCGGTAAATTGCTCCGTGGTGACAAAGGGCTGGGTGAGAAAGCGCTCCAGCCGCCGGGCCCGGTTGACCACCTGACGGTCCTCCTGCGATAGCTCTTCCAGGCCGAGCATAGCGATAATATCTTTGAGTTCTTCGTATTGCGCCAGGGTGCCTCGAACTCGTTGGGCCACTCGATAATGCCTCTTGCCTACAACCCGCGGGGTGAGCATTTTTGACCAGGAGCGCAGGGGGTCAATGGCAGGGTACAGGCCTTCGCTGGCGCGCTTGCGAGACAGGATGATTGAGGCCGACAGGTGCGCGAAGGTATGGGTGGCCGAAGGATCAGTAAAATCATCGGCCGGGACGTAGATGGCCTGGATCGAAGTGATTGCCCCCGTGGCCGTGTTTGAGATGCGCTCCTGCAACCCGGCAATCTCTGTCGAGAGAGTGGATTGGTAACCGACTCGAGAGGGCATCTTGCCGAGCAGGCCGGACACCTCCGAACCGGCCTGGACAAACCGGAAAATATTGTCAATCAACAGCAGGACGTCCTGTTTCTCCTCATCCCGGAAATATTCGGCCATGGTCAAAGCCGAATGGCCGACGAGATAGCGCGCCCCGGGCGGTTCATTCATCTGGCCAAAAACCATCACTGTGTTGTCAAGAACTCCGGCGTCCCGGATGTCGCGATAGAGTTCTTCCGCTTCTCGCGAACGTTCGCCGATGCCGCAAAAAATGCTCACACCCTCGTGTCTGCCCACAGTGTTGTTGATCAGCTCGGTAATCAGAACGGTCTTGCCTACGCCGGCCCCGCCGAAGAGACCGGCTTTGCCGCCCCGCTCCAGGGGGGAGAGGAGGTCAATCGCCTTGATGCCGGTTTCAAATACTTCCGCAGCGGTGACCCGGCGAGACATGGCGACGGAGGGTTGGTGAATACCCAGTGTTTT
>PWGY01000155.1 GCA_003554665.1 Bacteroidales bacterium | reverse complement strand
TTTTACACATATTTTTGAGGTAGAGCACGGAACCAGGGTGCTGGAGGAGGCGATGAAAAAGATGATGGATGACCGTGAACTCCCGCGGCCACTTATATCCACATTCTGTCCGGCGATTGTACGCCTGATCCAGGTGCGCTTTCCAATGTTTACCAATAACCTGATGTTGCTGAAGGCCCCTCTGGATATGGCGGCCATGTATTACCGGCGCAAACTTGAGGAAGAAGGTGCCGACCCGGATGATACCGGTGTGTTCTACATTACCCCTTGTGCTGCAAAGATTGCAGCCATCAAAAGCCCTGTGGGTGAAGAAACCTCTCCCATCAGCGGTGTGATCAATATGGATTTCATATATAATAAAATATATACCAAGGTAAAACAGGGGTTCACCGGAAAGGGCAGCTGTTGTCTTCCGGCCATGCAGCCCCTGCAGCCCGAAGAAATGGTCTGGTCGCTCACTGAAGGTGAATCAGAACGAATGCCCGGAAGAACCCTGGCCATTGATGAGGTATCGAATGTGATTGAGTTCCTTGAAAAAATGGAAAATGAGGAGATCAGTGATATTGATTTCCTGGAATTGAGGGCATGCGATCAGAGTTGTGCAGGTGGCATATTGACAAGCGGGAACCGTTTTTTTACGGTTGAGCGGCTGCGCAAGCGCGCTGAGGAAGCTGCCAGAGGCAATGACTCTGTCATCTATGATACCACCGGTGACTGTATCAGTGACCATTCGGATTACCTCAACGATCACCTGAAGGTAACTCAGATTAAGCCCCGGGCGATGGACAAGCTGGATGAAGATATGGAGCAGGCCATGCACAAGATGCGCAAAGTGCAGGAGATCATGAAAGATTTGCCTTATGTGGATTGCGGCATTTGCGGGTCACCGACCTGCAACTCTCTGGCTGAGGATATTGTGCAGGGCGAAGCGAATGTGAATCAGTGTATTTATGTGCAGAAACGCTGGGAGCAGGAAGGGAAATTGCAACCGAGGGATTCCATGGAAATATTAAAGAAGATCTGGGGGGAGGATAAGTTTGGGGAGAAAGAAGGTAGAGGTTAGAGGTTAGAGGGAAGAAGGAAGAAGGAAGAAGGTAGAAGTTAGATGCTAGAAAGTGTAGGGTGGAAGTTTTTGATCCTGAAGGGATCACAGGTTGCTGGCAAGAAGCTGGAAGGTTTTAAGATCCTGAAGGGATCACAGGTTGCTGGCTAAGATTGTAAACGTAAAAAAATATAGCTATGACTGTTGGTGATGTTGTAAAAGCGCTTGAATTGAAAGTTTTAAGTGGGGCTGACGGTCTTGACCGTGAAGTAACAGGTGGTTATGTGTCTGATTTGCTGAGTGATGTGATGGGGAATGCGGATGCAGGAGAAATCTGGATCACGCTGCAAACACATAAGAATGTGATGGCGATCGCCTCGCTGAAAGATCTGGCTGGTGTGATTCTCGTTTCAGATCATGAACCCGATGACAATACTGCTGAGCAAAGCGACGATGAAAATATTCCGGTATTGGGTACCAGTTTGAGTGCCTTTGAAATTACCGGCAAATTGTATGAACTGATTAAAAAATAATGAGAAGCTACCGTGCAGATATGCATGTGCATACGGTATTGTCGCCCTGCGGGGATCTGGAAATGAGTCCGGCCAATATCGTGAAGGCGGCAGCCCGCCGGGGGGTTGACATCCTTGGTATTGCCGATCACAACAGCACCAGGCACGGAATGCTGATCAAAAAACTGGCAGCAAAAGAGGGGATTTTCGTTCTGACCGGTGCGGAAGTCACCACAAAGGAGGAGATCCACTGCCTGGCGTTCTTTGAAAACAATGATTCTCTGGTGGCTTTCCAGGAATACCTGGACAAGCATTTGCCGGATGTACAGAACAAACCAGATTCGTTTGGCTATCAGGTGGTTGTGGATGAAGAGGAGATGATTTTGGAGGAGGTTGACCGATTGCTGATATCTGCATTGGATCAGTCGATTGACCAGGTTGAGGAGAAGATCCACAGCCTTGGAGGGCTTTTTATTCCTGCCCATATTGACCGTCCTAGTTACAGCCTGATCAGCCAGCTTGGCTTTATTCCCCAGGATCTGAATGCGGATGCCTTTGAAATTTCCAAATATAGCGGAGGCCCTGAAAAGTTTCTGGAGCAATACCCCTACCTGAAGGGTTATAGCCTGATCCAGAGCTCAGATGCACATTTTCCTGAGCAAGTGGGTGATACAAGGTGCAATTTCTTAATGAAAACCCGTAGCTTTGCCGAAATTAAAAAGGCACTGAAGGGTGAAGGAGGGAGGAAGGTAGAGGTTGGAAGTTAGAAGGTTGTTGGTTAGTCGGGGCTAAAGCCCCTCCGGTTGTTGGTTCTCATGGGCTGTGGATATAAGGAAGATGCCAATGGGTTGGTAAATGGGCGGAGAGGTTGTTGGTTAAATTGATCCCGAAGGGATCATATGTTACTATGAAGGATTTGTCTTTACATATCATGGATATTGTGCAGAACTCCATCACAGCGGGGGCGAAGGATATTCGCATCACCATTGAGGAGGACACGAAGGCCAATATTTACCTGATCCGGGTTGAAGATGATGGTTGCGGGATGGGTGAGGAGATGGTGGAGAAGGTGATGGATCCGTATTTCACTTCTCGGACGACGCGTAAGGTGGGGCTGGGGATCCCGCTTTTCAAGCAGAATGCTGAGCGCACCGGCGGACATTTGAGTCTCTGGTCGGCTCCGGGTAAAGGAACAACGATTGAAGCTGTGTTTGTGCACGATAATATAGATCGCCCTGTATTGGGAGATATTGCCGGAGTAATGGGGTTGTTGATCGGCGGAAACCCGGAGATACGTTTTCGTTATTCGCATCAAAAAGATGGAAAAAGTTATGTGGTTGATACCACGGAAATAATGGAAGCAATTGACGGCATGCCGGTCAATGATCCGGAAATCCTGAAATTTATCAGGGAAATGATCCGGGAAAATCTTGAGGAAATTCATGCCAACTGACATATAATAAACTGAATAAGTAACAATTAACGGGAAAAGAATTATGACAAAAATCAAATCTCTCGCAGATTTAAAAAAGAAAAAGGACGATCTGCAGTCAAAGATCGCTCTTAGAGAGAAGAGCGATAAGCCTGAAGGCCGCGTACAGGTTAAAGTGGCCATGGCCACCTGTGGAATTGCATCCGGATCAAAGGATGTGATGGAGTATATGGTGGATGAAATGGATAAACGCAATATTGATGCCATCGTAACCCAGACAGGTTGCATGGGCTATTGCTATGCCGAACCAACCATTGAGGTTACACTTCCCGGGCAGGAGCCTGTGGTCTATGGTTATGTAGACACGAACAAAGCTGATGAGATCATTGAAAAATATATCAGGAACGGGGAGCTGGTTGACGGAATCATTCCAGTGAATTATCAAACCATTGAAAAAAATAAATAAGGAGGGATAAGGAAATGGCAAAATT
>PWGY01000215.1 GCA_003554665.1 Bacteroidales bacterium | reverse complement strand
TGTAGTTGTTTTGTCGCTCATTGTAAGTATCTAAAACCCACCTGAGAGAATGGATTTTCTCATCTATACCTACTATATCCATCATAATAAGTGTAAGCCAAAACGGATTGATTCAGTCGACTGATCTTTGGTGAGTGTTAACCAACAGTCGGACCACAGAATGAACCCTATGAACCCGATATGTACCCCTCGAAAACAAGGTTCACACAAAAAATCGCCAGACAGCAGTATGATGGGCGGGTTGGATGAACCTTATGAACCTTATTTGCACATGATAAGAGGCTATGTCGTGTGAACCTCTGTTCAGCATACACCCATACCATATCCTAAAAAGGTTCATAGGGTTCATACTCTACACATACCACCGCGCTGTATGGTGGTTTTGACCATGTACCTTTTCACTCAAAGGTTCATCAAAGGTTCATGAGGGTTCATTGATCCGTGGTTCGGTTTCCAGTGACAGTAAAACCGTGCTCTGTTTGCTCAAGATATCCCTCTTCAGCCAGATTCATCAGAGCGTCTTTGATTTGGTCTTTACTCACGTCACCGTCAAACGTGTTAGTCGCTTGTGTCGTGGTAAACTCAACCATCGAATGGTTCCGCATAACGTGAGATTTTAGCCGGTCTTTCAACCCTGTTTCTCCAGTCGAACCCTTGGGGTTGTGGCCGCTGTCAGGCTGTTCTATCGGGCTGTTTGACTGCCATTCAAGATTATGCTCTTGGCAGTGCTGCCTGAGCTTCGATCCCAACTCAGAATCTTCAATCACCGATCCGTTGCTCTTTCGTTTCTTTTCAAAATCAAGCCGGTTGCGAACATGACCGACCCATGAGGCCGACTTTTCAACTCCGTTAACCTGCTCGTAGCGTTCGACAATCTCGCTGTATGAGATTGTTGCATTAACGAACGGGTCGCCGTCGCCAAGATATGAGGTCTCAGCAACTTGCTCAAGTGCCAAATCACGCAACACCTCAATAAAGCGAGCGTCCTCACTGTCAGCAACAGCGGTCTTATCCTGTTGGCGGATCGTTTGCACATACGGCTCGAAAGCATCTAATTTCTCCCACAGGATGGCCACAGTCACCAGCGAGAGCAACTTTTCGCGGGTTCGGCCAGTGATGCCGTTTCGGTCGAGATATGCGTATGCCTCACTCTCAGCGGTTTTCCATTCGTCGCTATCAAGCAACCGATAGCGTGCATACAACAGCCTGTTTCTGATTTGTCTGGCCCGCTGTTCATCAAGTGTGGCTGGCATATCACGGTGTGAGGGTGAGGATCGGACTTGTATACAGCGGTTAACAATGTCGTCGGCTGGCGTGTACTGGGTTGCGATAGCGATATGTGAAAACGGATCAAAGGTTCGGGGTTCAAATCCGTTGTTTGACTGTTCGGCCCGCGTTATTTTTTCACCTTTCTTTTGCCCGGCTCGAACGACGTTATCCAACTCTCGCTGTTCGTCTGGCCCCAACCCGTGATACTCACTCACGAAATACGAAACATCGTATGAGTCAATCATTCGGAACATGGAGGCCGGGGTTGCACTGGCCGCAACAATAGCTCGATACGACACACGGGCCAGCGTGTTCAACAGCCGCGTTTTCCCACCTGTGGTTTTACCCATGAGCATGAGGTGAGGGACAAACGTGAGATTTGGCCGCACCCATGTAGACAGTGCGAATGCAGTCAACCCTTCATAAATCTCGCTTTCGCCAGCATCCCAGTGGTCGTAAATGAACGAACGAACGTCGACCCAGATATCTGAATAACCCTCATCAGACATGTCACTGGGCGTGTGCCACATATCATCAGCTCTCAGAGCCGCTTGAACCTCACTCTCATCTAACCCGCCAGCGTGGTCCCACGGAACACGGTTTTCACACGAAACACATTTTTCAGGTTCTTCAATACGGCCATTCTCAATTTCGGTTTGTTGTGTGTGTTTGTGGCCGTCTGTGGAACATCTCGGACATACCCATTCGCCCAATGTGACTTTTCGATCCTCCTCCGGCACTGCAACCCTAATCAAGCCCTCATCTGTGACAATCGGCTCTGGCGGTCCTATCAACTCTTCCGTTTCAGTTGGTTCGACAATTTCGATTGTCTGTTGGCCCGCCAGTTGCTCATACGAAAGGTCGTCGACTGGGCCTCGATAGATATTGTACCGAATGTTAGAATGGTGCTCTGGCGGATCAAACACAGAGTCCAACACCCGATATTCAACCACAGAATTATCATTACCGCCTACGTAGCCTTCACTGACGACATTTCCCTGTCCGTCGTTGTGGGCGTTGCCCCCGCCCACATCACTGTCACTACTCATTAGTCGTAACTCTCGGAGATTTTAAGCAGTGTCTCGGCGTGCTCAGCGATTGGATACTCGCTGTTCGCCACACGTTTGAGCGTCTCACGTTTGGCTTCAATAGCGGCCTTTGCCTCACCGGATAGGTCGGTGTCTGTTGGCTGTTTGGCCGTGCTCATGACTCAACCTCTTCAAGCGGTTGCACATCAACCAGCACATAATCACCACGTTCAAGCCCAAGTTCTCTGCGAACCTCTGCGGGTATAGTCACCCGACCGTCATTGATAACCTTAGTTGGTATCTTACTCATACGAATCAGTAGAACCGTTACGAATAAGTAGACTGACCGTTACAGATTATTTGTTCATGAGTGAAGATAGTGCGAGCCTGCTGACAAACACACAGAGAAACTACCTCTCGGGTGGATCGGTCAGTAAATCGTATGAGCGTAAATTGAGACACGATATCAAGGATAGAATAGAAGCATCAATGGGTGACTTTGCGAAATTATTTGCACATCTCGATGATGATGACGTGAGGGATGCTTTCGGTGATAATTTCGCGCATAAGCTTGAGCAAGATGAAAATAAAAAGAAAGAATTGCTTGAACAAGCCGAACCGGGTGATAAATTCACAGAGGAAGAGATTGAGGAACGACTTGAGGAAGATCTACCCGAACCACGGGGCACAACACCCAACTCTGTGTTTGCTGTTGCGTTTTTACTCCGTGGTCTAAATCACGGTGACTATGATGTGAGCGAATACATAGAAAAGACCGATAAAGAGCAACCTGCATTTGCTGAGTTTATTCGCATTGTTGAATCTGGGATTAGGCTATATTTAGAACGAGAGCAAGGTCTACACGCCAATGTAGACGTGAATATTAATCTGTCAAATATCAAGCCGACATACATTGAGGAGAACGAATCAGACAATTAGTCTTCTTGCAGTTTTTCCAGCAGTGCTTTCTTAATCTCTGGTTGCTCAAGCAACTCATCTATATTTTCGATGTCATCAAATGCTCCCATATCACCCTCTCGGCCAGCCTCACGGTATGACTGTTTCATATCATCCTCAATTTGATCCATAGATGCGCGCGCGTCTGGCCGGAACACAGTACCACATCGAGGACAAGCCGCAGCACCTTTCGGTAGTGGTTCACCACAGTGGCATATATCCGGTGAGAGACTGCT
>PWGY01000298.1 GCA_003554665.1 Bacteroidales bacterium | reverse complement strand
GGGGACATAAACCTCTTTCGTCATCCACAGCAAACCAATTATATAGTTTCCCGTAAGCTTCTATCATCTGCTCCGGTGAGTTGATCCCGTCTGTATTCGATTCGTTATGATCATATATTGCATAAGCACCTTCCCTTATTTCCCCCCAGTCATTGTCACTTATTCCGCCAGGAATATCATCCCCGTTATTGTACCGGCTTACCCGCAGGTTCTCAGCCATCCAACGCTGGTTTCCAATAACAACCGTTTGATAGACATTGCCATCGATATCGGTAACCGAATCGTCCGGCGGACCGGGGTCAATATTTTCCAGGGCCTCCTCCAAAGCCTTTATACGTTCCAAAAGCTGATCATAACCGGTAAAGGTTTCAGCATGAAGCGCATAAGGCACACTTAATATCCTGCTTACGGATGTAATCATATAATTTGTCCCACCATCAACATCTATTTCAACTTTTAAATAATACTGACCATCTCCCCATTTAATTTCTGAAAAGTTATCTGATGAATTGCCTGCACCAATTTCAAGGGTCACAAGCCCATTCTCGTTGGTTTCAGGCACTTGGGTTTCAACATAAACGGGCATCCCGTCTTCCGAACCATGCAATATGCTGATTTGAATACCAACCTCTGTTCCGGAAACCAGGTTGCCGTCTGCATCCCTCACCACTGACTGATAGCTCAGGTTTTGCGGCGCCTGTGCCATCAGCATAGAGGCAATACAAATAAAAATTATAAAGGCCATTGTTTTTTTCATGGGTCTTTTAATTTAAATTCTTTTATTGTTTCAGTATTCTCATCACCTCAACCACCTTATTGTTATGGATAATGCGAATAAAATAAATTGCAGGATCCAGGCCATACAAAGAAATTCGGGTATGAGAATCCCCGATGACATCCTCTTTTAACAACCTGCCTGTAAGGTCAAATAACTGGTAAGAAAGATTATATGTGCCGCGTTCAGATACCTCCAGAAAAAGGTAATCAACTGCCGGAACAGGATAGACAACAAAGTGCAGGATGACATCGTCTTCAATTTCAATGAAGGAAGTAATGACAGTCTCGTGGGGATGTTGAATCCCCATCATCAGTGAACCATCCCCATATGAAGTGGTCTGGAGGAAAATATGTCCGGCAGAAAAGCTTACGGACCCTTCTGTCCCTTTAACATCTCCTCCTGTAACCACAAAACCATATTGCGCTTTGATCAGCAAGGGGGAGCACAATAACAGCAGTAGTAAGATGTGTTTCATGGCGATCTCTTTTTATATGACAATAAGTCAAAATTTTTTTAATTTATGTATTTCTATTTTAGATCGCAAATTAACCCCATTACATATACCAATAGTTAATTAATTGGTCACATAGCACATTATTATGGAAGCGATACGGTGGGTCAACCCAGGAACATCAATCGAGGCTGTTTTCAGATTTATAGAATAATCTGTTTTTGTTTATTTTAAACTAATTTTAGGGTTAAGAAAACCCCGCAGCCGTTTTTTGAATCGGTTCGTTTCATCACCCTGAAAAGAAATATGACTGCCAACAAACAAACAATGCAGCCCCACAGGATCCTCCTCCCAATTATGGCAGGACTTTTTGCATTGTCCTGGGGCCTGGTATTCTGGCAGCCCCTTTTTGCTTTGCCTCTGGTTGCTGTTTCTTCTGCCTTGCTTGCCTGGCTTCTGGTGCAGAAAGACCTGGAACCTGCCTTCATGAAAATTGTTGCATTTTTGCTGCCCTTTTCCACACCACTTCCCTTTCTGCAAGAATCGATGCTCCGCATACCGACTGAACCCATGATCGGTCTGGCTATCCTGATGCTGCCCCTGTATTTGCTGAAAGCACAACGCCGGTGGAGCAACCCTGCCTGGAAAGAAGCGGCCATCGTGCTACCCCTCTTTGGGGCATACCTGCTAAGTACCTTGTTTTCTGAAATGCCGGTTGTATCCATCAAGTTCACTTTTGTCAACATCGCATATATTTTGGTGTTTTACATATTACTGCTGCACTTGTACAGGCAGCACCCCAATTTATTCGCGGAAATGATAAAGCTCTATGGGATCGGTTTTTTGCTGGTCTTCCTGTGGTCACTTTATCAATACCATACCTATGACTGGAACCCTGTGGTGGTGCGTGGGATATTCCGGCCGTTTTACAACGACCACACCATTTTTGGCGCTGCAGCGGCCATGCTTGCAGTACTGGCCGCGGGCACAGGGATGCGGAGAAAAAGCCTTCCCGGATTGATAACTGGCGGAGGGGCCATGTTCCTTTTCATGATTGCCGTGCTCTACAGCACCAGCCGGGGAGCCATGCTCAGTCTGTTTTTTGCCGGCCTGGTAGCTGTCTTTATGGCCCTCAGGCCCCGCCCTCTTTTGCTCGGTGGCGGACTGGTGTTGCTTTTGCTGACCGGACTGGTATTTTATCCGGAAATCCGTGACCGGATACAGGATACAAGCGTTGCTTCTTATTACCATGATGCAGATCATACAGTTGCTGGCAGTCCCGGGGTCGATGACTCCATCGATGTATCAAGCGTGGAGCGAGTCAACCGCTGGATTTCAGCCTGGCGGATGTTCCGTGAACGGCCCCTGACAGGGTTTGGCCCGGGCACCTACCAGTTTACCTACATCCCCTACCAGGAAGAGCGGCTTACAACCCGCCTGACAGTAACCGACCCCCAAAACCCGCCCGAAGGGTCGGGCGGAACAGCCCATTCCGAATACTTTCTGCTGCTGAGCGAAACAGGGATCCCGGGCCTTTTGGCTTTTTTGCTGATCATCGGCCGGTGGTCGTGGCTGGCGACACGGTCATGGCTAAAGACCGGGGGTCGGCTGACGACCGGGCAGCGGCCGGCGACGCGGCAAAAGTCGACGACCAGGCCAAGCGTGACGACCGGGCGATGGCTGGCGACCAGGCCGGTACTGGCGACACGGTCATGGCGAAATCATCCGAAAAGAAAAGATATGGCGATTGCCCTGGTGGCACTAAGCACCTATTTTTTCCATGCCCTGGTGAATAACTTTCTGACCACAGACAAGTTTGCTTTCCTGTTCTGGGGTACAGCAGCCTGGCTTTTGGCCAGTTATGATCAGAACGGCAGGATGGAAAAACAGGAAGGCCATACAAAGGAAACAGAACCATGGCCCGGAAACACCATGGCATCAAAGAAAAAAGCAGGCAAATGCAACTAACAGGAACAAGAAATATCTGGGTGCTGGGAGGAACCGGTTACATCGGCCGGGCACTGGTCAGCCACCTTGCCCGTGATTCCGGAAACCGGCTGCATTTGCTGATTCACCGGTCAGCCCCTTACCGTTGGCTGGAACCGTTCAATGCCATTACCGGGAGCCTGTCAAATTTTGACCATCACTGGTTTTACAGGTACCCGCCCGATGTAGTATTTCACCTCGCAAGGCCCGCCGGAGGCCACCACCTTACAAGATCCCGGGCCGCATATCACGGTGAAAAAGCCAACCGCCGGCTGGCC
>PWGY01000081.1 GCA_003554665.1 Bacteroidales bacterium | reverse complement strand
CGAAACCACCTTTGACAACGACACCATCCGTATCAGCCAAATTGAACACACCCTGATCAGGCTATGTGAACAACTTAGCTTCCGGCTCCGGACCAACCAGCAACTGACAGGCTGCGTAACCGTTAAAATACGCTATGCCAATTTCGACACCCACACATTACAACAACAACTGCCCTACACAGCCTTTGACCATATGCTCATTCCCGTATGCAAAACACTTTTCGGCCGTCTTTACAAACGCCGCATGCGCATACGCCTTGTCGGGCTTCAGTTCAGCCGGCTCATACGCGGAGTACAGCAGCTCAACATCTTTGAAGACAGACCGGAAATGACCAGCCTCTACCAGGCCATGGATAAAATGCGCAGGAAATATGGCTCCCGGACCATCACCAGGGGAATATGTGCCACACCACCAAACCAACAACCGGAGGGGCGTCAGCCCCGACCAACCGGAGGGTGCGAAGCACCCGACTAACCGCGAAGGGCGTTAGCCCTGAGCTAACTGGAGAGTGCGAAGCACTCGACTAACCGGAGGAGGCGAAGCCTCCGACTAACCGGAGGGGCGTCAGCCCCGACTAACCAAGGGTGCGAAGCACCCGTTAACCTGAGGGGCGTCAGCCCCGACCATATGTATTTAAACTGTCATACCTGGTACAGCCTGCGCTACGGCACTCTCTCCCCGGAGGAACTGGTCGGCATGGCCGCCAGCCGGGGAGTAAGCACCATGGCCCTGACTGACATTAACAACTGCACAGCCATGCCGGCTTTTGTGCAGCAATGCCGGCAACATGGGATACAACCGGTGGCCGGCATGGAGTTTCGCCAGGGACAACGCCTGTTGTATATCGTACTTGCACGCAACAACGAAGGATTCCGGCAGATCAATGCCTTCCTGACCCGGCACCGCATGAAACAGCAACCCCTCCCGCCTCGTTTCCCTGTATGCCCGCATACCTTTGCCATCTACCCCTTTGAAAAACACAACAGCCATTACAGGCATGACCCGCACCTTCCCCCTCCACATCCCCACGAATTCACGGGAGTCAGGCCGGAGGATCTGCACCGGCTACCCACCTCCCCCCTGCATCACACTCCGGACAAGCTCGTAGCCCTGCAACCGGTGACCTTCCGCAACGAAACAGATCACCACCTGCACCTTCACCTGCGCGCCATCGAATACAATACCCTGCTCAGCCGGCTACAAAATGCACACACAGCCAGTCCGGCAGAAATAATATTACCTCCTGAAGCACAGCAACAACAATATGCCGGATTCTCCCATATATTGGAGAATACGGAAGCCCTCCTCAAACAGTGCAGTATCCACTTCACCTTCAACGAAATGAAGAACAAGAAGACGTTTACCGGAAGCCGCAGCGACGACAGGGCACTGCTGGAGAAACTTGCGACCGACGGGCTTAAACGACGATATGGGAAACAGCATCAGGAAGCACTCCGGCGTGTAAGCGGAGAACTGGACATCATTCACAAACTGGGGTTTGCTGCCTACTTTCTGACCACCTGGGACATCATCCGCTACAGCATGTCACAGGGGTTCCACCATGTGGGCAGGGGAAGCGGTGCCAACAGCATTGTCGCTTACTGCCTCCACATCACCGATGTGGATCCCATTGCACTGGACCTGTATTTTGAACGCTTCATCAACCCGAAGCGCTCTTCACCGCCCGATTTTGACATTGACTATTGCTGGACAATCAGGGACCAGGTGCTGGACTATATTTTCAAACGCCACGGCCGGGCACACACCGCCATGCTGGGAACCATCTCTACTTTCCACCGGCGCGGGGCCATCAGGGAGCTGGGGAAAGTATACGGACTTCCCAAAGCGGAGATCGATGGGCTGATAACCCGGGGGTACGATGATCCGTCCCGTGGAACCCCCAACAAATACACCAATGATTACAATACCGGCAGTCATGCCTCCGGAAGCGACAGCCCCGGGGCTTCCCCCGCGGCCGGAAACGACCATGGCAGCCTCACCACAAAGATTCTCAGGATGGCAGACCGGCTGGATGGCTTCCCAAATATCAGAAGCATCCACGCCGGCGGCGTACTGATCTCGGAAGACCCCATCTGCTGCTACTCAGCTCTCGACCTTCCGCCCAAAGGGGTGCCCGTAGTGCAATGGGACATGTACACCGCCGAAAATCTGGGCTTTGAAAAAATTGACATCCTGAGTCAGCGGGGCATCGGACACATCAGCGAATGTATGCGCATCATCGAAGAAAACCGGGGAAAACATGTGGACATTCACCACATGGCACACATCCGGGATGATGCCAGGGCCAAAGCACTGCTGCGCAGCGGGGAAACAACAGGCTGCTTTTATATTGAGAGCCCGGCCATGCGATCCCTCCTGAAAAAACTAAACTGCGATAATTATTCCGGGCTGGTGGCCGCCAGCTCCATTGTCCGGCCCGGGGTTTCCCGTTCGGGCATGATGCAGGAATACATCCGCCGCAAGCATCAGCCAGACAAGGTAAGTTACCTGCATCCGGTCATGAAAACACTGCTTCAGGAAACCTATGGAGTAATGGTATACCAGGAAGATGTGATCAAGGTCTGCCACCATTTTGCCGGCCTCGATCTGGCAGACGCAGATGTGCTAAGGCGGGCCATGAGCGGCAAATATCGATCACAAAAAGAAATGGACAGGCTGACCACACGATTCCTTGAAGGCTGTCGGGCCAAAGGGTATGCAGACAGCCTGACCAGGGAGGTGTGGAGACAGATCGCATCCTTTGCCGGCTATTCTTTTTCCAAGGCCCATTCAGCCTCTTTTGCCGCAGAAAGTTTCCAGAGCCTTTACCTGAAAGCCCACTACCCACTGGAATTTATGACCGCTGTGATCAACAATTTTGGCGGATTCTACCGAAGCGAGGTCTATTTTCATGAGGCACGACGACTCGGTGGCAAGGTCAGGCTTCCGTGCATCAACCAAAGCCATTATATGACCCGTTTAAAAGGGAAAGAAATTTACATCGGGCTGGTGCACATCCGGCAACTGGAACGGAAGACAGGGTTGCAAATCATCAAAGAGCGAATGCTGAACGGAAGCTACCGGGGGCTGGAAGATTTTATACGCCGCACAGGACCGGGGCTGGAGGCACTGCTGGTGCTGATACGGGCAGGCTGTTTGCGTTTCACCGGACAATCCAAAGCAAAGCTTTTGTGGCAGGCCCACCTGCTTACCAACAGAAAACAACCAGACTCCCCCGCACTTTTTGAAGCACCGGCAGGCAAACTGCAACTGCCTGAACCGGATACAAGCCCTTTACAGGATGCTTACGACGAGATCGAACTACTCGGATTCCCTGTATCCGTATCTCCCTTCGGGTTGCTGCAAACGTCCTTCAGGGGAGACATCAGTGCCGCAGAAATGACCGGGCACAAAGGAAAAACCGTGCGCATGGCAGGATGGCTGGTCACCATCAAAACCGTGCGCACGGTCAATCAGAAAATCATGCATTTCGG
>PWGY01000287.1 GCA_003554665.1 Bacteroidales bacterium | reverse complement strand
GCCCTGCCTGCCGCCATCCCCAGGCCTGGTTTGAGGAACTGGCAGAAAATTATTAAAATATCTTCGGATAAGCCGCCGGGTTGTATTCATGCATGAGTGCATATACTTTTTCAAACACATCCTCAGCATTGGGGTTTGAGAAGTAGTCGCCATCAGTGCTGTATGCAGCCCGGTGGTCTTTTGCGGTCACCGTGGCCGGTTCAGCATCCAGGTATTTGTATCCCTGCTGCTCTTCCAGTACTTTCTGCATCATAAATGCCGTGGCACCGCCGGGCACATCTTCATCAAAAAAGACGATTTTGTTGGTCTTTTTAAGTGACTCCACAATGCTGTGCTCCAGGTCGAAAGGCAGGAGGGACTGTACATCGATGAGCTCCACCGAAATGTTAAACTCGCTGAGTTGTTCAGCTGCGTCCTGCGCGATCCGTACACAGGAGCCATAAGTGACAAGGGTCAGGTCTGTCCCTTCACGCATTACTTCCGGCTTGCCCAGTGGCACGGTGAATTCGCCGATGTTATCAGGCATTTTTTCTTTCAGACGGTAAGCGTTGAGCGGTTCAATGATCAGGGCCGGGTCGTCAGAACGCATCATGGTGTTGTAAAAGCCTGCGGCCTGTGTCATGTTGCGTGGTACCAATACGTGCACCCCACGGATGGAGTTGATCACCATACTAAGGGGGCTGCCGGAATGCCAGATCCCCTCCAGGCGGTGGCCCCGGGTGCTGATGATCAGGGGTGCTTTCTGCCCTCCGGCTGTACGGTAGTGGAGGGTGGCCAGGTCATCGCTGATCACCTGCAGGGCAAAAAGCAGGTAATCAAAATACTGAACTTCCGCAATGGGCCTCAGGCCGCGCATGGCCATGCCAAGGCCCTGCCCCACGATGGTGGCTTCACGGATGCCGGTGTCGGAAATACGCAGTTTGCCGTACTTCTTCTGCAAGCCTTCCAGGGTCTGGTTCACCCCGCCGATGTACCCCACATCTTCTCCGAAGATCAGAGCCTCGGGGTAATTGGAGAATATGTAATCGTTGTTGGCCACCAGGATTTCCCGACAATTGACCATGGAGGATCCTTCGCTGTATTTGGGGGGTGTTTCTTCGATTTTCAGGGGCGACTTGTCAGACTGGCTGTAAAGATGTGAGGAGTACCTGCGCTGGCTTTCTGCAAACTCCTCTTCGAGCCATTGGGTCACAATCTTCTTCAGGGTGGTTTCACCGGGGGTGCAGGTGTCACAGATCAGACGCAGAATTTTTTTGCCGGTTGAAATGATGTCTTTCCGGGTGGGTTCCCCGACCCTGGAAAGCTTCTGAAGCAATTTGTCAATTTTATCCACTTTCAGGCAGCGGCAACTGGAAATGTTCACTTTTTCGATGAAGTCATCCCGCCTTTTAAGGATGGGTTTCTGGAAATTGTTCCAGGCATTGCGTCTGGCTTCCCTGACCCTTTGCACGGCTTTTTTCTCAATCTCGTCCAGTTCCTCTTCACCGGCAATCCCTTTCTTCACGATCCAGTGCCGCATTTTGGCAATGCCATCGTGCTCCTTTTCCCATTTGAGGCGCTCATCTGATTTATATCTTTCGTGTGACCCGCTGGTGGAATGACCCTGTGGCTGGGTGTTTTCCGTTATGTGGAACAATACGGGGATGTGCTCTTTGCGGCAGGCGTCAACCCCTTTTTTATAGGTGCTGATCAGGCCTTCGTAATCCCATGCTTTTGCCCGGTATATCCGGATGCCGGTGTGGTCTTTCGCCTTCTTATCAAATCCTTTCAGGGCTTCGGATATACTGCTTTTTGCGGTCTGGTATTCAATGGGAACGCTGATTCCGTAGCCGTCGTCCCAAACTGATATGGCCAGTGGAACTTTCAATACAGCAGCTGCATTGACGGTCTCAAAAAAGTGACCTTCACTGGTGCTGGCATCGCCGATGGTGGCAAATGCCACCTCATTTCCGTTGTTGCTGAACTGTTTGAATTTTTTCAGTCCCTTTTCCTCGCGGAACACTTTGGAGGCCATTGCCAGACCCAGGGCCCTGGGCATTTGACCGGCTGTGGGTGAAATGTCGGCTGAGGAGTTTTTTTGTTTTGTTAGGTCTTTCCAGTTTCCGTCTTCATCCAAAGTGCGCGTGGCAAAATGGTTATTCATCATACGGCCTCCGTTGTCCGGGTTGGCATTCAGGTCGGTATCGCCGTAAAGCTGAGCAAAAAAACCTTCCAGGCTCAGGAGTCCTGCCGCCATCATAAAAGTCTGGTCGCGGTAATACCCCGAACGCCAGTCTCCTTCTTTGAAGACCTTGGCCATGGCCAGTTGCGGAACCTCTTTCCCATCTCCGAATATGCCAAACTTGGCCTTGCCGGTTAAAACTTCGCGTCGCCCGAGCAGACTGGCCTGCCTGCTTTCATTGGCAATGCGGTAATCATTCAGGATCTCTTCTTTGTAGGCTTTTGAAATTGCTTTCTTTTTTGCCGGCATAAAATATCGTGTTAATGGTTGTTTGCAGTTGTCGGTTCGTGCCGGTGTTCCGGTCTGTGATTGTGTTCCCGGTCTGTGATTGTGCTCCCGGTCTGTGGTTATGTTCCCGGTCTGTGGTTGTGCTCCCGGTTTGTGGTTTTGTTCCCAGTCTGTGGTTGTTTTCCCGGCTCGTGCCTGAAAACCCGTGTTCTTTTTTAAGATCAGCCTGGTATCACTATAAACAAAAAGGGAAAAGCACCGAAATTGTTCAATAAAGACAGGATGTTGCCATTTTGGTTGAATGGTTTTGCCCCGCCGGCCTGCCTTTGAACACGATCACTGCCGGCAAATTCCCGGGTCGGGCCGGCCTGTTTTTGAACATGATCAATGCCGGCAAATTACGGGGGTCCTGCCTCCTGCCTGCCCGGAGTGTCCTTTTGGTCAGGATTTTCTGGAAAGGTCTTCCAGGTTTCGTTTGATATCACGGAGATCTTCTTTGATCGATTTCTCGATGTTCGACAGGTTGATCTTTTCACCACGCATGGCCAGACGGTCTGCCGTGGTGCGGGCTTTTGGGATGACAATCCATAAAACAATATAGAGGATCAGGCCAAACGAATAAGCAAAGATGGTCAGCAGGAATATAACCCTGATCCAGGTCGGGTCGATCTGGAAATAGGATCCGAGCCCCCCACAGACGCCGCCTATGTATTTGTTGTCCGGATCACGGAAAAGCCGTTTCGGGGCAGGCTCTGTCCCGGAGCTGTAAGAAGACCCCGTTTTACCCTGTTCTTCCTCTTCTCCGCTGATTTCCGAAGGTTCGCCAAGCTGGGCGATGGCATCCTGCACATCTTCCATTGACACCACACGGTCACTTCCTTTTTTCTTTTCACGAAACATCTCGGAGAGGCGGCTTTCGATACCCGACATGATCTCATCACAACCTTCTTCTTTTTTGAAGTGCTGCCGCAGGTTTTTCAGGTAGGCATCGAGCCTGTGATAGGCATCTTCATCAATATGAAACACAATGCCGTTGATGTTGACTG
>PWGY01000301.1 GCA_003554665.1 Bacteroidales bacterium | reverse complement strand
GCTTTCGCGCCGTCTAATTGTTTGATGGATTCTTTTACAGCGTCGATGTTGTTTTCTACGACTTCGAACTCGACGGTTGTCATCGAAAAGTTTTCGGAGCCGTCCGGTCGGGTTCTTCGCCCAGCCCGAACGTCGATAATAGCCGGGCTAACGTGCGCCCCGGGTTCGTGTTTTTTAGCCATTCTCCAAGTTGTTTTGTAGGTCTCGAAAACGTGACCGATAAATTCTGCACTTGATCAGATCGTATTTCTGGTTCTGCTATTTCAATCAGATGCGCAGTTAGGTAGGTGTGGATCGTTGCAAGTTCGTCGCCCGGGTCGTCCAGGTCCTCCTGGATTGCGACGGTCCATCCGTGCGAGTCCATCATGATCTCGGCGTCGTCAAGAAACGCCTCAATCTGGTCGTCGGTTAGGCCCGTGTTGATCCTCGCTTTGATGGATTCAACGTCACTGTAGCTCATTGAGCCGTGCCTCCACGGCGTCCTCTACAGTCACTCGTTCATCATCGGATTCGATTTCATCGAGTTGTTCGTCAAACTGACCGTCACGAATGGCCGACGAAAGATTACGCGCGGTCATGTCTCGCCAATCTTCGCCTGTTTCATCGGCGGTGCGCTCTTCGGCCATGCTCTCACCGTAGACAACATCCACATCGTCGCCCCACTCGCGTTCATATCGTTTTGCTTTTCGATCGGGGAGATCCTTCGTGGACTCACCGGGGATACCCTTCGGATCCGCGGGGATCACAATGCGTGACCCCCGCTTGTTCTTAACCTCGGCCATCGAAATTAGATTCCTTCCATCCGGGCAATCGCCTGGTCGTCTTTGAAAACCAGACCTCCGGTTTTCATCTCGGAAATGATCTGGACATTCCCGTTATCAAGGACACGCTCCGATCGCTGTCCCGGCGCCATGCGCGGCGGAACAGGAAGCAGTACCTCGTGATGAAGGCCGCCGCCATCCGGCTGGGTGGTGTTGTCCGCCATCAGAGCCACGCGGTCGCCCTCGACGTCGTCAAGCAGATCCGACCACATGATCTCGTCAACAAGCGGATGCTCCGAAACAAATTCAAGAGCCAATCGCGTTCCGCCCTGGTCGGTAGCAACATAGCGGCTGGCAAGCTGGCTGTAAGCCTCCTGACTAACGAGCATGTCGAAGGGCGGGTTAGCCCCGGACACAGCAAGCAGAGGCTGAGTTAAGCGGCTAATATCCTCAGTGATAAGGTCAGCCGATTTCTCGCCCCATTCCTTATCGCCATTCTCCTCTGTAGGGCTTGCGCTAATTACATCATCGTTGTTGGCGGCGCCGTCGAATCCTACGCCGTCATCGCCGAGCAGGTTAACCCGCTCGATCGCTTCAGAATGGGCACGCCGAAGAAGGTTCGCTTTCCTCGTGTCCAAGTCCATTCCCATTTCCCGGGAGGCATCGAGTTCGTCCCGGTCAATTTCGGCACCCAGAACTTGCCAGAACATCGGGTTGACTCGACGCTCGGATTCCTCCTCCACGAGATGTATCTGGGAATCAATGTTGGTCACGAATGTGGACTGTTGATCGTTGTCCTCGGAACGCAGGTTCCGCTTGATAACTTTGTTATATTCCCGATTTTTCAGGAAGCTCGGCATTTCACCGGAAACCGGGAAGAAATCAAGGGTTACAAGTTCACGTTCTCGCGGTTCCACAACGGCTCGCTCAAGCCGTCGGAACTCCTCCTCCGTTAATCCTGCGGAACTATCTACAGCCTTGCTGGTCGAGTCGTTCACGTTTTTGACATTTTTCATTTTTCTACCCTCCGTTAGTTAGTTTCGATGGGTCGAGTGCGGATTGCTCCGATCTCAACGTCATCATTGGTGATCGTGGTCGCTGCTACACTTGCGTTATCCAGTTCCGTCACATCATCCTCGTCGGTCGAGTCGGGCCGGAAGTTGCCGGTGTCTTCATCCACGACGACCTGCTCGCCGAGCGTATCAGCATCTTCCTCGAACTCGACTATTACGTCATTGTCGGAACCGGGAAGTTGAATAGCCACGGGGTCGTCCTCCTGATATTCAGCTCGATCACGAGCATCATCTTCTCGACGGAAATCCTGGTCGGCTTGCGTCGAGTATCGAGCGATTCCGTAGACAGTACCGCTGCCATCGAACACTTCTACACGGTCCTCATCGCCGTCGACAAGCTGCACGGCCTTGCCTGCATCAATCGCCTCGTCCGCGATTTTTGTGCGGATATCCTGCCCGCTTGAACTCTGCCGGGCAGACTTTCCGATCTGTTGCGGGTAGAACGTCTCATTTATGCTCATCTTTTCTCACTCCCAATGTTGTACCATTTGGATTTATAGTTCTGAATTTCGTCCTGTGCTTCTTCGTTGGTTCGTGGCCGGGTTTTCTGTCCGTTTGGCTCGGCGTCCAGAGCCTGGTCCAGCACCGCCTGCAGATAATCAGCAGATTTTTCGTCATCATAATCAACATCGATGCTGTCAAGTGCTTCGGTAAGAATGTCGTGTCGATCTTCGCCGTCGTAGGAAAATTCCGAATCAACGGCCTTAACCGATGCCACGGTGTTAATCAGGTCATAATTCATCGCCTCGTTGTCATCGTCCTCTTGTTGCGGTTGATCATCGTCCGGTTCTTCCATTTCCTCGTTTTCCTCGGATTCAATTTCGTCGCTGAGGGGTGCCAGTGCAGAGGCAACATCATCAACCGGCACCTCAAGCACCTCAGCCAAGAACGTCAATACGTTCTCCAAGCTGGGCTGATCCGAGGCGGGGAATTGCTTGCGTGCTTCGTGCAGCTGGTCGTTAGCCGTCCTAACGACACGCTCAATTATGGACTCGCATTTATCGCAGTCGCCAATGTCAACATCGAACGCCTTTTCACCTAAATCGAATTGCATTCTCTTACCTCCTTTATGATTTTTTTTCTTTCCGCTATCCTTAATAATAACACTATTACTGTCTATGTCAAGAGCTTTGTCTCCGAATTGCTCAAGAGCCCATTGCTCGATTGTGTCCTGCTCGATTCCCAGGATTCGCCCAATAGTATGAACCACACCTATTTTCGGCTCCATCGTACCGGATATAATTGATTCAACATCATTTCGGTCGTGTTGCGACATCCCGGCGATAGCCTCGACGATCTCACTGTTGTCGCGCTCGTCGGCATCCATTAACGCCATGAGTCGATCCTGCCATTCGCCTCGG
Organism: Bacteroidales bacterium; assembly: GCA_003554665.1. Next base: position 302 of record PWGY01000301.1, on the reverse strand, counting down.
TCCTGCGCTCGGCAGATTGCGATGGCCTCGGATTCCTCCATTTCTGGGTTGTCCTCTTTGATTGACTTCGCACATTCCGATACATCCTCCGGCAACTCGGCCTGGTCTACTATGACATCATCGTCTCGTATAATCGAACAATCATCGCCGCACCGGCCCGAGTCCACAATAGCAATGTGATTGATCTGTAGGTCGCGCTGGACAATGTCGTATTCAATATCCTCAAACTCGCCCGGATTATCAACCGCTTCGAACGTCCGCCCGGTGCTGATCTGCGTTTTACCTTCTTCAATTTTTTCGAT
>PWGY01000291.1 GCA_003554665.1 Bacteroidales bacterium | reverse complement strand
TCTGGCTAAGGGAGGAATAATCGTATCCTCTGACGTAACCGGGGTAACCCAGGTATTGGGGATAGAACAGATCATTCTCAGGTTCACGCCCGTATCTTCCGTAATGAACCCCCCTGACCGCAAAAGTAAAGGGCTGCGCACGGTAGTAATACCGGTAATCCGCTGTCAGGTTATACAGGTCGACCCGTCCGAACATTTTTTCCACCCCGAACCGGTATCGCCATCCGGCCATGGGTGAAGCCATCCCGAAAAAGGAATTGTCTCCCACATAAGCCAGGTTCAGCCGTGACAGGATGAAACTGCTTGGCTCCAGATCGGTAAGGCGCTCCCGGTCTTCACCCACACGAAATCCCTGGTGGTAATAATTGTTGATCGCATCGATTCGGTAATAATACAAGGCAAGGCTTCCCCCGGCCTCAAGACGCCTTGTGGTTGAAAACGGGTAATAGGCATACAATGACAACTGGTCTTCAAATGTCCGCTGCTGGAGCAGTTGCAGGTTATCCACCTCTACCGGTCCATCCTCGAATTGCAACGTATCACGAACCATTCTGAGGCTGGCAAAGGAGTAAGGAATATGGGAAACTGTAGCTCCCCAGTTTACACGGCTTTTCTGGTTTAAGTAACCGACCATGGCACCAAAATCATAAATTTCACCGTTTACAGCCACCTGGGCAAACAGCTGATTATCGCCGGTAATATCCGTAAACATCATGGCAACCCCTCCGGCCATACCGGTGCCGTAACGGCTGGTAGCCATCCCGATACCGGTACTGCCAATATAGGACAAGCTGAAACGGGGTTCAAAAGGTTTTTCGACAAAAGAATCAACCGGAAAGATCTCCTCCTTGTAAGGTTCCGTTTCAAGGCTTCGGTCAACGATCAGCTGAGCCTCCGCCTCAAAAGGCGGCAGCACAGAGGCTGTCATATCCACGGCCATCGGATCTACCTGTTCCCGCTGGAATTCATCAGGTGCTGCGCGGTATATGGTATACTCACCCGCCTGGTAGTGGCTGTAAACAATATCCCCGGTTTCTCTTGCTACACTGAAGGCAGGTGTCATATGCGTGATACCACTGATACCGGTATAATAATCGGTCAGCCTGTAAAGATCCCCGTTGTCAAAGGTATAGTGATAAAGGTTACGGAAACCGTCGCTGTTTGAAAGAAAATAGATTCCTTCTCCGTCCGGTGAAAAGACAGGGTTCACATTTTCCGCGCCGGGAAAAACATCCAACACGGCAATGGATCGTGAATCATCCTCAAGATCCATCACCCCCAGATTCATCTTCATATTTACCTTTTCTTCCCCTCGCTGAACGGTTTGCGGGCGGTCTGTGGCAAAAGCAAGGTACTGACCGTCATTGGAAAAAGCAGCATGTGCGTAAGAATACCTGTCATTGGTCAGTTTTGTCACCTCTTTGGTTTCAAGGTCATACTTGTACAGGTTTGAGCGACCGTCAACCAAACCGTTAAAGACAATATATGAACCATCGGGAGACCAGGTGGGATTGTTGAATGAGGGAACCCCGGGAATTCTGACCTCACGTGAACGCCTGGGGCGATCTGCTTCCACGATAACCAGCTGGTTGACCCCCCTTTTTATGGCTACATGGGCAAACTGCTTCCCGTCGGGCGACCAGGTACCCCGTGATTCAAAGAAATTGTATCCGTCAATGTCGCCCGATCGCGTTGCACTTGCCAGGGTGTGTTTGATTTTACCGGTGGAGGCATCCGCAAGATAAAGGTCAATGGACAGCAGAGCCCTTTCTGAGAAAAACGCAACCGATTCTCCATCCGGGCTGAAAGAGGGGCTGATATTGGTTTTTCCACCCACCTTATCGTATGAGATCAACGTTTCACCCACTGGGGTATGTCTTTCCTCTCCGCCAATCAGTGGCTCATAATGATTTTCATAGGCCTCACGCCAAAAGTTGTTCCCCCCTCTTTCCGATAGCCCCACAACCCGCTCCAAAGCCCGGCTGTAGCCAAATCTGGCCGTTTCCTCAAAGAAGGGAACGATCAGGGAGTCACCCCAGGTCCGGCCGAAAAAAGACACAAAAGCCTGCCCGAACCGGTACGGATTGTATTCATAACTCCTGGTCATCTGCTCAAGTGTCGGAAAGTCATCCTGATGGATGGCATCACGCATGATCATGGCAGTATGTGAGTCCAGACTACCCAGGGAAAAATACTCCGCCATACCCTCAACCAGCCAGAGCGGGAGGTTTTGCATGGAGCTCATGTTTAGTGTATCATCCTGGAACATCGAACGAAACTGAAACACATGCACCAGCTCGTGACCAATTACGTGATCGGTTTGGGCGTTGGTCTCCAGGATGGGCATCACCACCCTGTTGCGCAACGATTCTGTCACACCCATGGTGCCAACACCAATCATGGAGCCAACAGCTGTTGTTTGCTGGAAATCGGGATGATTGGCATACATCAGGACGGGATTCTGGGTCTCGAATGTATCCTTGAACAATTTCTGATGGCGTTTATACCAACGTTCATAGGTTTGTGCCATCCAGTTCGGAATGGAATCATCCTCAAAATAGTGGTATATATCAAAGTTCGGAGTTTCAAACACCCTGAAATCAAAAGTCTGGTAACTGGGTTTATTCCGACCGAAATATTGCGCCGGGCTTTCCAGGGGAAGCAAAATTGCGGCAAGCACCATAAGCACCATCGGGCGCAGTATAATAATTTGTTTCAATGAATTCATAATCAAGGGGTTTTGAGGCACGGATCACTCCAAAAACAAGTATTCACAGTCAGTGTTAATATATTTTAAAGTTACAAAAATTATTCCAGTTTGCTATTTACCTAAACATATGTACAAAAAAACACAAGCTTTTGTTCAACAAGACTTTATCCTTTAACAACACCTGGGTGGTTCTAGTATTTACACCTCTTTAATTACCTGGCTGGTAATCTTTTATGGCGTTTTGATAAAAAATTAATCATTTTTTTGCATTTTTGTATAACCAAAACAGGCTATATGACAGCGTCAGAAGCGTATTTCAGCCAGTACAGGCAACATATTGTCGGGATAGATCAGAAATATCAAAGCCCTTACGGGGAGCAGAAGATAATTTATGCTGACTGGATTGCCAGTGGTCGTTTGTACGCTCCTCTGGAAAAAGCCATCATGAAGCGGTTCGGACCCTTTGTAGCCAACACGCATACTGGTGCCAGTGAAACAGGTATGCTGATGACCAACGCCTATCATCATGCCCATCAGCTCATCAAAAAGCACGTGAATGCTGGCCCTGAGGATGTGATCATTACCGCCGGAAGCGGGATGACCACATTGATCAACAAATTTCAGCGCATGCTGGGACTCAGGGTGTGCGGTGAATTATCTAGCAGGCGCTGTATCAAAGAATCAGAAAGGCCTGTTGTTTTTATCACCCATATGGAACACCACAGCAACCACACATCCTGGTTCGAAACCATGGCGGATGTGGTGCAACTCAAACCGGGGCCGGGGCTG
>PWGY01000024.1 GCA_003554665.1 Bacteroidales bacterium | reverse complement strand
CGTGGGGCTGAGTCATCGTAACGGCCTGGAAGCACAGATGCAAACCAGGTCGCGCATGCTTGGCATCGATCCGGTGCCGGCATTGGTTCTCACAGACAAAGAGGAAAGGGCCAGCGCAATGATCCCCTCTTATACACCCGGTACATTTAAAGGAGGACCAAACATACTGAATCAAAGCCTTGCTGAATTACCGGATGAGATAACAGAAACATACCCTGTGGAAGGGCGAATTGACCAGACAGAGATTGCACGTCTGGTTAACGGGGAATACTCGGTTTACACCATCAATACAATGCTTGATGCCCAGCAGGAAGGGAAAACCGACCTGCAGGATGTGATGAATTTTTTTGAACAATTAAAAGCTGCCGGACTGGTGGATTATTAAGCCAGGGCAGAGAGCTCACTGCAAAGAACCCTCACCCTCTTTCCGGGGAATGCCGCAGGTATTCTTTACGAAAGAGGGTGTTTATTTTTTCACTGCACCGATCTGTTCCTCCACTGACCGGATTTTTCCGTCCAGCCGACCTCCTTTTCCTTTACGGATATCCAGTTTCAGGCTTGAATATACCCTTTGGCAATCCGGTTCCAGAAGTGCATAAGATTGTTCGATCAATTTGAGTATCTCCGCCATGGTTTCTGCCTCCACAACCGTTCCCATGGGGGTCAGCCTGTAATGATGGCCGCTTTCTTTAATCATCCTGATAATTCTGCTTACGTAGGGGCTGACGCTTTCTCCCTTATCCGTCGGAAACATCGAAAATTCAAGTAATACAGACATGCTGCCGCGTTTTTGATGTGAGTATTTCGAAAAAAAGTAAAAATACAAAAGGTGCGGCAGATTAAAAATCCATTGTCGGGATAATTTGTTTCAATAAAATAAATAATTTAGCCAAAGGAGGTCAACAAATTGCAATTCCAATTCCGGAGTCCTCAATGAAAACATTCAAACAACCGATATGAGAATAACAATAATCAGTATATTGATCATGATTGCCTTCAGTGGCTGCAGGGCAATACAAGAATCCGGGGAGATGAAGCAAAATGATACAAACCAATGGGAGAATCCGGAAATCTCATTCCGGGATCATCCCGGAATTGAAAGAATTTACCAGCAAGCCGGTGAAAACGGAGAAAAGACCGGTGAAACAGGGCTGCAGAACTTTCTTGACCGCATCAATGAAAAATTCAGGAAAAGTAAGCTTGGCAGAGAGGAAGCAGGCAGCATCTATGAAATGCTGCATGAGTCCGGTATTCTCTTCAACGAACCGGTAGGTATGCCGGATCCTGATCAGCCGCCTTCACGTGAAACAGTTGATGACCTGAAAAACAGAATCGCGATCCGTAAAAAAGACGAAAACTCCTGGTATATATTTTTCATAAGGACTTCCTGCGGATTTACTTATTTTTACGGGTATTTTGACTGGCCTGAAGAACCGGATGTCCTCAATTTAAACCCCATTGAAAGCTGGCGGGCATCAGTGCCCTGCTGATCATATATTTCAATTCATTTCCATTAACTCCTTCATTCAATGTCCCTGGGTCGCCCTGCTATAATCATATTATTAATTCTGGCTGCCTTTAATGTTTAAAGCCAAAAGGCCTGCCATGGCAACCATTGCTGCAGGCTACAGCGACCAGGTCATCTTTACCAGCGACAACCCCCGCACCGAGGATCCGGAGGTTGTCGCTGGTGTTTCCCCGGGGATCCTCCTTCATGGTCGGGAAACTGGCCGTATGGAAGGGAGACAATGTGCACGGTCGAAGTGAATCCCCTGACCAGTTGATTCAGGGAAGACCGCCACGTATACGATTGTCATCAGGTAGTCAGTTGCGGGTGCATTTATGACAGCGGCGGTGTCGGGGATGGTGCCGTGGGTAAACCGACCTTTACCCTGGTAAGTTGACCGGGCTCAGACTCAATTTGAATATGTCCTCCATGGAGTTGAATGATTCGCTGGGCCAGCGGAAGCCCGATCCCGCTACCACCGGTTTTGCGGCTTGCCGTCCCCTGAAAAAAGGGTTTGAATATCTGAGCGATTTCCTCTTTCAGAATTCCAGGTCCGGAGTTTTCTACAAGTACAGACAGACTTTTTCCATGGTCATCTCCGGCGAACTTTACCATTGCATCTGCATCCGGGCTGAACTTGCAGGCATTATCAATCAGGTTAATCAATGCAACTTTCAGCAAATAGAAGTTGCCCCTGATAATTGTCAGGCTTTCATCCTCCATGATGTTTTCATCAAAAATGAGCCTTATGCTGTATGACGGATTGTCGTGTAAAAGGTCAGAACGGGCCTCCATCAGCACTTCGTCAAAGCGCAGGGGCTTCATGCTCAACTGATGCGTTTCATAGCTTGCTTTTGCCAGATCCAGAAGACCCGTGGTCAATCTGGAAAGTCTTTTGGCATCATCCAGCATATGCTTTACCACCCGCCGATAATCTTCCCCGGTTTTTTCACTTTGCAGCGCCAGTTCAGCTTCACCAATAATGGCGGCCAGCGGGGTACGAAGTTCATGGGCAATATTGAAAACAAATTCGCGCTGGTTGTCGAATGATTGCTCCAGCCGGTCAAGCATCCGGTTAAAAGTAACCGCAAGCTCTGCAAGCTCACCCCGGCTTTCACCCTCATATATTCTTAAATGAAGGCTCTTTGCACTGATGCGGTTTGCCTTTTCAGTCATTTCGGAAACAGGGCGCAACAGCCGGATGATCAGAACCCGGGATGCAAACCCCATGATGACCACAACCACCAGCCAGGAAATCAAAAGTCCATACCAGGAGCAGGCATCGTGGCGGGTACACCAATATACGGATATGGTGAGAAGCCCTGCCGCCAGAACCCACAACAGGAAAAAAAGCCACACATATCTGTTTCTGTACTTCATTGGTTTTCCTGGTTGCTGAGAATAAAACCCATGCCGGGCCTGGTATGGATCAGTTTGCGGTCAAAAGGCTTGTCAATTTTCTTTCGAAGGTAATTGATGTACACATCAATAAAATTGGTTCCGGTATCAAAAGGGGTATTCCAGACCCTTTCTGATATTTCGGATCTGGAAAGTACTCGTTGGGGGTTTTTGACCAAAAATTCCAGCAAGTGAAACTCTCTCGGGGTCAGTTTGATCTCTTTTCCTGCACGCATTGCGGTTTTGGTTGAAGGATTGACCTCAATTTCATCATAGCTTAACACGGTATCAGAATTGCCCTGCTTGCTGCCATATCTTTTCATCAATACCCTGACTCTGGCCTGTAGTTCGCGTAATTCAAAGGGCTTGGTGAGGTAGTCATCGGCACCCGCATCAAAACCCTCCAGCTTGTCATCGGTTGTGCCCAAAGCAGTCAGCATCAGCACAGGCACAGAAGGTTTATTGAGTTTGATTTTCCTGCACAGGTCAAGGCCGTTCATTTCAGGCAGTACAATGTCGGAAATGATCAGGTCAAAAGGGTTCGACAGCGCCATTTTAAGCCCCATAGTACCATCGAAAGCTGCCTGGGCGTCAT
>PWGY01000126.1 GCA_003554665.1 Bacteroidales bacterium | reverse complement strand
TGGAAGACTTTGCCCTTTTTACTTTTTCGGAGGTGGTGGAGATCCGGAAATTGTTTAGCGGGATTCATGAACTGATCGAAAAATCGCGGATGGATCCGGGTAACCGGGCCAAAACCCTGGAGCGGATCCGGCTGGAAAGGAGCCGCCTTGCCGCGAGGGGGCAGGTGCTTGACAACGAAGGCAGGCAGTTCTACTATGAGGCAGGGCAAAAGTTGTTTGATGAACTGGTCAGCGACCTGCAACAGTTCAACTTCCACCTGGAAAGTACCGGAGCCAATATAAGAAGCAAAAACTTCAAGGTATATTTTAAGCAGGACCCACCGCTGGTCAATGAAATTGCCGGGTTTGCCGATGTGTGGGAAAAGAACCTGGGAGGGTTCATCAATAAAGCCATTCTGGATTTTTATGTGTTGTCGCTGAGAAACAGAATGGATGCAAAGATCCGGAAATATTGCCGTGATTTTCGTGCTTCCCTGGAAACAAGTATGGTGCGACAGGTTGAGCAGTATGAGCGGTTTGCCGGGGAGTTGCTGTCAGCCGGAGAGATCAATTTCGCCAAAACTCAGCGCCTGGAGCCTTCAGATTTTGAGGCCTTACCCGTGTATCCGGCTTTCCGGAAGCTATACGCTGAAATCCGGGAAATACTGCCGGACATTCCTGAAAAAATGGAAATCAGCGGAGAACAACTGGACGAAAAGATCGTGGAGGCGGCTTTTGCTGAGACAGAACGTGTGGTGGTCAGTTTCAGGAAGACCATTGATTATTATATTGGTACAGAATTGATTGACACCACCATCAAACAGACCCATGAGGCTGAGCAGCAGCTTCAGCAAAGTGTGTCTTCGGTCAAAGACATGGTTCGCCTGCTGAACTTCAGCATGGGCAATGAAAGCAAAGAAGACGAAATTGAAAATCAGGAACATCGTCAGCAACAGTCCAGGATACTGATCAAAAATTTTGTTGAGAAGATATCCGGCGAGAAAGAGAAGATCCGGGAAGTGGGTGAAAAGGTGGAAGAGGCTTTTGAAACCGGGCTAAAGAAAGGGTTTGAGCCTTTGTCTTCGTCTACCATCGGTAAAACAAGCATGGCGGTAAAAAAGAAGGTGAAAGCCTCAGAGAATGGTGCCCTGAGTAATCGTTTTCAGCGAAACTGGACAAAGCTGAAGGACAAAACACAGGACCGCTTTGTGGAAGTGTTGTATAGCAAGAGTGAAGGGCAGTTGTGGATGAGCCATGCAGCCCAGGCAGACCGGCAGTCCTCCGGATCGAACCAGGATATTCTTTCCTTTGTGGAAGCCATTACACCGGCCCCGGGCCTGATGAAGGAACTCCCGTTTTATTATGCATCCCTGTTCTCGGGGCAGTCAGGAGCCGGAGAAGATTTCTGGGTAGGTAAGAAAAAGGAGATCAATGAATGCTCCCGTGCCATTCAACGCTTTAAATCCGGGTTTTCGGGTGCATTGATCATTACCGGCGAACGGAGCTCAGGAAAGTCGAGTCTGTCCAGGAAAATGGCAGACCGGCATTTCAGCAGGGAACAGGTTCACGCCGTGCGCGCCCCCCAGGCCTGCTCGGCTGACCTGGAGTTGTTTACCCGTAAACTGCTGGAGGCCATTGGTGCACAGAATAGAAACATAGATGATGTGTTCCGGGCACTGCCGGCAGGCAAGGCAATCATTATACAGGACCTGGGGCTCTGGTGGGAAAGGCGGCCCGGCGGTGATGCTGTAGTGGAAATGATCAAAAGACTCATCGATCATTTTGGCCATAAATGCCTTTTTATCCTCAATGTGAACACCCATGCCCTGCGGCTCATTGACCGGCAGACCCTGCTGGTTCGTTATTCGCTGGCCACCGTGAATTGCGCCCCTTTTGACGCCAGGGACCTGAAGGATATGCTGCTGCTAAGACATCAGGCAGGCGGTATGAAACTGAAGTACAACAAAAAGGATGAAGACCGGATGACTGCCTGGGACCAGGCCCGGCTATTTAATAGGTTGTTTGATCTTTCGCACGGGAACCCCGGTACAGCCACCATCCTTTGGCTCGCCTCCATCAAAAAAGTATCCGGCAAAACACTGATCATGCAGCCTATGTGGCTGCCTGATCCGGCCGTTTTTGAACAGCTGAGCCCGGAACAATGGTTTTATGTGCACCAGTTCGTGGTAAACCGTCGGTTTTCCATTGAAAAGCTGGCGCTGAACATTGAGGTTCCGCAGGAGAAGGTTGCAGCGGATATACGCGTACTGCTCAGGACGGGAGTGCTGGTAGAAAAATTTGACGGTATTTACGCCATTCGGCCTGGCCTTGATCATTACCTTGTTGACCTTTTAAAAGCAAACAAACGATTATGAAGCTGTTGATTTTTTTGGTGGCCGGATTAATAATTTTCGGCTTTTTCAGGTTGCTGGGAAAGGTCGCCACAGTTCTGATCAGGCGGAAAACCTTTCGCAGTGGGATACTGGCCGTTCTTCCTTTTGTGGAGTTGTTGACCTGGACCGGTTATGCTTTCTGGGGCATCAGCGTTCTGTTTGGCAGCTTTGTGTATTATGACCTGATCCTTGGGGTTGCAGCCGTGTTGCTGCTACTGGCGTTTGCGTGGTTTGTGTTCCGGGATTTTCTGGCCGGGGTTTTGCTGAAAGCCGAGCAATCACTGGAGCCCGGGCGTTTTATCAGAGCCCCATTTGCCGAAGGGTATATTCAGTCGCTGGGAGCCCGTTCGCTGGTGCTGGTCAACGCGAGGGGGGAAGTGGTCAGAATTCCTTATTCCCGCATCAACAAAGAGATGTTTGTCTTTCCGCCGGAAGATGATGAGAGCCTTCCCCATCACCTCAAACTCCCCATTCCTGCCACCCGCGATCCGGAAGCACATAAGCGGCTGGCAGAGAAGGAACTGATGGCGATGCCCTGGATCACCGGATCTTCCCCTTTCGTTGATATCGTTGAAGAGGAGGACGGGTCATACCGTCTGCATCTCACCTTTTACACCCACATAAGGAGCCAGGGTGCGCTGGTGGGGGAAAGAATCAGGAAATCCTTATCGGTTGCGGCGGACAGTGAATTCAATCAGTTCGGTCAATGAGTTTCTGGCCGGAACGTCAGGCAGGGATTTCATCAGCTGCAGGGCCTCATCCTTGTATTGATGCATATACCTGCCGGCATACTCGATGCCGCCCCGGTCATGCACCATCCGGATCAGTGCGGAAACCCTTTCCGGGTCCTGGTTGTGATTCTTGACAGTTTGGATGATCCATCGCTTTTCCCGGTAGGAAGCATTGTTGAGCAAATAGATGAGAGGGAGGGTCATTTTCTGTTCCTTGATGTCTACCCCGGAAGGTTTGCCTTTTACGCGATCCTTTTCAAAGTCCAGGATGTCATCTTTTATCTGGAAGGCAATCCCGGCCTTTTCACCGATGCGGCGTAACAGGTCAACCTGATCGGCCGGGGCATCGGCCGATGCCGCTCCGCATGCCAGGCAGGCGGTGATCAGTGAGGCGGTTTTCTTCCGG
>PWGY01000210.1 GCA_003554665.1 Bacteroidales bacterium | reverse complement strand
CAAAGTGTCCTCCTAATCCTTAAGGCAACGTACAGAGCGCCCAAGCGCACGGGAGTTGGCGTACATATGGGCACCAAGGCCGCCGAAGTACAGAGCCCGGGAATCGCTACCATCCAAGGTACTTGACCAATAGTAGCCCCAAAAGCCCATACTGGAGAGTGAACCATCGCTGCTGGCGCGGCCGCCGGCAACGGTCCATTTCAATGGAGATGCGTAAGCACCATTTAAATCTTTTGGACTCCAGTTCTCAAGCTCTGCTTCGAGTTCAGCCTCTGTGGGCACACGCCAGCCCGGAGGGCAAGGGTTGTTGATGCCAGTTCCATCTTCTTTCCAAAGGTCGTCAGGGTCACTGCCATCATACCAATTATTATGATCAGTTATAAAGTGGCTATGTCCAGGATTGGGATCACTGCTTTGATCGCTGGTGATTCCGCTCAATGGATCGCGCAGCTGATGCCCGTCGTCAAACCTACCCCACTGGAACAAGTCGCCGTAGCCTTTTTCGTCGGTGCTTGATTCAGCAACACGTTCAGCACCCAGGTTGCGGTCTAACCAACACCTTTGTCCAATACCCTCATAGGTAACCGATACTGTGCCATAAGTGACAGATGAGCCACCATAAGCAAAGGTGATATCATCACCGCAGGTAAAGGTGGTTGATGTTGCCCCTATCCTGATGACTGTTTCATCAGAATAGGTTTCCGGGAAATCTTTTCCACCCTCCCACATTAATGAATAGGGCCCGCCAGGAGCAACATTGGTCATAGCCCCTTTAAGGTGAGCATCAGGAACAGGAACAAAAGTGCCTCCGTTATCAAAACTCACTTCGGCTGAGATGTCATAAGTTACAGCATCGCCTGAAAAATCATAGTCAATTAAAGTAACTCCTGTGCCTGGCGTGCTTGCAACTTTAGTTACCGTGAGCGTGCCCACCTCCTGTGCAAAAACGCTGGCAGGAAATAAGAAAAATAAGAAAAAAGGTATAAATCGCTTCATGATATAATATGTTTGTTGTTTACAATGGGTTTGTTTATTTAAATGCACTGATAGGTGCCAGCTTCAAACACCCGCCTTTTTTCTTGAAAAAACATGGCGCCAGGCTATAAAGCCAATAATCAGAAGCACTGCAACGCCCATGGCAATGCCTGACAATGGAACCGCCACTGCCGTTGACCTGGTGTCAAAAGTAAAAGGGTCGGAGGTGCCTGAGATTTGTGCAGTAGCTCCAAGAGAAAAATACATCATCATGATAATGCCCGTCAGGATTCGAAAAAGGTTCGTCATGGTAAAAGGGTTTTTAACAAAAAAGAAGATTTAGGGTAATGTTATACTTTGAAACTTTTTATATAAGCGCCTGATTAGTCAATATATGAAGCATCTATTCTGGTTGTAATCTCTATTAAGTATAGAGCCTTGGGATCATAATTGGCATGACAGTGACTCCTGGTTTGCAAAAAACCATACCAGCCAAATTTTCCCTCGTTGCTGACAAATCCCCTCAAAAACCCAAATTGATCCTCGCAACCATCGTTTAAATGAACAAAAGGGGTGTGATCATTGAGCCTGATATGATACCCTTCATATAATTCAGACATGCGTTTAAATTTTCCGCCCAGATTAATCCATACGTTTTCCGCCAAATCCACATAACCAGCCTCATCAGGATAGTGATAGAATGCCCTTGTTATAATATCGGGCAAAAAATTATTGGTAAGGTCAATCAACTCAAACCCCATAAACCGGGCGCCGCCCCATTCCTGAAGCTCAGATTCCTTTGTCGTAACAAACTCCCGGGTAAAACTGCCATCTCCGTTATTAAACAATACATTCAAATCAAAAACATCATTTTCAGCGGCAATATCATTCAACCCATTATTATTGAAATCCGATATCCAGTTGCCTGGAGTGTTTTCCCGGTGTCTGTTTTCTGCAGAGTCAACAGCTATAGGATTCTTTTTGGGGTCACCATAACGGTCATCAACAAAGCGCTCCAATAAATAATATTCATTATTATCATCTTGGGTAAGAACTTCTACGTTTAAATATGGACCATCTGGCTCTCCAATAAAACCCCACCTGACAATTTCATTCCTTTCATCTCCATAAAGATTACCGATTTGTGTAAAAAAACCAGAGGCCACGTGATCAGGCAGGATATTTGGCTGAAACTCGAAACCATTTTCTGTCTGATAATAAACGTGTGGATCAGTATGGGAATCCTCTCTGTGGCCACCCAGGTTTGCTCCAAGTACATCGTATAACCCATTGTTGGTAATATCTCCGACTGCGCAACCATGGTAAAAACTTTTGACGTCAGAAACTTTAGTCCATTTAATGCCATCTGTTTTAAACTCTCCGTAAAATATATGACCATATGGCCAATCGGTTTCTGATGGCTCAGCACCATGATCACAACCAATTAAACCCTTGCCATTTGGGAAAAACTCGCTATTGCGGAACTCCGAAGTTATTTCAAGTTCAGAATAGTCTTGAATGAGGCTCCAGGTGCCATCTATTCTTTTTAGCAGAAGCGTTGCTGCTTGATGATCCTCTGCCTCCCAGTTGACACCTCCTGTAGTCAGCATGTATTCTTCACCCTCGAAACGATAATAAATTGTACTGTGAAATGCACTTTCCAGCCATTTTATTTGATCAGAGGTAACTGAGGCCAGGTCACTTAAATCTATACGGTGTGTCTGAACATTAATTTTGGAGAAATGTGCAACAACATCTTTTGATTCATTCAATGTGATAGTCAGGGATTTTTGGTCCCAATCATTATTTCCATTCCACATGGAGAAAAACCACTCGTCATTTGGAATAGCTGTGATTGTTATAGTATCTCCCGCCTCCACCTCCGCATACGTAGGCGATACGGTACCCCCTTCGGGCGGATCTGCAGATACATGAATGGTAAAGAACACCTCCACATCCATTGAAGCTTCAGGGCTGATGCCACAGGCATTCTCCGCATACACCCTTACCTGACCTGATGCATTGCCCGTACTGACAATTACTTCAGAACTACCCTGACCCGAATCGATCTCCCAGCTCTCAGGCACCGACCAAACATAAGATACCCCATGCACGGGTTCTACCTCAAAACGAACCCCGGAGCTGTCTCCCTGAACACGCTCTTTACCCGATAGACCAGCAGGCATGGCAGGCAGCTCATTGTCAATCTCAAAAACATAACCGGTATCCGCCTCCGGGGTGTCGGTCTTTGCCAGATAATCCACATTGCCGGCTGAATCTGTCACATATCCCGTATAACGCAACTCATCTCCAAGGTTAAAGACCATGCCCGTGGATGCCTTCCCGGGCTGTAAATCCGGAGCTTCCATAACCCCCTGCCGATCCGGGGAAAAACCATCATAGGAAATGGAAGGACCCGAGGGCGATGCACCACCAACCTGAAGCATCACCTGGCGACTGGCGTGGTTTTGCCCCGAAGCCAACAGCAGATAACCCTGGCTGTGCCCGGCATGGAAGGTAAAACGGTGATGACCCGGGTCAAGAT
>PWGY01000235.1 GCA_003554665.1 Bacteroidales bacterium | reverse complement strand
GTCGTTCTCCGCATTTGTTCTGTCCTCATTGTATTTGACCATGGCCAGAAAAACCTTGGAGTCGCCGTTCCAGACAAAGACTTTATCAATGGAGGTAATGGGCTTTTTCCCGTCTTCAAACAGGGCAATGTCGCTGTTGTTGTTCAGCAACATAAAAATGGGGATGTTGTTGTAAATTTGTTTGATGATCCGGCTTAACTGGATGGGGGTGGATTTTTCCACGCCCATCATGACGATCACCATGTCAAAGTGTTTTTCCTGCAATTTCTCCAGGGCCTCTTCCGGGGTCGACACTCCTGTGATCCGGGGTGCAGACGAGAGGTTGAGCTGGTGGTATTCGCCGGTCACCTGTTCAAAAAACCGCCCCTCTTCCTCAATGATGTAGGCATCATACAGGTTGGCCACAAGAAGGATTTCGCGAACCTTGTACTGCATGAGGTCATGGTAAATGTCACGGTCAGAATTGTGCTTGTTAAGAAATTTCTGCAGCAACTGCCGGCTCATGGCAGCGTGTGACTGTTCATCGGTAAGTGCTGTTACTTCATTTTTTGAAGGCTTTTCCTTCTGCAATAATTCTTTTCCGATCCGGGTATTGAGGTGTCCGGTGATCAGGCTGCTCAGGTTGTTGATCAATTGCCGCTCTTCAATAAAAAAAGGACCTTCTTCCTCTTCAGGAAACTCCTTTTGGTAAAAAACCTCTATGGCACCTTCCTTGCCGTCAATGGTTTCAAATGTCTTGCGCAATACCCAGGGGGTTTCCTGAAGTTTTGATCTGCTGAGAAACACGTTTTCTCCATATTTGATCCGGGCAACTGTATCTTCGGGGTGCTGCCATGCCGGGGGAAGTACTTTCACGATTTGCTGCAACATCTCCGGAATGGTTTTCTCTTCTTTAAGAATGTTGGTCGTTTGGTGAATGGCACCCAATTCTTTCAGCCGTTCTTTTTTTTCGCGAAGCAGCTTCTGGATTTCTTCCTGGCTGATGGTCAGTGACTGCTCGGGCGGGGCTGCCGGATAAGATTTACCCTTGCCGGAGGCTTGTGTGTCTGTTTTATCTTTCATGAATACAATGATAGCAATTATATCCTTGAATTTACAAATTTCTGCTGAAGAATAAACAGGTGATAATTTTCCGATCTGGAGGAAAGTCCTGAAATGTTCCTTATAAAAATATCTGACATATGCAAGAATTAACCAATAAAAATTTGTTTTGAAAATTATTCTTGTAACCCCCTAAAATGCCCTAACATTGCTTTGATGACATTTTTTATTTACTCATTAAACCCAAAACAATGGACGCTACGCTTAAAAAATTCATGGATCTGGTAGAATCAAAGAATCCTTCCGAAAAGGCTTTTCACCAGGCTGTCAGGGAGGTTGCAGAGACAATTCTTCCATTTCTGGATGAGAATCCGAAGTACAAGGCTGTTAAAGTTTTTGAACGTATGATCGAACCTGAGCGGGTGGTCATATTTCGTATACCCTGGATCGATGACAAAGGAGAGGTTCAAATCAACAGAGGGTACCGCATTGAAATGAACAGTGCCATTGGCCCTTATAAAGGGGGAATGCGTTTTCACCCCACAGTAGATCTGGGGGTGCTGAAGTTTCTTGCTTTTGAGCAGGTATTCAAAAATAGCCTGACATCACTTCCCCTTGGGGGAGGTAAAGGTGGTTCTGATTTTGACCCCAAAGGAAAGTCAGATGAAGAGGTGATGCGCTTTTGTCAAAGCCTGATGACGGAGCTTTACCGTCATATCGGGCCCGATACGGATGTGCCTGCCGGTGATATCGGAGTCGGTGGCAGGGAAATCGGATTCATGTATGGGCAGTACAAGCGCATCCGGAATGAGTTTACAGGTGTTTTTACCGGTAAAGGCCTTGAATACGGCGGAAGCCTGATCCGTCCGGAGGCTACTGGCTATGGTACGGTATACTTTGCCCAGGAAATGCTTGCCACCATCAATGAAGAGATTAAAGGAAAATCGGTTGCTATCAGCGGATCCGGCAATGTGGCACAGTTTGCCACCGAAAAGATCATTGAACTCGGTGGTAAAGTGGTTACGCTGTCTGATTCAGGCGGGTACATATATGACAAGGACGGCATTGACTCGGAAAAACTTGCTTATGTCCAGAATCTGAAAAATATCAAGCGGGGCCGGATCCGTGAATATGCCGACGAATTCGGAGCCAAATACGTGGAAGGGGTATCCCGTCCGTGGATGGAGAAGTGTGAAATTGCCCTGCCCTGCGCTACGGAGAATGAGCTTAACGAAGAAGAAGCCAAAGCCCTTGTTAAGAACGGATGTATTTGCGTGTCAGAAGGGGCCAACATGCCTTCCACTCCGGAAGCTGTGGAGGTTTTCCTGGAAAACAAGATCCTTTACGGACCCGGAAAGGCGGCCAATGCCGGTGGTGTGGCCACATCAGGGCTGGAAATGAGTCAGAATGCCCTTCGGATGGCGTGGACCCGCGAAGAGGTTGACCAGCGGCTTCACAATATCATGATCAATATTCACAATACCTGTGTGGAGTTTGGTAAGGAGGGAGACTTCGTGAATTATGTGAAGGGTTCCAATATTGGCGGATTTGTTAAGGTGGCGGATGCCATGATTGCACAGGGTTACGTATAGGTAATCAGTAAATTTACCTTAGATCCCGCAATGCCTCGGCGATTACTGCTGAGGCATTGCCTTTACCGTAAAGTCCCTCGGTGAAATTGACCTTGTTAACCATATAGTGGGCAAAGGCTTCCCGGATGCGGCTGATGTCGCTGCCTGCCAACATATTGCATCCCAGTTCCACCAGTTCCGTCCATTCTGTTTCTTTCCGCAGGGTGATACATGGTTTGTGAAAAAAGTAGGCTTCCTTCTGTAGCCCTCCACTGTCAGTCATTACCATCCTGCAATGCTCTAGCAGGTAGATGATTTCCAGGTAACCCAGAGGATCTGTGGTTACCACATTATCTGACAACATACCAGGGTTTTCCCCAAGGATTTTTGCTGTTCTTGGGTGCACCGGGAAAACCACCGGGATTTGGGTGGATATTTCATTCAGTGCTTCAATGATGTGACGGAGGTTTTCCGGGTTATCTGTATTTTCCTGGCGGTGCACCGTTGCCAATACAAAATGTTTCGGGATGCTGACCCCTTTGGGCGCAGTCGCTTTTTCCCTGAAAAACAGGACTGCATCATACATCACATCGCCGGTGGTCATGACATGACATGGAAAATGCTCAAATCCTTCCTTTTTCAGGTTTTCTTCAGCAGTCAGCGTGGGGCAAAACAGCAAACGGCTGATCCTGTCGGTCAGTATCCGGTTGATCTCTTCGGGCATTTCCATGTTAAAAGAGCGGAGCCCTGCTTCTACGTGGGCCACAGGGATATGCAGTTTAGCTGCTGCCAGTGCGCCGGCCAGGGTGGAGTTGGTGTCACCGTATACCATGACCCAGTCAGGTTGTTCCCTGACCAGGATTTTTTCGATTTCTTCTGTCATACGGCCGGTCATGGCTCCATGCGACACGCTGT
>PWGY01000173.1 GCA_003554665.1 Bacteroidales bacterium | reverse complement strand
GCACACTGCTTTGGTCAACGAACTTATCCATTTCCTGTTTGAACCTGAAAAGGCTGTCCTGTTCGTTGTATACAGGAACAATCACTGTTAACTCCCCGGCTGGCATGTTGCTTTGGAAAATATTAGATGAAAAATACACTTCCGGATGTCCACAAAAGTAATGAAATATAAATTCGCCGATTAATTTTTGACTGTATACGCAAATTCTTTTTTGTTTAGGGAGGGATTTTGTTCCGCAGAAGAGAAAAAGGCAGAGCGCAGTGGTTACCTGCAGGAAATATATTCCTTCTTTAAAGCCTTGCACCTGTTCATGGTACTCAAGGGCGGGTCCGATATCCACTTCAAAGGTCACGGCATAAGTTGCCTCATCTTCAGAGCCGTCTTCACCATGTTGAACGGTCTGGACTGCTTCCCCTTCAATGGAGCCGTTTTCCCCTGCCAGGCAGGTCAGTGTATTCTTCGGGCGCATCGGCTTTAGGGGTTTAGAAAAACAGGGACTGATAGGTTTCGTGGTAATCCCCTTCGGCATAATCGTACTCGAGTACTTCTGCCGGCAGTTTCTGAAATTCAGGATCCATCCCACCATCTGTTTCCCACTCGTTTTCCCATGCTTTCACCACGGGATCCCTGTTTTTGTCAATCAAACTGTCCAGCTTCATTGCATAGTCAGATCTGTCCGGTTTTCCGGTCAACAGATGTGCCTGAACTACAATGCTGAACAATTTTATGCAGAGAGGTGTTTTTGTGGGATAATACATTAAGGAAACTACATGTCAATATATGCTCAAAACATTGTTTTGCATGTATATATTTCTTAACTTTTGCATCATTATCAGACAGATAACCATAATTAGCTATTAACCAAAAGTGAAAATGTGATGAAAAGCAAACTATTCAGCTCGTCGAACGAATCCCTGAAAACCGCCATTTTCCTCCTTCGGGTTGGTTTTGGTATCATGTTTATTTTGCACGGTTATCCGAAAATTACCGGGGGTGTGGACACCTGGACCTGGCTGGGCGAAAGCATGGGGCTTGTGGGTCTGGGCTTTGCACCGGCCTTTTGGGGCTTTATGGCTGCCATCACGGAATTTGCCGGCGGCATACTGCTTGTTTTGGGGTTACTGACCCGTCCGGCTGCATTGCTCCTGGCGTTTACCATGCTAATAGCCACCATTATGCATATTGCCGGGGGAGATCCCCTGAATACCATCCTTCATCCCATGAAGGGCTTTGTGGTATTTATTGCGTTGCTTTACAGCGGACCGGGCCGTTATGCCATCGATAACAAATGGGCTCCCTGAGATTACCGTGTGCTTTCTGATCATACAGTCAAAAAAACCCAGCCGGGCGTCAGTGGGTTGGACGTTTTGCAATACTTCATAGGTGAAAGATTAAATTTCAGACAATCTTTTTTGGCGTAGTAACGTTTCGGTTATTACAGTAAATTTGTCATGCCAAATCTGAATGTGTTTTTTCTGTTGTTATGCGTTATATTTTCATATCACTGATCGGATTATTGTTTGTATGGAATTCTGTTGCTCAAACCGGCAGAGAAATTGGAGTCACTGAAAATGATACCCCTCCACCAAAATCTATCACATTTACCCATTCTGCCGCATCGGAATATCTAATTAATCTGCTGAAGCTCGACAGTCTTTGGAGAGAGCCGGGAGATACCATTCACCTGTCTTTATCCAGGCTGATTGATCATTATAATGAACCCTATGACAGTGTGGCGAAAAGGCTTTCAGGTTTTGATTTTGAATCTGTCCGCCCGGAACTGACAGATCTGGAAAGGTATGACACGCTTCCACTGCGCTGGCTCAATGATTCGGTATTTATCGTCGACACCCTGGCTCTTGAGAAAGACCCATTCATTGAAAAAAAGACCATTGTCACCAATGAGATCGATACACTGAGCTTTTGGGGCCTTGACACCATCCCGGAGGTGAAAATGGTGGTGGATTCGATTAAGCAGGCCAGGGATACCATCACAGAGGTCTTTATTGATACACTATATCTGGAATCCAAAAATATCCGGATGCACCAGCTGGTTGGTCAGGAGGTTCGCCCTCCGCTGTTGCCCCCGGAATCACGCAAGGAAGTTGAATTTCATCCTGATTCTGCCCATATTGTTATTTCTGAACGATACCAGGAATTTGTCGCTGACGAGGATTCCCCGTTCTTTGTGGTGCCTGATGCAATGATGCCGGATTCTCTGCGGATGGCGGTGGAAGAACTGCTGCATTATACCGATAATCGCGACTCTATTCCTTTATATATCAGTGATGCCCGGGGAGAAGGCAGGTCATTCTGGCTGACCAACAACCCGGATGACCTTAGCCGGTACTGGGTACGTAATCATGAAAACGATTCCATTACCATATGGGTGGGAAACCCTTCCAGGCATGAGATCCAGCTTGTGCTGGAAGATGACATTCACGTGGAACGTATGGGGAAGGTGACCGCTGATGATATTCCCATCACTACCGTGGTGCCTGAAAGGTCACTTGTAAGTTTACGGCCCCTGGAAGAAATTCCCGGAACCTGGCGGTATAACCTTTCGAGTGCTTTCACCCTCAATCAGAATTACCTGTCTAACTGGGCCAGAGGTGGTGAAAGCTCGCTGTCGAACCTGCTTGATTTGCGGGGACGAGCTGAGTACCGGAACATTGAAAGCGAAGTCAACTGGACCAGCAGTGCCCGGCTGAGGTACGGAAGTGTCCTGTCGGAAGAATTTGGTTTCAGAACCAACGCTGACATCTTTGAAATTAACTCCCAGTTTAATAAAGAGGTTGGTGAGAAGATTGATTTCAGCTCAGTGTTTTACGGTAAGACCCAAATCTCCAAAGGATATAATTATCCGAACGACTCAATCCCGGTCTCCAAGTTCTTTAGTCCGGGTACTTTCACTGTCGGTGTGGGTTTTGAGTATGAGCCTTTCCGAAACACCACGATAAACTTTTCTGCGCTTTCGTACAGGAATACATATGTGCTTGATACGTTGGAAATCAACCAGCGCGCACACGGGATTGAACGTGGTAAGCGCTCCCGCCAGGAAATGGGGGGGCAGCTGGTGATCAAAAATGAAATGTCTTTGATGGATGACCTCAAAATAGAAAATTCTGTCAGGTTGTTTTCAAATTACCTGGAAAAACCTCAGAATGTGGACGTTGACTGGGAAATCAACCTGGTAAAGCAGATCAGCTTGTATTTCACAGTACGCATGAACTTCCACTTTATCTACGATGAGAATATTCTTTTTCCTGTCTACGACAATCAGGGAGACCCTGTGACGCTGCCCGACGGAAGCGAGAAAGAGGTGCCCAGATTGCAGTTCAAGCAATTTCTGGGAATTACCATGTCATTCAGCATCTGATTCTCCGTTCTCATTAATCGGATCATCCACGCTTTCAACTCTTTCTGTAATATCCAGCAGAGCAGAGAGCTCACTGATGATGGCAAGGGCCTCCGGATCCTGGGGCTCCCGGTCGAGTGCTTTATTGAGCCATTCGGTGGCTGATTCCAGGGCGGCTGTGGAACGTTCT
>PWGY01000182.1 GCA_003554665.1 Bacteroidales bacterium | reverse complement strand
TTTTGCTGGGGCTGGGACTGATGTTTCTTGCTCACCGGGTTAAATACACCTATTATTCCAGGATTTCCCAGCTGGCACTGATGATAGCCATACCCCTGCTGTTATTTACCCTGGTGAGGGGAACAACCATCCATGAGGCAAGCCGGTGGATCACGCTTCCGATCATTAACGTGAGCTTTCAGAGTTCAGACCTTGCCAAACTGGCCATTATCATGTACCTGGCCCGCCTCCTCACCAGGAAACAGTCCATCATTAAAGATCTGAACTCAGCTTTCATCCCCATGATTTTGCCGGTAATTCTTGTTTGTGGCCTGATCATGCCGGCCAACCTCTCCACAGCACTGGTGCTGTTTGTTACCTGCGTGGTATTGATGTTTATCGGAAGGGTAAGGTTTAAATACATCATGGCGCTTACAGGGGTCAGCCTGGCCGGGGCGGCATTGTTTATTGTCGTCATATCGGCCATGCCTGAAAGCGGGCGGGTGGGAACCTGGCAAAGCCGGGTTGACACTTTTCTCGGGAAAGAAGGACAGGATACCTATCAGGCCGATCAGGCAAAAATCGCCATTGCCACCGGTGGATTTATTGGAAAGTTACCCGGAAATTCAACCCAGCGCAATTTTCTCCCCCAGGCATACTCAGATTTCATTTATGCCATCATCATTGAAGAATACGGTTTGGCAGGAGGTTTTCTTGTCCTGCTGTTTTATATGATATTGCTCTACCGGGGGGTTCGTATAGCACACAAGAGCCCCGGAACATTCGGGGCTTTACTGGCAGCCGGTCTGAGCTTCAGCCTGGTTTTTCAGGCCATGGTCAACATGGCGGTTGCCGTCAACCTGGTTCCGGTTACCGGTCAGCCATTGCCGTTGGTAAGCATGGGTGGTACCTCATTGTGGTTCACCAGCCTGGCCATTGGCATCATTCTGAGTGTAAGTCGCAGCATTGAACAGGAAGAAGAAATTCAAAACAGCACCAATGGAAAAACGTACGCAACAGGCACGGTCGCTTAAGGTTCTGATTGCAGGCGGAGGCACGGGAGGACATGTATTTCCCGCCATAGCCATTGCCCATGCAATCAGGCAAAGGGCATACAACACGCGTATCCTGTTTGTGGGTGCTAAAGGGAGGATGGAAATGCAAAAGGTCCCGCAGGCGGGTTTTCACATCATCGGACTGGACATTGCCGGTCTGCAGCGACGGCTGACATGGAAAAACCTGTTGCTCCCCTGGAAGCTGCTGAAGAGCATGGCAGGGGCAAAAAAAATAGTCAAACGGTTCAGACCGGATGTGGTAATCGGGGTCGGAGGCTACGCAAGCGGACCAGTGGTTTGGGCTGCCGCCGGGCAAAAACAACCGGTACTGATTCAGGAGCAGAACTCCTGGCCAGGTATCACGAACAGGATACTCGGGAAAAAAGCAGATAAGATATGCGTGGCTTATGAAGGGATGGATGCCTTTTTCCCAAAGGAGAAAATATATATCACGGGAAACCCGATACGACGGGAAGTGACAGAAATTGCAGGGAAACGGGAGGATGCACTGCGCTACTTCGGGCTGGACAGTGACAAACCGGTATTGCTGGTTACCGGCGGAAGCGGCGGAGCCAGAAGCATCAATGAAGGCGTAGCCCACAACCTCCGCGAATTGAAAGAAGAAGGAATTCAGCTGATCTGGCAGACCGGGAGTTTTTATTTTGATGCAGCCATGGAGTCAGTTAAAAATGCAGGAGAAGACAAACTATATGTCAACGCCTTTATCGACAGGATGGATTATGCTTACGCTGCTGCAGATGTGGTGGTCAGCCGGGCCGGAGCCATAGCAGTATCCGAAATCAGCTCGGTAAAAAAACCGGCCATATTCGTCCCCTCGCCCAATGTGGCCGAGGATCATCAGACAAAAAATGCACAGGCGCTGGTCAACCACAATGCAGCAAGCCTGCTGAAAGACAATGAAGTCAGGGATCGCTTGGTAAAAGAAGTAAGTGCCCTGATTTTTGATGAAAATAAAAAACAGCGTTTCAGGGAGAAGCTGGCAGGTCTCTCCTACCTGAATGCTGCAGATGTCATAGCCGGCATTGCCCTTGAGCTTGCGTTGAAAAATCAGGCTTCTTCCGGGGCTGGCGAAAAAGTCAAAAAAAAGAAAACCTGAAAAATGACCGACATCAACCACATAACACACATATATTTCCTGGGCATCGGGGGAATTGGCATGAGTGCACTTGCCCGGTATTTTTATACGCGGGGCGTAAGTGTAAGTGGTTACGATAAAACCCCCTCCCGGCTGACAGGAGAATTGCAGGAAGAAGGGATACCCGTGATTTATGACGACGATCCGGCCAGCCTTGAAGTAATGCCCGAACTGGTGGTTTACACACCTGCCATCCCACCGTCAAACCAATTATTCCGGCATTTCAGAAATCATCAGGTCCCCATGCAAAAACGGGCGGAGGTACTGGGAATCATATCCTCCGGTATTCCCACCATTGCAGTGGCAGGCACCCATGGCAAAACAACCATCAGCGCCATGCTGACACACATTCTCAAGGTGGCCGGTATTCCCTGCGTCTCCTTTCTTGGGGGCATCAGCACAAATTACAATTCAAACTACATTGGCGATCCGAACCCCCGTTGGATGGTGGCAGAAGCCGATGAATTTGACCGTTCTTTTCTGCGGCTTTCCCCTTACCTGGCACTCATCAGCAGCATAGACACCGACCACCTCGACATTTACGGGAGCAGGGAAGCCCTGACAGAAAATTTCGCCAGTTTTGCCAACAAAATTGATCCCCGCGGAGCCCTGGTAAGCAAAAAGGGAATTGCGGAAAAGATCAGTTTTAGCGGAAACCATTACAGCTATCATCCTGCCGGCATGGCCGACTACCGGTTGAAGGACGTGGAACTTTGCCAGGGACGCTATAAAGCAACCATTGATGGCGCAGTTTCCATTGAAGGACTCAAACCGGGGCATCCGGGCATGCATAACCTTGAAAATGCCCTTGGTGCAGCTGCCCTGGCACACCAGGCGGGTGTAAGCGCAGAAAAAATCAGGGAGGGGCTGAACAGTTTCAATGGCGTCCGGCGGCGTTTTGAAATCTGTCTTCAAACAGAGCAGAACGTATATGTAGATGATTATGCGCATCATCCCGAAGAGATCAGAGCCTGTATAGCCTCAGCCAGGGCGATGTGGCCCGGCAGAAAACTAACGGGGGTCTTTCAGCCCCATTTGTTTTCCCGCACAAAGGAGCTGGCAGATGAGTTCGCGGAAAGCCTGTCGGCACTTGATGAACTGATACTAATGGACATTTATCCTGCCCGCGAAGCACCCATTGAGGGGGTCAGTTCACAATTGATCCTCAGCAGGGTAAAGCTGCAGCAGTCAATGTATTGCCCACGCGAAGAATTGCTTGATCTGCTGGAAAAACGGGAAACCGATGTGCTTCTGACCATGGGTGCCGGCGACATTGACCGTTTTGCAGGACCGATCACACAATTGCTGAAAAACAAGGCATTGTCATGAAAAAGAAAATCATACATATCGTGCTTTTAATCCTGTTTCCTGCCGG
>PWGY01000146.1 GCA_003554665.1 Bacteroidales bacterium | reverse complement strand
TGAAACGGGCCTGCCGGACATCTTCAAACAGGGTCTCCTGGCGGTCACTGGTGCGGATCAGTACCGCATCGTTGTTTGGTCTGTCAGCAGCCCGCACATTCTCTGTTTCCTCAAAAGGAGGCACTTGCGTAAACATAGCCCATCCTCCGCCGTGAGAGAATTGGGGGCTTACCCCGCGGGGCACTTCATGTTCCCTTCTTCCATCTGCGGAAACCAAAACTCCATAACCGTCGCCACGATCAGGAGATGCGGCATAAGCCACCCAGCTTCCGTCATGGTTTATGGTTCGTGAGTCAATGTGATGGAAGCCCATTACGTCTTCCAGTGTCATTGCCCGCCGCTCTTGTGCAGAAGCAGTGACTACCGCCATCAAGAGAAAAACAACCGGCAAAAGATTTCGGGTCATTGATCGGGTAAAATGCATTTTTTGTTGGTTTTGATTAGTATTTAGGTAATTTGCGCATGCGCGGAAAGGATTCAAAATTAATGTTTTTTGGGAATTCATCGCTGCAATTAAAAAAGTCCGGGCTTGCGACAACCAGCATTCAAGCCTGCGAAACCGGCGTTCAGGGCCTGTGGCAACCAGAGCTTGGGCCCACGGCGACTGGAGCCATGGCCTGCGATGAGCCCCTTAAAAAGGGTAAATCCTGTTTTTTTGGGGTGCCTTGTTGTTTATGTCAGAAAAGATTGCTACAATTGCAAAACAATACGGAAACAATGACACAGTTTGCCTGCACATATTATATCAGCTATTATTACTTTTTTGTCAAACACAAAAGGGGCTGATGTGATTATGTGCTGAAAATAATATTCAATAACAATTCGGGCCCCGCCAACAGCGGGGCTTTTTTTTTGACATGACGAAAACCATCGCCATACGGAAAAGCAGGGGTTCTTTCCACATAGAAGCAGCCCGTCGCCATTTTGGAAAAGATGTCCGGCCGGAAGAGTGCCGTGATTTCAGGCAGCTGATCAAAACTGTGGAATCGAAAAGTCAAAAGATATCATTACTTCCTTCGGGAGTAAACAAAAAAATATATGGATAATGGGAATATACCCGGCAGCAGAAATAACATAAACGACATGGAACAATCAAAGACCATATGCATCATCGGACTCGGGCTGATCGGAGGATCGATGGCCATTGATCTGAAAAAACGGGGTTTTTCCGGCCACGTAATCGGAACCGACACCGATCACTCCCACCAGGAAACGGCTCTCAGTCTGGGACTCATCGATAAGGCACTGCCCCTCGAAGAGGCGGTGCATGAGGCCGAAGTCGTTATAATGTGCACCCCGGTGGGTGTAATCAGGCGCCTGCTGCCGAAAGTGCTTGCCCTTACAGAAGGAACAAACAAAGTGATCACTGATACGGGCTCAACCAAAGCAGCGATCACCTCGTGTGTACGCGATCACCCGAACAGAAAAGCTTTTGTTGCGGCACACCCCATGGCCGGCACAGAAAAATCAGGGCCGGAGGCCGCCTTCAGCGGGTTATTTGACAATCAATGTGTAATCATTTGCGAAAAAGAAAAAAGCGATCCTGAGGCATTGGCAGTTACAGAGGCATTATTTCGTGTGCTCGGGATGCGAATAGCCTATATGGATGCAAACCCCCACGATGTTAGTGCAGCATATGTCTCCCACATCTCCCACCTTGCTTCTTTTGCCCTGTCATTGTGCGTACAGGAAAAAGAAAAAGACCAGGGGAACATCTGCTGTCTTGCCGGAGGTGGATTTTCTTCTGCGGCGCGTCTGGCAAAAAGCTCCGGAGAAATGTGGGGGCCAATTTTTGAACAAAACAGCCGGAACATCATTGCAGTGCTTCAATCATATATCAACAAACTTGAGGTGTTCAAAAATCACCTGTCAGAAATGAACAACAATGAAATGCTCGAACTGATTCGGGAAGCGAACAAAATCCAGACAATCATCAAATAAAAACCTTCGAAATGGAAGTACAGGCAGCAAGTAAAAAAAGCAGGAAGAAGACAGTTGAAAAGAGACGACCATTGATCATCGCTGGGCCATGCAGCGCTGAATCTGAAGGCCAGCTTTTGCAAACAGCCAGAAAATTGGCCGCAGATAAACGAACAGACTTTTTCCGGGCCGGTATCTGGAAACCGCGGACACGACCGGGCAATTTTGAAGGCGTCGGAAATGTCGGGCTTCGCTGGCTGCAGCGGGTTAAAAAGGAAACAGGGCTAAAAACAGCCACAGAGGTCGCTACCACCACACATGTATACGAAGCACTTAAGTATGGAATTGATTGCCTTTGGATTGGAGCCAGAACAACGGCCAACCCTTTCGCCACGCAGGAAATTGCAGATGCCCTCCGGGGTGCAGATGTAATGGTTTGCCTCAAAAATCCGGTAAACCCTGATCCTGCCCTTTGGCTGGGGGCCATTGAACGAATCAGTGCCGCGGGCATTCAAAAAATCATTGCCATCCACCGGGGGTTTTCAAGTTATGGGAAGTCACGATACAGAAACATGCCTCAGTGGGCGATCCCGCTCTGGTTAAAAAAACAGGTTCCCGGCTTGCCCATACTTTGTGATCCCAGCCATATTGCCGGGAAACGTGAGCTGATTCCCCACATTGTCCGCCGCTCAGTGCTTTTGGGATTCGACGGCCTGATGATCGAAGTACATCATGAGCCGTCAAAAGCATTGAGCGACGCAGGCCAGCAGCTTACCCCCGAAACACTTGAAAGGCTTATGGCGGGAAAATTCAGAAATTCGTCCTATCTTTGAAATAAAACATCTTCATATGGAAACTTTATTTGTCAAAGGCCTTCACAGAAACAGCCGAATACTGGTGGGAGAACCACTTAACTTGTTAAGAGAACACTTACCGGGGCAGAACGTATTCATTATCACCGACAAAAACCTGCATCGACTCTACTGCAGATATATACCAAGCTTTCCGGTTTATGTGATGGATCCGGGCGAGGGCAATAAAAATGTCAACAATGCCAAAAAGATCTGCAAATGGCTCATGGATAAAGGAGCCGGACGTGATGCCTTCATCCTTGGCGTTGGTGGTGGCGTTGTTTGTGATATGGCAGGTTTTGTGGCTTCAATATTTTTGCGCGGCGTAGAGTTCGGGTTTGTGGGCACTTCCCTGATGGCTCAGATTGATGCCGCAATTGGAGGCAAAAATGGCGTAAACCTTAACGGGTACAAAAACATCATGGGTACCATCAGGCAACCGGCATTCGTCATGTGTGACACTACCATGCTAAGCAGCCTCCCACAGGAAGAGCTTAAAAACGGCCTCGCCGAAGCAGTTAAACACAGCCTGATTTCTGATCGCCAAACATTTGACCTCCTCAAAGAAAATGCCGGCTCTATGCTGGAAATGAATGAAGATGTCATATACAAGCTGGTAAAACGTTCTGTCAAAACCAAGATTGAAATTGTTAATAAGGACGAAGTCGAACAGGGGGAACGCAGGAAACTGAATCTGGGGCACACCTGGGGACATGCCGTGGAGAAAACCGATCAGATCCCCCATGGTCAGGCAATAAGCATCGGACTGGTTTTTGCGGCTAAATTGTCCGAGCACCTGGGGAAATTAAGCACTGCAGAACGCGCAGAGATTGTTAACCTGCTGATCAAGCTCGGATTGCCTGTGAAATCTGAAACCAAACCAAAAACCATTTTTAAAGCCCTTCTGAAGGATAAGAAAAAGGAAACCGACCACATCCACTTTGTGCTAATGGACGGCATCGGCAATGTGGTTGTAGAGCCCATTCCGATTGAAGAACTCAAAGCCTTCGTCAAGCTGCTTTAGCAATATGAATCACACTGTTTACGCCGTTTTCGGCAACCCCGTCTTGCACAGTAAAAGTCCGCAACTGTTCAGTCCGCTGATAGACAGACAGGATGACGCCTTCTACACCAGAATCCGCCCCCAATCAACGGAAGATCTGGCAAATATCGTGCGCAGCCTTGACATTAGAGGTGCCAGTATCACCTCCCCATTTAAAGAAAGTACCCTTTCGTTTATTGACAAAGTACATCCGGCAGCATTGGAAGTCGGTGCTGTCAACTGCATCCGGCAAAAAAACGGATACATTGAGGGAGACAACACAGATCATGCCGGGGTAACCGGCGCCCTCCGTGAGGCAGGTGCTGCTTTGCAGGGCCTGAAGGTGCTGGTGCTCGGGGCGGGAGGTGCGGCAAAAGCAGCCGTTTATGGACTGGTGCACGCCGGGGCAAAGGTCACCATCAGCAACCGGACGTTTGATAAAGCTGAAAGGCTGGCAGCTTCTTTTGATTGTGAAACAATCCGGTGGGAAAGCAGCCGCGGCCACCGGCACTTCCATGCCGTTGTATCAGCGCTGCTACCCGAGGCGATACCCCCTTTTATTGACTCTCTCGGTTATGATGTTTTGCTGGATGCGATTTACAAACCATCAGCCATTACTGCTTTCAGTAAAAACAAAGGCATTCCCGTGATCGGGGGAGAACAGTGGTTGATTCATCAGGGAACCGAGGCAGCTGCCTTCTACATCGGAAACAAGCCGGAACCAGCAATTTTGGCACAAAAACTACACGAAAAACCCGACAGGAATAAACTGCAGATATTTACACTTACCCGCTCCAGCATGCAACATTTTTGCCAAAGCACACACGACCTGGTGATTTCCGGCTTCGGACTGGACGAAACAACCATAACCCATCTGATCAATGAAGAAAAAGAGCTTGCCTTCGGAAGTTAACGGTATTATTCAGGCTCCCCCTTCCAAAAGCGCTGCACAAAGGGCCATTGCCATTGCGGGGCTTGCGACAGGTACTTCCTTGATTACCCAGCCAGGTGAAGGTGATGATGTGATGGCTGCCATAGACATATGCCGCACTTTGGGAGCAGTGATCCAGCAAGATGGAGAGGATCTGCACATTCGGGGAGGAGTTCAGCCGCCGGCAGAGGCATTGCATTGCGGGGAATCGGGTTTGAGCATCCGGATGTTTTCCGGGATTGCATCCATTTTTCCAGAAGAAGTGCAAATGACAGGAGAAGGGAGTCTGCTGAACCGCCCCATGGAAATAGTGGCAAGCTCCCTGCAGGCACTGGGCATTCATTGCAAAACCACTGATGGGAAACCGCCTATTGGTATTCGCGGCCCTCTCAGGGGTGGGAAAGTCAGCATTGATGGATCCCTGAGTTCACAGGTGCTGACAGGTATACTCATTGCCTCACCTTTTGCTGAAAAAGAACTCTGCCTCCATGTCAGCGGGTTGAAAAGCAGGCCGTATATCGACCTGACCACAGACATCATGAAATCCTTTGGTGTGGAAACAATCAATGAGGATTACCGGCGCTTCACCATCCCTTCCGGCCAGCGTTATAAAGCCTGCCATTTTACCACTGAAGGTGACTGGAGCGGAGCAGCCTTCCTGCTGGTTGCCGGAGCCATTGCCGGACAGGTTGTTGTTGAGAATTTAAACCCGGTTTCATTTCAGGGCGACAAAAGGATCCTGGATGCCTTAAGGGCTTCCGGGGCCAGCGTACAGGTAACCAACAGATATATCCGTGCATCGAAACAAAAACTGGAGGCTTTTTCTTTTGATGCCACTGACTGCCCCGACCTTTTCCCACCCCTGGCAACCCTGGCAGCACATTGCCAAGGTACAAGCCGGATCAGCGGGGTAAGCCGCCTGCGGGCAAAAGAAAGTGACCGCGCCGCCACCCTGACCGATATTTTTTCCAGGATGGGTATTTCAGTCCGCCTGGAACAGGACACCATGCTGGTAGAAGGAGGAAAGCCAAAAGCGGCCGTCGTGGAATCACATGGCGATCACCGCATCGCCATGGCCGCAGCGGTTGCTGCTTTGGGTGGCTCCGGACCGGTGACCATTAAAGGAGCGGAGGCCGTGAACAAATCTTACCCCGGGTTTTTCAACGACCTGAACAAAATCACATAGCGGAAATCATGCCGTTACACCCGGCGATTACACTTAAGCAGTTAAATGCAATAAATCAAACACACATGAACAGTTTCGGACGGCTTTTCAGGACACATATTTTCGGGGAGTCACACGGGCCATCCATTGGTGTGACCATCGACGGTTGCCCTCCTGGAATTGCTTTATCGGAAGATAACTTCCTGGAAGACCTTGATCGCCGCAAACCAAAGGCCAAAGGAACCACACCCCGCAAAGAAGCGGATCATCCGGAGATCCTTTCCGGACTTTTTAACGGGCATACCACGGGAGCACCTCTGACCATCATTTTTGCCAATAAAAATGTCCGTCCGGGCGATTACAGTCACCTTGCCGAAAAACCACGGCCCGGACATGCCGACCTGGTAGCGCGGAAGCGTTTCCGCGGATTCAATGATCCCCGTGGCAGTGGACATTTTTCAGGAAGGCTAACCCTGGCAATGGTGGCAGCCGGGGTGGTGGCAAAAAAAATGCTTGCAGAGATCTCTCTCTCTGCCCGGCTCATCGAGGCAGGCGGAAGAACGGACATTGAAGCGGCAGTCAATGAAGCCCTGGATGAAGGAGACAGCATTGGCGGACTGATTGAATGCCGGGCCAGAAACATTCCGCTGGGCTGGGGTGAACCTTTTTTTGATTCGGTGGAATCAGTAATAAGCCACCTGGTATTTGCGGTGCCGGCCATTAAAGGAATCGAGTTCGGGTCAGGCTTTTCGGCTGCAAAAATGATGGGCAGCCAGCACAATGACCCCCTTACCGGCAAATTTGGCAAAACATCCTCCAACCATGCAGGAGGGATCACCGGTGGACTGACCAACAGCAATGAACTGGTTTTCCGTGTTGCTGTCAAACCTGCCTCCAGCATCAGCAAACCGCAAAAAACACTCAACCTTAAAACCAACAGGGAAGATACACTGGAAGTGAAGGGCCGTCATGACGCATGCATTGCCCTTCGTGCCCCTGTCGTCATTGAGGCGGCTACTGCCATGGCCCTGGCAGACTTCAGCCTGCTGGCGAAAGCAGGGTGCATATAGATCAGCACTGGTTTGGCTAACCGATGGCTGCTGCAGACAATTAACCATATGCACACACAGTAATCATTTCCTTATCCGGACTTAGCGCCAAAAGGCTTTCCGGCAAACCTGCATGTTAATTACACCAATTTGTCACCCCCGGATATCCCGCAAATTATACAATTATGCCATCGAACAATACAAAATTTTTTCTGTTTAATTGTTTGAATAAAAAAATACTATATTTGCAGAGCAAAATACAAACAATGATTAATTCAATCCATCATCTGCATCATCATACAACCCCCTGCAAAGGGTGTTGAACGGTGCTGTAATGGATTAAACATAACCCCATTTTTCAGAAAGCCCCGGGAAACACCCGGGGCTTTTTTGTTTACTGCGAACCAGAACGACATAAAAGAAACAACAATGACATTGACCCATCATACCCATCATGTACACCATCTGCGCCACAGGCGGCGGACCGGGTCGGGTATGATCAGCATGTAATAAGCATACCAAAATAAGACCAACAGAAGGGGCCCGCCGATTCAGGCAGGTCCCTTTTTTTATTTCAAACACAAAAAAAACATGAAAAACGACACATTGACAATGGCCATCCAAAAAAGTGGCCGCCTGAGTGAAGAATCAGTCAAGCTGCTGAAACAATGCGGAATCCGCATTCAGAACGGAAGCAACAACCTGAAAGCCGTGGCAAATGGGTTTCCCATGGAGCTCATATTTCTCCGTGATGACGACATTCCCCAATATGTGGAAGACGGGGTGGCCGACGCCGGGATCCTCGGGCTCAATGAAGTACTGGAGAAAAACAGGGACGTGGAAGTTGTACAGCCACTCGGGTTTTCACGATGCAGGCTTTCAGTGGCCATCCCCCGGTCAATGGATTATCCGGGAAAAGAATTCCTGAACGGGAAGCGGATTGCCACTTCCTACCCTGTTTTACTAGAAAAATTCCTTCGGGACAACAATTTAAGTGCTGAGATACACCCCATCAGCGGATCGGTGGAGGTCACCCCCGGCCTTGGTCTGGCTGATGCCATCTTTGAAATCGTCAGCTCAGGCGGCACCCTGCTGAGCAACGGACTGAAGGAAACTGAAACCGTGCTGAAGAGCGAGGCAGTACTGATCTCGGGAAAAAACCTGTCAGAAAATGTGAACAAACTGCTGCAGCAGTTGCTGTTCCGGATCCGTACTGTGCAAAAAGCAGCCAACAACAAGTATATCCTGCTTAATGCTCCTGAACAACAGCTGGACAACATCATTTCGCTGATCCCGGGGATCAAGAGCCCCACCATCATGCCGCTGGCTGAAAAAGGCTGGTACTCCCTGCACTCCGTCATCAGCGAAGACGACTTCTGGGAAGTGATTGACAAATTGAAAGAAGCCGGTGCCCAGGGAATCCTGGTGGCCCCCATTGAAAAAATGGTCACCTGAGTAACATGTGACCCCTTCGGGGTCGAAGAAGCTTACATGCTAAACATATTGCCACGAATCTAATAACATTTGACCCCTGCGGGGTCAAACGTCACTAACCTTAGCCAACGACCTAAAAACCCTATGACCCCAAAGGGGTCAAACGTTACTAACCATGACCCAACAACCCAAAAACCCTATGACCCCTTCGGGGTCAAACGTTACTAACCCCAGCCAACAGCCACAGACCCCTATGACCCCAAAGGGGTCACATGTTACTATCCTCCCCGGTATCAACCCCAGGGACTATGAAAAAATACTCCGCCGTCCCTCGCAAGACACTGCGGGTCGCGAGGAAAAAGTAAGTACGATCATCCGCGAAGTAGAAGAAGGCGGGGACAATGCCCTGCGAAGGATATGCCTGAAAATTGACGGACAGGCGCCGCCTGATTTTGAAATTCCCCGCCAGGAACTGATCCAGGCAGGCAGGGATGTGGATCAGCACCTGAAAACTGCCATAAGGCAAGCCATGGTAAACATCAGGAGTTTTCATGAAGCACAGTTGCCAAAGGCGACCTCAATGGAAACCATGCCTGGGGTTAAATGCAGCATCCGCTACACACCCATCGAAAAGGCAGGTCTCTACATTCCGGGAGGAACGGCCCCCCTGCTCTCCACAGTCCTGATGACTGCCATACCAGCCACCATAGCCGGCTGCAAGGAGATCATTGCCTGCACCCCTCCCGGGGCTTCCCCGGAACTGCTGTTTACCTTAAGTCTTTTTGACATCCGCGTTTTCGCTGTAGGCGGAGCACAGGCCATAGCCGCAATGGCATTTGGTACAGAAAGCATCCCGAAAGCGGATAAGATATTTGGCCCTGGAAATGCCTGGGTGACCAGTGCCAAAATGCAGCTGGCCGGTCGCGGAATTGCCATCGATATGCCCGCAGGACCATCGGAGGTTCTGGTAATTGCCGACAGCACGGCCAACCCGGCCTTTGTGGCAGCCGATCTGCTGTCACAGGCGGAACATGGGGCCGACAGCCAGGTCATACTGCTGGCCGAAAGCATGGATCTTGTCCAACAAATAATCAAAGAAACAGAAACCCAGCTGGCAACGCTTTCCCGCAGAGAAACCGCGGCCGAAGCACTCAAACACGCTCTGGCCATCTGTGTGCAGGATATCAGTCAGGCGTTGGATATCAGCAACTATTACGGACCCGAACACCTCATCCTTTCTGTAAAAGATGCCGGGTCAGTGGAGAAAAAGGTGACCAATGCCGGGTCTGTGTTTTTGGGAAACTACAGTCCGGAGTCTGCCGGTGATTACGCCAGCGGAACCAACCACACCCTCCCAACAGGTGGTTCAAGCAGGGCCTGGAGCGGAATTACCACCGCATCATTCATGAAAAGCATTACCACCCAGGAGATCAGCAGGGATGGGTTAATGGGGCTTGCACCAACAGTGTTACAGCTGGCCCGGGCAGAGCAGCTGGATGCTCATGCAAACGCCATTCTTCAACGTATACAAACAGAAAAATGACCCTAAAATTTCATCATCATGCGCTTTAATCTGAAATCAATGATTCCGGAACACATTGCGGAATTAACACCCTATTCCTCAGCCAGGGATGAATACGAAGGAAGCGGCTCGGTATTTCTGGATGCCAATGAGTTGCCTCAAGCCTTTCCCGGAATGCCCGCGGAGGTAAATCGCTACCCCGGCAAGGAACCACAGGAGTTGATGGAAAAACTCTCCGTAGTTAAGGGCATTGATCCGGATCGTATTTTTTTGGGAAACGGCAGTGATGAGATTATTGACCTGCTCATGCGCTGTTTTTGCCGGCCCGGCAAAGATCAGATCATGGTTTTTCCTCCCACATTCGGCATGTATGCGGTCCGGGCCGGGGTAAACAACCTGGAGGTACTCAAGGTAAACCTTGACCGGAATTTTCAGATCGACCCGGAGAAGGCCTTACAAAGCACCACTCCCGCCACCAGAATGCTGTTTGTTTGTCATCCCAATAATCCGACGGGAAATACACAGACCAAAGAAACCATCCTCCGGTTACTGGAGAATTTCAATGGTATTGTGGTGGCCGACGAAGCCTACATCGACTTCTGTCCTGGCCAAAGCCTGCTTCCCTTGCTGAAAGATTACCCAAACCTGGTGGTGGTGCAAACCTTTTCCAAGGCCTTCGGACTGGCCGGGGCCCGGATCGGCACCGCCTATGCATCCCGGGAGATCATCGGGGTCATGCAGAAAATCAGTTTCCCATACAACCTGGGGACACCGGCTATCAATTTGGCGGAAAAAGCGCTCAACAGCAATGCCATATACAAAATGAACATCAAACGCATCATTGATTCCCGCGAGAAGCTTGTGGCTGCCATCAGGGGATTGCCGCTGACGGAAAAGGTTTACCGCTCCGATGCCAACTTCCTGCTGGTAAAAACCAAAGAGGCCGGTGCCATTTGCAGCCACCTTGCACAAAACGGAATCATTGTGCGCAACCGCAGCTGTGAACCAGGATGCGCAGGTTGCCTGCGAATCACGGTGGGAACCGAAGGAGAAAACAACCGACTGCTTGAGGTATGGGCTGCTTATGACCCGGCCGTTCAGGAGAAGAAAAACGTGGCTGAAGGCTCGATTCCGGGGCAAACAATGAGCTCCGGGCAACCGCACAAGGCAGTTACCCCCGGAAAAGCTGAAATCCGTCAGGCCACCTTCCGACGACAAACCTCCGAAACCGACATCACCATCAGAATATGCCTGGAAGGAAGTGGTTACGCAAACATTCGTACCGCCATCCCATTTTTTGACCACATGCTGGAACAAATTGCCAGACACGGGATGATGGATTTGGAGGTGGATGCCAACGGAGACCTGGAAGTAGACGCCCATCACACCATCGAAGATACGGCCATTTCGTTGGGTAAGGCCCTACGGAAGGCCCTGGGGGACAAAAAAGGGATCGAACGCTATGGGTTTGAATTGCCCATGGATGAAAGCCGGGCAAAGGTACTGGCAGATCTTGGGGGGCGCAGTTACCTGAAATGGGACGTACCCTTTTCAGGCCTGCAAATAGGCAATGTTCCTGCAACACTCTTTCAACATTTTTTCAGATCATTCTCCGAATCAGCCGCCTGCAACCTGCACATCGAAGCCTCAGGAGAAGATGACCACCACATGGTGGAAGCGGTTTTCAAAGCTTTTGCCAGAGTTCTGAAAGTGGCCGTTGCAAGGAATAACAACAATGCAATGCCCTCCACAAAGGGGATGTTGTAACGTTTAAAACAAGGCCGGGCGTAAAACAGGGCACCGATCAAAATGCCTTATAAATCAAGGGCACGGTACTGAAATTCAATCCATACCCGACACAGACAAGCAGAACCAAATAAGCTGTTATGAAGCAACAAATAAAAATCGTACACTACAAAGCCGGAAACATCGCATCGGTTCAAAATGCACTGCAACGGCTTGGAATTGAAGCCAGGCTGGCTGTATCACCAAAAGACATACAGGATGCAGACAAACTGATCTTCCCCGGGGTCGGACATGCCAGGCCTGCCATGGAAATACTCCGGCAACAGGGCCTGGACGATGCGATCAGGGAGTTTAACGGACCGGTACTTGGCATATGCCTTGGTATGCAGCTAATGACAGCCTCTTCTGAAGAAGGAAACATAAGGGGACTTGGGTTATTTTCCGGAAAAATCAAACGCTTCACAGGTAACCTTAAAGTTCCGCATATGGGCTGGAACAGCCTGTACGCACTTCGGGGGCCGTTATTCAAAAGTGTGCCTGAAAACAGCCATGTGTATTTTGTACACAGTTATTACCTGCCACGGGGTGACCAGGCCATTGCCCTGTGCTGCTATGATCAGCCATTTACGGCCGCCATCAGTCACAATCAATTTTTCGGCCTGCAGTTTCACCCGGAAAAAAGTGGGAAAGCAGGCATGCAAATCCTCCAAAACTTTATTGACCTATGATTGCCATACCAGCCATTGACATTATGAACGCTTCATGCGTCCGTCTCCTCAAAGGACGTTTTGACGAGCAGGTAACCTATCAAAAGAGCCCCCTTGAAACCGCCAAAACCTTTGAGGAAGCGGGGATCACTCATTTACACCTGGTAGATCTGGACGGAGCCCGGCAGGGTCAGCCTGTCAATTTGCCCGTACTGGAAAAACTCTCAAAAGAAACCTCCCTTCGGATAGACTACGGAGGAGGGATTCGGAGCATGGAGTCGATCCGGGAAATTCTGGAAGCAGGCGCCAATAAAGTCAACCTCGGCACTTTCCTCTTTTCTGACCCCAAAATCCCCCGGCAATGTATCGAAAGCTTCGGGGCAGAAAGACTGATTGCAGCGGTAGACATTGATAAAGGACATGTGGCCGTAAAGGGCTGGCAGCAATCAACCGAAACAGATACCCGCACAGCCATCGGATTACTGCTTGAAGCTGGTTGGCGCTACCTGTCAGTAACCGATATTAGCAGGGACGGTACCATGCAGGGCCCGGATCCAGACTTTTACCGTCCCCTGACAAACTTCTGGCCTGAAGCCTATTTCATCGGCGGAGGGGGTGTTGCATCCATGAAAGACCTGGAACTGCTCAGGTCATGCGGACTTTATGCAGCCGTAACCGGCAAAGCCATCTTTGAGGGAAAGATTACCCCGGAAGAACTCAGCCGGTTTAACCAACCCCCATAATCCCAAAACTCCCGGGCCCCGTGCTGCCCTGCCAGGGTCAGGCCACAAACCCCGGCATCCGGCTCCAATGTCAGTGCCTTAAAGGGTCAACGCCATTCAGGCATTGACAAGCCAACAACCAACAACCGCATGGCCCGTTTCCCTGAACATTGGCATCTTTCACAACCCATAGCCCATGCGAACCAACAACCAGAGGCGCTAAGCCTCCGACTAACCAACAACCAAGGGGGCTTTAGCCCCCGTCAACCGGAGTGGCGAAGCCACGACTAACCGGAGGCGCGCAGCGCCGACCAACCGGAGGGGCATCAGCCCCGACAAACCAACAACCAAGGCGCGAAGCGCCGTTAACCAACAACCAACTTATGCTTACAAAAAGAATCATCCCCTGCCTCGACATCAAAGAAGGACGCACCGTGAAAGGCGTCAGTTTTGGGAACCTCCGTGATGCCGGCGACCCGGTGGAGCTGGCCGCCAGGTATTCCGATGAAGGGGCTGACGAACTGACCCTGCTAGACATCACGGCCACCCTGGAAGGGCGTTCAACCTTCCTTCGCGTGGTAGAAGAGGTGGCTGCCGCCACATCCATTCCTTTCACCGTCGGAGGCGGAATCAGCAGCGAAGCAGAGGTCGGAAAGCTCCTGTCAAAAGGAGCTGACAAGGTGTCGGTCAACACGGCCGCCCTTCGCGATCCGGATCTTATCACCAGACTTTCCGATGCTTTTGGCAACCAATGCGTGGTGGTTGCCATTGATGCACGGCTCATCAATGATCAATGGCAAGTGGTAAGTCATGCCGGCACCAAACTGACGGGCACCGATGCCATAAGATGGGCCAAAGAGGTCTGTGAGCGGGGTGCCGGGGAGATTCTGCTTACCTCCTTTACTGCCGACGGCAGCCGTCAGGGATTTTCACTGGACATTACCAGTGCAGTGGCAGATGCGGTTCAGGTTCCGGTAATTGCTTCCGGCGGAGCAGGAATCCCGGAGCATTTTCTGGACGTATTCACCCGGGGCAAGGCAGATGCCGCCCTCGCCGCAGGCATTTTTCATTACGGTGTGATCAGCATCCCGGAAGTAAAAAGATTTCTAAAAACCTATCAAATACCAGTCCGATTATGATCCCAAAACTTCGAGCTTCTTCCTTCGAGCCTCTTCCTTCGAGCTTCCAGCTTCTTCCTTCCAGCTTCTTCCTTCGAGCTTCTTCCTTCGAGCTTCCGGCTTCGAACTTCCACCTTCTAACATCCAACCTCTAACATCTAACATCCAACCTCTAATCTCCAACTTCCAATGAAAATCAACAACCTGAATTTCGAAAAAAGCGGCGGGTTGCTTCCCGTCATTGTACAGGACGCCTCCACCAACCGGGTACTGATGCAGGCCTGGATGAACAGGGAAGCCCTTGAAAAAACCTTTGACAGCGGCAAGCTGACCTTTTTCAGCAGGAGCAAAAACCGGCTGTGGACCAAAGGCGAAAGTTCGGGCAACTTTCTCTATTTGGAAGAACTGCTGCCCGACTGCGACAACGACTGCATCCTGGCGAAAGCCCGGCCTGCCGGTCCGGCTTGCCACACCGGGCAAGACACATGTTTCGGGGAGAAAAACCAGGCGGTCAATGAGCGGCAGACAGCCGCACAAAGCGCACCAGGCAAACCGGAATTCCTTGAAGAACTCGAGCAGTTGCTGAAAACCCGCAAAGACTCCGATCCTTCAAAAAGTTATACAGCGAAACTTTTCGAAGCAGGGCCAAAGCGGATTGCAAAAAAAATGGGCGAAGAAGCCGTAGAGCTGGCCCTTGAATCGGAAAGCGGAAACCCGCAACGCTTCATTGAAGAGGCCGCCGACCTGATCTATCACCTGAATGTTTTATTGATTGCCAGGGACACAGGTTGGGAAGCAGTGATCAGGGAGTTGCAGGAAAGATACCGTCCGGGCAGGTAATGCCCGGACTGCCGGGTCAGGCAGAAAGCATGCAGCTATTCCCGCATCTGCTCCAGGGCGGATAGAACATCCTCCACCGGAGCCTTGCAATAACCCATCCCACAGATATAGATCAGGGTATTGCCGGGAACAAACCGCTCAGCAAAAACCGGCGGCAATTCCGGTACTTCAGTGCTTCGGGCAGCCAGCAATGCATCAGGCAAAAAATGTTGAAGGAATTTTTCCGACTTATCCGGGGCTTCCTCACCGGTAATTACAATGGTATGAAAGGGGGCGGTATGATGCAGCAGCAAAATGCCCCAGTTGGTCATGCTGTGACCGTGGCTGCGCAACAGATCC
>PWGY01000255.1 GCA_003554665.1 Bacteroidales bacterium | reverse complement strand
CAGGTTTTATGATAAGGATCAGGAAAAACTGCAGCCTGGTGATGCGCTCAGGGTAGGTGAACGCTCTGTGGTACTGCTGCAAAGTCCAAGAAACCAATAATCACCACAACCATGCAGGCAGATCTTTCAGCAAGGAGGCTGGGGTTGAATTTCCACCCGGACACAGCCCCCCGGGCACGTGTTTGGGCTCCATATGCCCGGAGGATCACCATGGAAGTTGAAGGGAAAGCAGAATTTCCGCTTCATAAACAAGAGTATGGATTCTGGGAGGCCACATACCCGGATCTGGCAACCGGAGACCGCTACATGTTCAGGATCAACAACAAGGGCCGTTTCCCCGACCCGGCATCCCTGTCACAGCCCGACGGGGTGCACGGATTCTCTGAATGCCTGGATCTGCACGAGATCCGGAAAATCCGGGACAGGAGTTGGCAGGGTTTACCGCTGCAGGAACTGATCATCTACGAACTGCATGTGGGCACTTTCACCCAGGAAGGCACCTTTATGGCTGCCGCAGAAAAACTCGACTACCTTGCCGATCTTGGGGTCAATGCCGTGGAAATCATGCCGGTGGCGGCCTTCCCCGGTACACGTAACTGGGGTTACGACGGGGTCTTCCCATACGCCGTTCAGCAGTCGTACGGCGGCGCCCGGGCCTTCGCGCAACTGATCAGGGCCTGCCACC
This sequence comes from Bacteroidales bacterium, assembly GCA_003554665.1. The sequence goes on along the minus strand of PWGY01000255.1, from coordinate 2,896 downwards.
ATAAAGGCATTGCAGTTATTCTGGATGTGGTTTACAACCACCTGGGGCCTGAGGGAAATTGTCTCGGGACCTACGGACCATACTTTACAGGAAAGTATTCCACCCCATGGGGAAAGGCCATAAATTTTGATGATTCCTGGTGTGACGGGGTCAGAAATTACTTCCTGGAAAACGCATTGATGTGGCTTCGCGATTTTCATGTGGACGGATTGCGGCTGGATGCAATCCAGACCATCAGGGATATGAGTCCCCGGCATTTTCTTCTCGAACTCAGTGAACACGTGGAAGCCCTGAACGAACAGACTGAAGGCAGGCACTTTCTCATCGGGGAATGCGACCTCAATGACACCCGCTTTATCAACCCGCCAGAAAAAGGTGGTTACGGGCTTGATGCCCAATGGTGCGATGAATGGCACCATGCCCTTCATGCCCTATTGACGGGTGAACGACTGGGGTATTATTATGACTTTGGAAGTGTTGAACATCTTAGCAAGGCATTTAATCATGGCTGGGTGCATAACGGGGTATATTCCCCTCACAGAAAGAAAATTTTTGGCACACCCACCACCGATCAGCCTGGTGGGCGTTTTGTGGTATTTACCCAGAACCACGACCAGGTGGGCAACCGGATGAACGGAGAACGGCTGAGCACCATGCTGGATCACGAAAGCCTCAAACTGGCTGCCGGGGCCATGTTTGTCAGCCCCTTCATCCCCATGCTTTTTATGGGAGAAGAATATGCGGAAGACAGCCCGTTTCTGTTTTTCATCAGCCACAGTGATCCCCATTTGCTGAAACAGACACGCAAGGGGCGAAAACGGGAATACCGGGATTTCATAAAAAACGGAGCCCCCCCCGATCCTGTAGCCATAAGCACCTTTGAAACATCCAAATTGAACTGGGACTGGCCATCATCTCCTGCCAAACAGCAGATGCTGGAATTCTATAAAAAACTGATCTCCCTGCGGAAACAGGAAGCCTTGCTTAAACCTGGTGACAGATCAGCAACCTGCGCACAAACAGTTGCTGAAGGCAAAGGAATACTACTCCGTATCGAAGGGAAGACGGAAACCCTTGTGGCCGTCATGAATTTTGCCGACGACACCATTGTGGTTCCGATTGAAGGTCTGGTTCCTGAAAAGACGACCCTCCTGCTTAATTCCGCCCACCAGCAGTGGGGAGGAGCATTTAGCAGCGATTCCGCTGTGCTACTGCCCCGGGGGGGCGAATCAGCCATCCGGGCAGAAAAAAAATCGATCATCCTGTGTAAGTTAAACTGAAAATACTCAAGCATCAGCTGTAACATGATTGATTATTTCCTGCATACCCCCGACAACAACCCGGCACCTGATACCACCACCCATATTCTCAACCAGCACAATGCCATTCACTTCCACCGGTCGCTGCCGGGATATGCACCCACGCCCTGTATCAGCCTCCCTGTTCTTGCAAAAAAATACGGAACAGGCCATATCTTTCTGAAGGACGAATCAGCCCGTTTCCACCTGGAAGCGTTCAAAGCCCTGGGCGCTTCCTATGCTGTCCATCGCATCCTGAAGCAATGCGATCATATTGACACCTTCTGCACGGCCACTGATGGCAATCACGGCCGGGCCCTTGCCTGGGCTTCAGCCAGGGCAGGGAAAAAGTCAGTGGTTTTTGTGCCGCAACACACAGCCCCGGCCAGGATCCGGGCCATCGAAGAGGAAGGTGGCAAAGCGATAAAGATTGAGGGAAACTATGACGAAGCCTGTGACCTGGCTGCCGAAGCTTGCAGGAAGGATGGATGGCAACTGGTTCAGGATGCAGGGCGGGAGGGCTACGAAGAGATCCCGGCCCTCATCATGGCAGGATACCTCACCCTGTTCCGCGAAATGGAGCTGCAACCGCACCCAACAAAACAACCCCCGGCAGATGTGGTCTTCCTCCAGGCGGGGGTCGGAAGTTTTGCCGGGTCTGCCATCTGGTATTACCTGAACCGTTACGGCCTGAAGCGCCCGAAAATCGTATTGGTGGAGCCTATTGAAGCCGACGGGGTGCTGGCCTCTTTCCGGGCCGGGGAAAGGGTGGTGCCCGATAAAAGTTTTAAGACCATCATGGCCGGGCTGAATTGCGGGATACCCTCCCCGGGAGCGTGGAACATCATCCGTAGTGGCACCGATGCCGCGGTCAGTATCGGTGACCGGTACGCCGAAGAAGCGATGCGGGCATTGCACAATCCGACAGGAGGTGACCAGGCTGTCATTGCCGGAGAATCGGGTGCAGCTGGCCTTGCAGGATTCATGGCGGTTATGGAGGAGAGTAAACTGAAACCCGTGCGGGAACTGCTAAGATTAAGTTCTGAATCACGCGTACTGTTTGTGAACACAGAAGGGGCTACAGATCCTGAAAATTTCCGGTCAATTACCGACAAAACAGCATAGCCCTGCGTCATAACCATTAAATTTGTGACAGCAATTTATGAAACTCAATCCCTACCTGGCCATCATCATTGCCGCAACCATCGGCGGATCAAGCGGCGTATTCATCAAACTGATCGACCTGCCTTCCACCTCGATCACGTTTTTCCGGATGGCCGTACCCGTACTGGCATTGCTGGCTTACTTCCACTGGAAAAAAGTCAAACTGTTCCAGGGCAATTACAACATCATGCTTGTGGCTTCCGGGCTGAATGCCACGCGCATGTTTCTTTTTTTCGTAGGATACCTCTATACCACCATCGGCAATGCAGTAATAATCCTGTTTACCTGGCCCATCTGGGCATCCCTTTTCGGAGCCCTGTTTCTGAAAGAAAAGGTGTCCCGGAGAACAGCCATCCTGATCGGGCTGGCTTTTCTGGGGCTGGTCATCATGTACATCGACAAGGAGATCAGTTTCGGCAACCGCGATTTCATTG
>PWGY01000087.1 GCA_003554665.1 Bacteroidales bacterium | reverse complement strand
GTCAAGAAGGGGAAGTGCAAAAGCAGCGGTTTTCCCGGTGCCTGTGCGTGCGCTTCCGAAAATATCCCTTCCCTGAAGGATCACCGGAATGGCATTCTCCTGCACGGGTGTGGGTGTGTGGTAACCTTTGCCTTTTAACGCCTGCAAAATGGGCGCTGATAAATTCAGATTCTGAAAAGTTGTCATTTGTATAATATAAAATAGTGACTGCCTGTGCTTATGCACGGCGAATTATTGGTGATAAAGGAAATGGTGAGGTGGAGAGATTAGAATGCGGAGCGTGTAACGCTTGTTGTGAAAACGGGCAAGTAAAAACCCAACTCTTGCAATTATCGCCGCAAAGATACGAATTAATCCGGAATGATTTACAAAGCCATTGAATTAATTACCCTGGCAGGGCAAATATCTTTGAGTACCGGGGCAAATATCCTTCAATACCATGCAAATATCTTTCAATGCGAGGGATGGTGTGATGGCCATGACGGCACCCATGCATTCTGAAGCTTTCCTTATATTTGCACTTATTCCCGGCAGCAGGATGACCCGGACAAAACTGACAAGCAGTCCGTCTGCTCTCTGCTTGAATGACCTTCCGCAGGGAATTCGCCTGCAGGGATGCTGATTGCCGGATCCTGAAATGATGTTTCTGCTATCTGAATCCAAAATCCAATCACATGAAGAGAGATGATGCTTTAGATCTTTTGAAGACGCATGTAAAAAACGAGAAAATGATTGCCCACTGCCTGGCTTCAGAGGCTGTGCTCAGGGCATTGGCTGAGCGCCTTGGTGAAGACCCCGACCATTGGGGCCTGGCCGGCTTGCTGCACGATGTGGATGTGGAGATTACTGATGCCGACCCGGAAGTACATGCCCTGGAGGGTGCCAAAATGCTGGAACAAAAAGGTGTGGCCCCAGATATTGTCGAGGCCGTTAAGTTGCACAATGAGCAGGCAGCGCACGGTCAGGAGAGGCATAAGCAACTGCATCACGCCCTGGCAGCAGGGGAGACCATCACCGGGCTGATTACTGCCACAGCCCTGGTATATCCTGACAAAAAAGTGGCCAGCGTAAAGCCTAAATCGATCACCAAGCGGATGAAGGAGAAGGCTTTTGCAGCCTCCGTGAACAGAGATACCATCAGGGAGTGTGAGAAACTGGGGCTGAGTCTCCAGGAGTTTGTGGAGATCTCACTGGATGCCATGAAAAAAGTGGGACCGGAGATCGGACTCTGATGGTTGTTGGTTGGTCGGTGCTTTCTCGCCGCTGTTTGCTGACTTAAACGGGGTAAAACCTGTCTGTGATTGGCAACAAAGGTCAGCAGATGATTTACTGTGGTTCTTCTTCGTCTCCAGGTTCTTCTTCGTCTTTAACTGATACGTGATATAAAGCCATCATTTCCTCATTACGGAGGGTCTCCATCGCTTTTTCAAACGTATGGTCAACAGAGTGCAAAACAGGAAAAAAGGCTTCAGCCCCGAACATATTCCTGCCAACATAAGCTTTCAGGTTGGTTCTGATGAGCTCCTCGCTTTCCCTGCTGATCCGGGAAGGTACTTCCATGCCCTGATCCCGCAAGTAGCTGAGGAATTCATTATAGATGCCTGACGAAATACTGAATTGATTTACATAGGTTTCGGCATCGCCATATTCTGCGAGGCTCTCCCTGTTCTGATCAGTGTATTCAAATGCAAACAGGTAAATGTATCCCAGGTTAGCAACGCGGTTAAAGAATGTACGGTCATTTTCGCCTTCAAGCGGCACAAAAATGTCGGGCATGATGCCTCCGCCTCCGTATACAACTCTTCCGGCAGGCGTCTCAAAACGGAGTGAATCATCAAAATGAATGCTGTCGGGGCTGAGAAGTTCCCCGCTGTGAAAACGGTCAAGGAATTCGTTGTAATAGGCTTCCTCTCCTTCATCATAAGGCTTTTGGATGCTTCGACCCGTGGGGGTGTAATAATGTGCCACTGTTAACCTGAGGGCGGATCCATCGCGGAGTTGTACCTGTTCCTGTACCATTCCTTTCCCGAATGAACGCCTGCCGATTACCAGGCCCCGGTCATTGTCCTGCACCGCACCAGCAATGATTTCACTGGCCGATGCCGACCATTCATCGATCAATACCACCAAAGGTTGGGTTTCAAATTTTCCGTCGCGGCGAGCCCTGGCAGTGCTGCGTGGTCTTTTCCTGCCTTCGGTATACACAATCAGCTGTTGCGGTTCAAGCAGCTCGTCTGCAATTTGTATGGCTGCCTCCATGAATCCTCCGCCGTTGCCCCGGAGGTCAAGAATCATTTTCTCCATTCCTTTTTCCTGCAACTCTGACAAAGCCTGGTCAAATTCACGGTATGTGGTTGCAGAAAACTTATTCAGGCGAATGTACCCTGTTACTGGGTCTGCCATATAGGCGATGTCCAGGCTGTATGAAGGGATTTCATCCCTGGTCAGGGAGAATTCAATCAGTTCAGGAGCTCCCGGCCGGTATACAAAAACATCCACGTTGGTTCCTTTTTCACCCATCAACATGGAAACAATGTCATTGGTGGATTTTTCCACGCCCGCAATTGCCGTATCTCCGACCATCACAATACGGTCGCCGGGCATGATGCCTGCCTGCTCACTTGGTCCTCCGGGTATCGGATTAATGACCACCACTGTATCTTTGATCATATTGAACTCAATGCCAATCCCTTCAAAGCTTCCCATCAGTGGATCATTCATCCGCTGAAATTCGGACTCGGGGATGTAGGCTGAATGGGGATCCAGATTCTTCATGATGCTTTGTATGGTCGCATCTTCGAGTTCTGTCTTTGAAATGCTGTCTACGTAAGCATCATTGATATAATTCAGTATGTCTTGTATTTTGTTATATCGTTCAGATCCGATCGAGAAAAAGCGCCCTTCTGAGGGGCTGCTTTCGGGTTGACGGAGGTTCAGGCCAAGAAAAAAACCCAGCGCAAGCACCAGTGCCAGGATGACCGGCATATACACACTTGCCGTTAAGCGGGTTTTGCGTTTGTCGTTCATGGTAATGAAATTGATCTTTACAGGGTCAGGCTTATTTGTCGCAACAATTAAACCAATTCGTGCGAAAATAGTGATAAATGGCCTGTATAAACGTTATTTTTTCTTAAAACGATGCTGTTCAGTATTTTAAATAATCCGGGGTTTTAATATTATCTGGATGCTCGGCATCTTATCGGAGTTGTTGAATTTTCCTGATAAGGGTTGTAGTGGAGAAGCCTTCCAGAAAGGGAAGTGTAACCACAGTACCTCCCCGGCTGCGAATAAAGTCGGCTCCGGCAATCTCGCGGTTTCTGTAATCGTCTCCTTTTACAAGGACATCGGGCTCTAAGCTTCGGATGAGGCTCTCGGGGGTGTTGTCATCAAAAAGAATGACAGCGTCCACAAACGACAGGGAGGCAAGAACTGCTGCCCTTGCATCTTCCGGGTTGACCGGCCTGCCTGCCCCCTTATTGCGGCGTACTGACGAATCGGTATTTAAGCCCACGATCAGAATATCTCCCAGATCTGCGGCCCGGGCCAGGTAATCTGTGTGGCCGGCATGCAGGATGTCGAAGCAGCCGTTG
>PWGY01000088.1 GCA_003554665.1 Bacteroidales bacterium | reverse complement strand
GCGTTATATGCGACTCTGGAGTGAGCTCTACGGTTTGCCGACGGTCTCTCTGCGTTACTTTAACGTCTACGGTCCGGGGCAGAATGATGAAGGAGGTTATGCGTTGGTGGTGGCGCGGTTTCTAAAACAGCGCGCCGCCGGGGAGCCGTTGACCATTACCGGCGACGGCAGCCAGACCCGGGATTTTGTTCATGTCTCGGATGTGGCCGGCGCCAATCTTTTGGCCGCCGCCGAATCAGCTCCGGTTCGGGGTGAGGCGATAAATATCGGCTCCGGCTCCCGGACCTCGATCAACGAGCTGGCCGGGTTAATCGGTGGAGAGCGTTGTTATATCGAGAAACGTTTGGAACCGAGCGATTCCGAGGCCGACATTAACCGCGCTCAAGATCTGCTTGGCTGGCGCCCCGAAGTTTCCTTAAAAGAGGGACTGGATCAACTGAAAGCCGGTTAAACGCTATTATGGAACGAACCTCTAAAATTCTTCTTGTAATTACCAAAGCCGAAATAGGCGGAGCTCAGGTTTCGGTCTTCAATCTGGCTCGGGAGCTGAAGCGGCGGGGTCATGACGTGCAGATCATGGCCGGAGCGGGGGAGTATTTAGCCGAGGCCGCCCGCCGGATCGGACTGCCTTTTATCAGACTGTCTTGTCTGTCTCGCGGTTTGAATCCCTTGACCAACCTTAAGCTGATCTTTGCTTTTCGTCGCCGCTGCAACAAAGAAGGATTTGACGTGGTTCATATCAACAGTTCTAACGCCTTGTTTGCCGCGATCGGTGCCCGATGGTCTCGCCGCCCTCCGCGAGTGGTCTTTACTTTTCGTGGTTTATCGGTGCTGGATGACGGTTATCGCAAGGCGCCGATCCGGTATTTTTTCCGCTTAGTGTTTCGCTTTTTGCTTCGGTATGTCGATGAGGCGGTGTTCGTTAGTCGGGCCAATCTGGAAACCGCTCGGCGCCAGGGGGTGGTAAGTGAAGGTTCGGTGGTTTATAACGGGTTGGATCCGACCGAGCTGCAGTTTGCCGGCCGCAAGCAAGCTCGCCGAATACTCAGTCAAGAAACCGGCGGCGCCATAGATGACCAAACTTTTCTGGTCGGTTCGGTCGGCCGTTTGGCTTATCAGAAGAATTATTCTTTTCTGGTGCGACAGCTGGCCGAGCTGTCTGCTGAAGATTCTCTACTAAAAGCGGTTATCATCGGTGACGGACCGGAGAAAGAACATCTAAAGCGGCAAATAGATGAACAAGGTCTTTCCGGGACGGTTTTTTTACTGCCGGAACGAGCCGACGCCTTTTCTTATCTGCCGGCCTTCGATCTGTTCGTTTTGCCGTCCCGTTATGAGGGTTTGTCTATTACCTTGATAGAGGTGTTGTTTGCCGGAGTGCCGGCTTTGGTTTCCGATGTCGGCGGGGCGCGGGAGCAGTTCTCCCGGGGTTTGTTCCAGGTTTATCCTTCCGGCGAGGAACGGGTCTTTCGGGAGAGATTTTTACGGCTGCGGGATAACCCCGCGATCCGCCGGGAATTGGCCGAAGGCAACCGCCGCAGCTCGTCGGACTTTAATATTACCCGCACCGCCGACGGCTACCTGGCTCTCTATTTCCTTTCAAGCTCAAACAAAACGCCAAAGGAACCACAAGAGCCAAATACCGCCAATTAAACTCCAAAGACGTTATATCTTTTAAATAGCTTATTTACCATTACGTTGCTGTGCGGTTGTCTACATTAGATAATGATCAAGCCGGACACCACATTTTATCGATCTTGGACTGCTGATCCGCTGCGGCCGGCCGGACAAAACAGCAAGACAGAGAGGGTCCGACCGGATCGGTTGCATTCACTTCGTTTTGTTTCGGTTCATTATTTGCTATTATTAAGTTAAGTTAATCACGCAAATTATGAAGACCCTCCAACTGTTTTCTTGCTACCTGATCTGGCATTACTCCACCGCTCTCGGCGATATTTGGGGTATCTGGGGCAATTTTCTCTATTTTATCAGCCACTTTTTCTCCTTTTCCGATCTGCTGCGGACCCTCTTTGCTCCCTGGCGCCGGCTGCAGGAGAGTTACAGCGGTCAGGGATTTAGTTTGGAAAGAGTGTTAACCGCTTTGGTGGTCAATACCATGATGCGCTTAGTGGGTATGATCATCCGTTTGGCGGTGATGATCGTGGGACTACTATGTCTGGCGGCGTTGGCGGCGGCCGGGGCGGCGGTTTATGTAATCTGGCTGCTGGCGCCTTTGTTGGTTACTTTTTTGCTGGTAACCGGCGCCGGATTGCTGGTGATCGGATGAATTAAAAAGATCTTATGAATTTTACCCAACTAAAACAACAGGCACTGGAACGGCATCCGGAGCTTCTATTGGAGGAGATAATATCACACCGCTTACGCAAAAAGATAAAGGTAACTTTTCTTATTCTGGCGGTGCTGCTGTTGGCCGGTTATCTGCTATTAACTACGACGTCCTCGAATATAGGGGTGGTAACCGACAACCGTCTGTTGGGGATGGCTTGTTTGATGATCGCCGGGTGGTTGGTGTTTCTGGCGTTGGACGCTTTCTATTATTCTCATTATTATGCCGGAGCGTTGGGCGACAAAAACGGCACAATAATAAGTTACGAGCTGGCTCGGGTGGTGGTTAATACCCCGGAAGATGACATTACTTTAGGCTTGCTGAGGACCGATTTCGGCCGGCATCTGGGTTGGCGCCTGGGTTTGCCTCAAGCGGCCGAGGAATTTTCTTCTCAACGAAAGAAGCCGCTGACCGCCGCCGATTTTGTTCCGGCTCGGGAGGGAATGAATTTGCTTGATCATCTGTCGGAGCTCTACCGGCAAGACAGTGAGTGGTCCAAATGGCTGACCGCCAACGAGGTCAAAGAAGAAGATCTGTTGGGCGCCGCGCGCTGGCAGTTGCGCGCTTTAAAGACCGCTCGAATGAATGAGCGATGGTGGAGCCGGACGGCGCTTCGCCGGTTGGGGAGCGTCGGGCGAGATTGGTCTTACGGCCGCGCTTATGAGCTGGAAAAATATGCTCATTTTTTGGATATGGTTTCCGGTTCCGGCGACGGTGATTTCTATCATCAAAAAGAACTGGAGCAATTGATAAACATTTTGACTCGCGAACGGGAGCCTCATGCTATATTGGTGGGCCCCGAGGGGTCCGGCAAAACGGACGTTGTTTATGAGCTGGCCGGCCGTATCAATGCCGATGAAACAGAGCCGGGTTTGCGTGATAAAAGGGTGGCGATACTGCGGACCGATATTTTGATACCGCAAATGGAAAACAAGACCGCTCTGGAGAACGAACTTCAGCTGATACTGCAACAATCGGCTTGGGCCGGAAATCTGATCTTGGTCCTTCCGGACCTGCCCGAGGCCGCGGCATCCGCCGCTTATTTGGGGTGTGATCTGCCGGCGCTGCTGAGTAATTATTTACCGTCTTCTCGGTTTTCGGTGATAGCTTTTTCCGATCCGGACGGTTTTCATAACAACCTGGAAAATAATCGCGAAATTACCAATCACTTGGAAAAGATCCAAGTCAGTGAAGGCGGCAAAAGGGGCATAATGAATCTGCTGGAGAACCAAGCACTGGCTTGGGAGAAAACACATCCCGTTGTTAT
>PWGY01000082.1 GCA_003554665.1 Bacteroidales bacterium | reverse complement strand
GATATATACAAATTGTTGACAATGAATTTTATTGAAGAGTTGAAATGGCGCGGGATGATTCATGATTTCATGCCCGGAACGGAAGAGCAATTGCAAAAAGAAATGACCACGGCCTATGTGGGGATTGATCCGACAGCGGATTCTCTGCACATTGGTCATCTGGTTTCCATTATGATGCTGAAACACCTGCAGCTTGCCGGGCATAAACCAATTGCTTTGGTAGGTGGTGCAACTGGAATGATCGGTGACCCCAGTGGAAAAAGTGAAGAGCGCAATCTGTTGTCGGAGGAAGAGCTGCGTCACAACGAAAATGCCATCAAGGCGCAGTTGCGGAAATTTCTGGATTTTGGTGAAGCGGAGAATCGTGCGGAGATCGTGAATAATTACGACTGGATGAAAGACTTTTCCTTTCTCGGGTTTTTGCGCGAAGTGGGCAAGCACCTGACGGTTAACTATATGGTGGCCAAGGATTCGGTTAAAAAACGACTGGAGACCGGTCTTTCTTTTACAGAGTTTACCTATCAGCTGGTCCAGGGCTATGACTTCCTTCATCTGAACGAGACAAAAAATTGCAAATTGCAGATGGGAGGCAGCGACCAGTGGGGCAATATTACCACGGGTACTGAACTGGTACGCCGCAAAACGGGTCGTGAGGTGTTTGGCCTGACCTGTCCGCTAATCACCAAAGCCGACGGCAACAAATTCGGAAAAACCGAGCAGGGCAATGTGTGGCTGGATCCCAATTATACGTCCCCTTATCATTTTTACCAGTTCTGGCTGAACGGTTCGGACGTGGATACGGAACGTTTCATCAAGATCTTTACCCTGTTTTCAAAAGATCAAATTGATGCCCTGGTAGATGAGCACAGGCAGGCTCCCCATCAGCGAATTCTGCAACGGGCACTGGCGGAAGATATCACCATCAGGGTACACGGGAAAGAGGCTTATGACACGGCCGTGAAGGCTTCAGGAATTCTTTTTGGGAAAGGTACCACTGAAGCCCTGAAAGAGTTGCCAGAAGATGTGTTTTTGGCAGTTTTTGACGGTGTTCCGATGCATGAAGCAGATGCTGGTGTCATTCAGTCCGGAGCAGGATTGGTTGATTTCCTTTCCGAGAATACCGGCATAGCCAAATCCAAAGGAGAAGCCCGGCGAATGTTAAAGGAGGGCAGCGTCAGCATCAACAAAGCAAAAGTTAAAGAAGATCAGGAGGTAAACAGTGAGATGCTCATTAACGGCAAATACATTGTGGTGCAAAGGGGTAAAAAGAATTACTACCTGGTTACAGTGCGGTAATGGTTACCTGGTAGCAACATAAGCGTGTCAGGTCCCTTTGGTTCTGGTAGGGTTTTTCGCCCGGTGCCACTCAAATTCAGGCCGTTTGGATGAACCGAATGGCTAACTGTTGCGGTCCGGTAACGACCAAATGAAGGATAATACGAACAGATCCCACTAAAGGAGAAGAAGAACAACATGCGCATCTGTAAAAAGTTGATCATCAGGCTGGCCATTGCGGCTTTTATGGTAATTGGATGCTGGTCCTGCAGGACCTCGCCTGATGCAATTTTCCCTGACGGGGACGATATTTACGGTCTCGCCACCCCTGTACAGCTTGAAGGCGACACCACCCTGGTGTTTCTTACCGACTATTTTGTGGGTGGCACTGCTTATCGGATTGATTCAGTGACAGGATCTGAAAGGCTGGGTTTTGTGCTGGCTAATGACCGGAAAACCCTGGAGGTGGTTTCCCGCTCCAACTTCATCCCACGATTATCTGAAATGAAAATTTGGGTGGACGGCGTGCCTTACAGCCTGCTTGTGCAGCGCAGCCGGCGGGAGCGTTTTACTTTTGAGTTTTATCCGGGTGATGAAGGTTACCGCCGGGTGTCGGTTCGGGGTGAAATGAATGACTGGAATGCCAATGCCACACCGCTGAACCTGATAGATGGGGTGTGGCAGACTGAAATGGAACTGAACCCCGGCCGCTATCAGTATCTGATCGTGGCAGATGGTCAGGAAATGCTGGATCCAAACAATCCGCGCGTGGCAGACAACAACGCCGGGGGCAAGAACTCCCTGCTGATGGTCGGCCACACAGACCGGTCAGAGGCACCTCATTTGTCGCCCCGGAGCCATGGCCGCTACAAGCTGGAGCTGGCCCTTGAAAATGACCTGGAGGAGGTGTTTGTATACTGGCAGAATTTCCGGTTGCCTGATGATCATGTGGAAGTGTTTGATGATCATGTAAACATCCATCTGCCCGGAGATGTGGCAGATCAGGAAAGGAGTTTTGTGCGGGTTTGGGCCTATAACGAACATGGCCCTTCCAATGATCTGCTGATCCCTCTGGAAGGGCGCAGACCGGTCGCTGACCCGGATCAGCTGACCCGTGAAGATAAGGAGGCCACCATTTTGTATTTTATGATGGTTGACCGCTTTAACAACGGAAATCCGGAAAATGATGACCCGGTGGAGCACCCTGAGCTGGCTGACCGGGCCAATTTTTGGGGTGGTGATCTGAAAGGCATCACTGAAAAGGTGGAAGACGGGTATTTTGACATGTTGGGGGTCAATACCGTATGGATGTCGCCCATTACCCAGAATCCACCGGACGCCTATGAGGAGTATCCGGAGCCCGGGCGTTATTATTCCGGGTATCACGGCTACTGGCCCATAACGCTTACCACGGTCGACCACCGCTTTGGCACGGAAGAGGATCTGAAGGAATTGCGTGGTGTGGCCCATGACAACAATATCAGTGTGATGCTGGATTTTGTATCGAACCATGTGCACGAAGAAAACCCCATCATACAGGAGAACCCCGACTGGGCCACAAGGCTGCATCTGCCTGATGGGAACTTAAACATTCGCCGGTGGGATGATTACCGCCTGACCACCTGGTTCGACAGGTTTTTGCCCAGTCTGGATTTTGAAAATCCTGAGGTGGTGGAACTGATGTCTGACAGTGCCTTTTTCTGGATTGACAATTATGATCTTGATGGGTTCCGTCACGATGCCACCAAGCATGTACATCTGGATTTTTGGCGATCCCTGACCCGTAAGCTTAAAGAGAATTACATGATACCCAATGACCGTCGCCTGTTCCAGATCGGTGAAACATTCGGAAGTCGCGAACTGATTGGTAGTTATGTGGGCAGCGGCTTGCTCGACGGGCAGTTTGACTTCAACCTGTATTTTGACTCCCGGACGGTGTTCGGGCGCGGAGATGCTTCTTTTGAAGACCTTGATTATTCACTGCATCAGAGTTTCAGCCATTATGGGTTCAATAACCTAATGGGGAATATTACCGGGAATCATGACTTGCCGAGGTTTATCTCCCTGGCAGGAGGTGACCTTGGATGGGATGAGGATCATACGCAACCCGGTTGGGAACGTGAGATCGGTGTCGGAGACCCGGTGGGTTACAACCGGTTGTCGCAGCTGACGGCTTTTATCATGACGATTCCGGGTGTGCCGGTATTGTATTATGGCGATGAAATAGGGCTGCCGGGAGCCAGTGACCCTGACAGCCGCCGGCCCATGCAGTTTGAAGACCTTACCGAAGAGCAGATCCGGGTGCGGAATAACGCGTCAAGACTTGGCCACCTGCGTAGTGACCACCTGG
>PWGY01000028.1 GCA_003554665.1 Bacteroidales bacterium | reverse complement strand
TGCGGCTCTGCTGATCACCCTGATCACCGGGCTTGGTGGCTGGATACTGGGGTATCTTACCGAAAAGGCAGCCGGAGGGTCCATTATTCCGGCCTGGCTTATTCATGGCAGCGGGAATTACATGCTGGCCATGCTTGAAGCCTATGAGCTTTTTGCAGTGGGTGGGTGAAGCCATAATGATCAGGAAGTGTTGGGTATATTAAGTGCTGACCGGTGAATCACCGGTAAAATGATGCACTCCCCGGTCTTTGTATATTCGGGTTTCTATTCAGGCCAGATGCCCGCTTGCACTTCACCGATGTGGGATTTCCTGAGCAATAACATGCATAATCTCGACTGACCAATGCCACCCCCGATGCTTTGCGGAAGTGATCCACGAAGGAGCATCTGGTGAAAGGGGTAGGCAGCTTTTTCCGGACAGGCCCGTATATCCAGTTGCCGGTCAAGAGCCAGAGCGTCCACCCGTACCCCCATTGAAGACAACTCCAGGGCATCATTTAATTCCGGGTGCCAGCATAAGATATCTCCGTTCAGCCCGGTAAACCCTTCTTCGTTTTCAGAACTCCAGTCGTCATAATCGGGAGCACGGCCGTCATGGGGATTTCCGTTTGACAATGGAGCACCGATGCCGCTGATGAAAACGGCACCGAACTCTTTGCAAATCATTTTCTCCCTTTGTTTCGGGGGCTTCCCCGGAAATTTTTGCAGCAATTCCTCCGCATGAATAAAATGTACCTGTTCCGGAAGGAAGGGCCGGAGGTTCGTATGGGAAGTACAAATTCCCTCCTCAGCCGTTTTGATGGATTCGTAGATCCTGGCTACAGTGTTTTTCAGATACGCCAGGTTACGGTTTTCGGTAGAGATCGTTTTTTCCCAGTCCCACTGGTCTACAAATACAGAGTGAGTGGGAGACAGGTCCTCATCGGGGCGCAGTGCCTTCATGTCGGTCAGGATTCCTCTCCCGGGCGGTATTTCCAGTTCTTTCAGCCTCATTCTTTTCCATTTGGCCAGGGAATGGACGATTTCTGCACGGGCGTTATTCAGGGATTTGATGGTGAAAGAGACAGGCTTTTCTATTCCGTTAAGTTCATCATTTAACCCGGTGTGCTCCAGTACTGCAATGGGAGCGGCAACCTTGTCAAGGCCCAGGCGGGTGCATAATTCCCGTGTAAAAAGCTTCTTGACCTTTTCCACGGCTATTTCAGTTTCAAGGCTTTTTCCGTACGCAAACATCTTTTGTTGGTTTTAGGGGTTGGCAAAAAAAAAGCCCGCCAAAAGGCGGGCCGAATATATCTTGCATAATAACAAAGCAACCGCCTGTTGTTAAGGTGGGTAGTTATTGTTATTATTGTTATGGAATAATTGTGTCATGGCAATTGTTTTGCCCGGTCATGAGTGACCGGATACACAAACATACAATTTTTTATGATCCGGGAGGAATTTTGCCTGGAATAATTTATCTGTCTTTTGTTTAAAAAACCATCTGTATCCATGAATATGACAAAGCTTTTTGAATCCTGTAAAACCGGCGGTGTGGCCTTGCAGAACAGGGTGGTTATGGCCCCCATGACAAGACGTCGTGCCACAGAACCTTCACTGAAAGCCAATGAGCTCATCGCAGAATACTATGTGCAGCGAGCCTCGGCAGGATTGATCATTGCAGAGGGAAGTCAGATTTCTCCGCAGGCGTTCGGTTATACCGGAACACCGGGTTGCTATACACCGGATCAAATTGAAGGATGGCGCCTTGTTACGCAAAGAGTTCACGAAGCCGGGGGAAAGATTTTTCTTCAACTGTGGCATGTCGGGCCCTATTCACACCCGTTGCTACAACCGGGCCATAAAGCCCCGGTGGCCGCTTCCTCAGTTTGTCCGGAGGGGGAGGTGCTGACTCCGGAGGGTCGTTTGCCCTATGAACCCTCCCGCCCGATTTCGACCGCTGAGGTCAGGGCCACCATCCGCGATTACGGGATAGCTGCGAAAAATGCACTGCAAGCAGGCTTTGACGGGGTAGAGATTCATGGGGCGCATGCCTACCTGATCGATCAGTTCATTATGGATGGAACCAACCACCGGACCGATGAATACGGTGGCGGCGTTGAAAACCGGGCCAGATTTCTGTTTGAAGTGATCGATGAGGTGCTGAAGTATGCCCCTGCTTCCATGACAGGGCTTCGTCTTTCGCCAAGGTCGGTTAAGCCTGGGATGGCAGACAGCAACCCGGAGCAGACCTATGGGCATGTCATCGGAAAGCTAAACCGGTATCAGTTGGCTTACCTGCACCTGAGTGAAATGATGACTCCGGAGGAGCGGCTTTCGGATCCGGGAAAATCCATCGTGCCATATTACAGGGAGATCTATAAGGGTACCCTGATTTCCTGCGGGGGACACACCGGGGAGAGTGCCAGGGATATGCTGGACCGCGGACATGCCGACCTGATCGCCTTTGGCAAGCCTTTTATATCCAATCCCGACCTGGCCCGCCGGTTAAAGGAAGGACTCCCTCTGACGCAGCCCGATAAGGACACCTTTTACCATGGAGGTTCCCGGGGTTTCGTGGATTATCCTGAGTTTGACAGCTAAAGTGGTGTAAAACATTACAGTTTCACCTCCTCGATGCGGCCGTTACGGCGGCTTTACCCTGCAACGGTTCCCTGCAGCGCTTACCCTGTAGCAGCTGTTCAGCTGCGCTGACCTGCAGAAGCCCCTCAGGCTGCTCCGGCCTGTACCGGACGGTGCTTGCGTTTGTTCCTGCGCTTGAAATTTTGCTTGCTCCTGTTGCCGCCCGCAGCTGGCTTGGATTCTGCCTGCCCGGATGAGAATGTTCGTCCGGGAGGGTTTGCAGCTACCGGTAATTCAGCCGGTATTGCTCCCACAGGGATATTTTTCCCGGTAAAACGTTGGATGTCCTTAAGTAAAAGTTTTTCTTCCGGGCTGCAGAACGAGTAGGCCGTTCCGTCTTTACCGGCCCTGCCTGTACGCCCGATGCGGTGGGTATAGGTTTCTTCCTGCTCAGGCATGTCATAATTGATCACATGCGAAAGGTCGCTGACGTCAATGCCCCTTGAAGCCACATCGGTGGCAACCAGCATACTCAGCTTATGGCTTTTAAACTGGTTCAATGCCCGCTGGCGCTGGTTTTGCGATTTGTCGCCATGGATGGCCTGCGCCATGATTCCCTGGCGGGCCAGAGACTTCACCAGCTTGTCTGCCCCTCTTCGGGTCCGGGTGAAAACCAGGGTACGGTCGATTCCTTCTTCCTTTACCAAATGCTGCAACAACGCTGCCTTGGAGGCCCTGCCGATATGGTAGACCTGTTCTTTGGTGAATGTGTCCTGGGTTGTGTCCGGTTCAATATCCACACTCACAGGGTTCCTGAGCATGGTCGCTGCCAGTTTTTTCACAGCCGGCAACAGGGTGGCGGAAAAAAGCATGGACTGCCTTTTGTCCGGCAGCATGTGGCTGATTTTTTTGATGTCGTTGATGAATCCCATATCCAGCATTCTGTCTGCCTCATCCAGGATGAAATGCTCCACGGCATGGAGGCTGAGGTATTTCTGCTGTATCAAATCGAGCAGACGACCGGGGGTGGCCACGATAATATCTTTTCCTTTCCGTAATGCGGCTACCTGTTCTTTTTGGGATACC
>PWGY01000112.1 GCA_003554665.1 Bacteroidales bacterium | reverse complement strand
GTTCGACACATTCCGGCAGATCCAATTATTCCCGGAATGAACCGAACAGCAAGGTGAACAAAACTCCCGAAAAGAACATTTCAACTTAAAGATTTTGACATATGAGGCACGCAGATGAAGTAAAAAGACCTGACACAGAGGTTCTCCCCATTACCGAAGATGTAAAATGGGTTGGTGTGATCGATTACGATATTGTGACTTTTGATGTGGTGATGACCACCGAATACGGTACCACGTACAATTCTTATTTCATCAATGCGGACAAGAAAGCATTGGTGGAAACCTGCAAGGAAAAGTACTGGGATGTGTACCTGGAAAAACTCCGGAAGGTGACTGATCCTTCTGAAATTGAATACATTATCCTGAACCATACCGAGCCGGATCACAGCGGCAACCTTGCCAACATGCTTGAGGTGGCTCCCGGGGCAACTGTGGTGGGTACCCGCCTTGCCATTAACTACCTGAAAGATTTTCTGGGTCGTGATTTTAAGCACATGGTGGTCAAAGACGGAGACACCCTTGATCTGGGCAACAAAACCCTTCGGTTCATCGGAGCAGCCAACCTGCATTGGCCTGACAGCATGTACACTTACCTGGAAGAAGACAAACTGCTGTTTACCTGCGATTCATTTGGATGCCATTACGCGCATCCGGATATGTATGACGATAAAGTAGGTGACTTCAGTGATGCCTTTAAGTATTATTTTGATGTGATTTTGAAACCCTTCAGCAAGTTTCTGCTGAAAGCCATTGAAAAGATCCGTCCGTTGGAAATTGACGCCGTGCTCACCGGCCATGGACCCCTGCTGATGAAAGACTGGAAGAAGTGGGTGGACCTGTCGGAAGAATATGCAAAAGAAGCCCTGGCAACTCCGCAGAAAGACCATGTGTTTATCCCTTATGTGTCGGCCTATCACAATACCGGTAAAATGGCTGAGGCCATCATTGAAGGGATAAAAAGCCAGGGCGACTTCACTGTTGAAGCGGCAGACATTGAGACCATGCCGTTGGGCGACCTGGACTCCAAAGTGGCCCGGAGTAACGCCGTGATTGTAGGTTGCCCCACCATCAACCAGAATATCCTTCTCCCAATATACAAGTTGTTCGCAGTCATCAGCCCGATCCGCGACAACCGAAAACTGGGCGGCTCATTTGGCTCATTTGGCTGGAGTGGCGAAGGAAAAAAGCTGATCAATACCACACTGGCCAATCTGAAACTGGATGTTCAGGGTGAAGGGGTATTCATTAAGTTTACCCCCCAGGAAGATGAACTGGCCCTTTGCCGTGAATACGGGCAACAGATCGGCCAGGAAATGAAAAAGAAACAATAGTTTTGACAAATTTGATTGACAAGTTTCCGTTGCCGGGGAAAAAATTACCGGTTCGAAAAACCCCCATACTTTTGCAGGGGCTCCCGGTCCGAAAAATTGCAACCCTCCTTGGTTTGTTTTTGCTTGGAGTATTCCTGCAGGGGTGTACCACCGGCTTGCATCTGGCCAACCGTTTCGTCCTGGAGGAAACCGACATCCATGTGCTGCTGGATCCGCCTCCCGGTGTCAGTAAAGTATTCTTACCCGCACCTCCGGAGGAAGCCCTGAACGATACATTGCCCGAAGAAGAAGCCGCTCCCCGCTTTCTGGAGCAGGTGGATGATTCACTGTATGTTGAATATTTTATGGATGCCATTTACGATCGCCTTGAATTGCTGCATGTGAACTGGTACGGTCCTGATCAGGAAGAGGAGTTTTTAAGGCAGGAAGGGAAAAAGTACATTTTTGATGTGGCCCAGCTGGAGTTGATGGAGTACATTGATTATGAATCTTTTTATGCAGAACACCGGGGTGGTTACCACCGCGATAGTGTGCAGATCACTGTGCTGGAAAATAGTGTTTGGTTTGAATTTCGTGATTTAAACCTGGAGGATTCTGAGGAGCAGGTGCTTTTCAGCCTCCATGCCACCAGCGACTATGTGGAAGGCCGTTTTGTCCGGGATCGTGAAACGGGTGATATTCAGCTGGATGCAGAAACCTTTCCCCTGACAGACAATGACGTGCTTGATTTGGCCTGGTTTGCCGGTGAACGGAATGCGGAGAATATCTTCAATCACCTGCTTAACCGGTATGTAGCAGATGGCCTTGAATATGACCTGGCGTACTACCTGTATTATGATATGCAGGATCACCGCATTATCGAAAGAGAGGAACCCCCTTTTATCCGTGTGGATTAGTCACCGCCATAACGGGTGAAAGGAACAGTATCCTGCGAGGCAAAGTCACCACTGGAATATTTGAAGTAGCCGGCAATCGCGATCATGGCAGCATTGTCGGTGGTATATTCGAAGGGTGGAATGTATACCTCCCAGTTTCCTTGTTCCGCTTCACGGGTAAAGGCGGCACGAAGACCGGAGTTGGCGGAAACCCCGCCTGCCATGGCCACATGGCTTACGCCGGTCTGTTTAACTGCATTGCGTAATTGTTTCATCAGGATTTCCACAATGGTGTGCTGGATGGAGGCCGAAAGATCCTTTGTATTCTTTTGGATGAAATCCGGATCTTTCTTCAACTC
The DNA here is from genome assembly GCA_003554665.1 of Bacteroidales bacterium. Next base: position 13,190 of record PWGY01000112.1, on the reverse strand, counting down.
ATCACGCAAAAAGTACAAAATTGAGGTTTTTAACCCGCTGAAACTGAAATCCAGTCCGGGAACCCTGGGGTGTGGAAAGCGGAACTTATGGGGGTCTCCTTCCCTGGCATTCTTGTCGATCAGTGGCCCTCCCGGGTAGGGAAGCCCCATGATTTTGGCCGCCTTGTCAAAGGCTTCCCCGGCCGCATCGTCAATGGTGTTTCCGATCACTTCCATCCTGTATGGGCTGTGAACTTTTACGATCTGTGTATGGCCGCCCGAAACGGTCAGGCAAAGAAAAGGGAATGGAGGTGTTTTCTGGCGTTCATCTTCGATGAAGTGAGCCAGAATATGGGCATGCATGTGGTTGACTGTGATCAGTGGAATGCCTGTGGCCAGTGCAAAAGACTTGGCAAAAGAAGTGCCAACCAGCAGTGAACCCAGCAGGCCCGGACCATTTGTATATGCAACGGCACTGATCTGGCTTTTTTGTATATTTGCTGTAAGGATGGCTTTTTGGATAACCGGTATGATGTTTTGCTGATGTGCCCGGGAAGCCAGTTCAGGTACAACGCCTCCAAAATCTTTATGAACCTGCTGGTTCGCAATAAGATTGGCAAGGATTTTGCGTTCTCTGATTATGGCTGCTGAAGTATCATCGCAGGATGATTCGATCCCCAGAATGTATGTATCCATATTCACACTTGTCACAACAAGGAAGTGTCTGTTAAATCTCAGGAGGACAAAGGTATCAAAAAAACACGTAAAATAGTTCTGTGGGTACTTGCCGTATTGGTAGTTCTGCCAGTACTTTTGTACGGGCTGCTCCAGAGTCCTTCCGTTCAAACTTACCTTGTGGGTCATCTCACCAGCTATCTCTCGAAGGAGCTTGAAACTGAAGTCCGCGTGGGGGCCGTCGATATAGCCCTGTTCCGGACTGTGATTCTGGAAGATGTGTCGGTGCTTGACAGAGCCGGAGAGACACTGTTCACCATGGAGTACCTGAAGGGCGATCTGGACAGGATATCCGTCCGCCGCAGGCAGCTTGACCTGGGTCGTCTCGAAATTGAGGGTGCGTTCGGTGGTGTGTATAAAAAAGAGGGGGAGACTGATTATAACTATCAGTTTCTTGTCGACTATTTTTCGGATGAGCTGATCGACGGCTCCAGTCCAGGTTGGGATGTCACCCTGGGTGCCCTGACTCTGCACGATATATCTTTCCGGCACCGAAACCCCAACGCTAATCCCGTTCCCAATAATGCATTTGACCCGGCCGATTTTCTCATTGAAGATCTTTACCTGGCCATTGAAAATATTTACTCTTATGATGAGTCACTGGAGTTTGAACTGGATTATATGCGTTACAGCGAATCCCGGGGGTTTCAACTGAACTACCTTTCAGGGAGTTTTGCCATAAGCCCTGGTAGTTTGTTTGTCAATAATGCAGCTTTTCGTACGCCCGACAGCGAGCTGGCCTTTGACATCGAGCTGGATCATGATGGTTTGGATAATTTTCGGGATGTTCTTTCCAATAGTGGATTTACCCTGGCCATTCAACCCTCCGTACTGGATATGCATGACCTTGCCCACCATGTTCCCGCATTTTACGGAGCAGACCAGCTCATGTCCCTGAGCGGGGAAGTCACCGGAAGGGCTGATTCTATTAAGGGCCAGGATGTGTCCGTAGCCTACGGAAATGCAGCTTTGTTTCGCGGTGACTTTAATCTTGGTTTTCTTGACGACTGGCCCCGGATGCAGATGGAACTGAAGGTGGATGAGTTCAGTGGAACGGTTGCGGCCATAAACGATTTGTACATTCCTGAATTTTTTGACGTTAAACTTCCGGTGTTGCCGGATTTTCTGGAAAGGACAGGTCAGTTTTCCTTTTCCGGATCGGCTTCGGGAGACCTCGCTTCCTTTGAAGCCGATGGAATTCTGAAAACTGATGCCGGATCACTTCGTGCTGAGGCGGTATTCCGGTGTGATGATCCGGAATTGCCTTATCGCTATGAGGGAACTGCAGAAGGTGAAAGGCTGCATGGAGGAGTTTTGCTGGGTAACCCGGGATTGCCAGGGCCCATGGATATGTACGTCCGTTTCAGCGGGGAAGGGCTTTCGCCGAAAGCAGCTGACCTGGTTTTTGACGGAGGGGTGACTGACCTGAAATACCGGGGTTATAACTACAGTAATATCACATTTTCAGGAGATATAGTCAGGGAGAAATTAAATGCCGCTATTTCAGTAACTGATCCTTACCTTGAGTTTGATTTTTCGGGTTTGGTTGACTTTGGCCCGGAAGTGCCGGAAATGGATTTTCAGGCCTCTTTTGGCCGGGCCAACCTGACCCGGCTGAATATTTTTCAGCGCGACAGCCTGTATGAATCGGTCTTAACCGCAGGCCTTGAAGCAGATGCCCGCTTCGGTTCAGTTAACCATATGGAGGGAGAAGTTTTGATTTATAATATTCGGTATACTGAAGAACCACTTTTTTCGGAGCACTTCCCGGAGGGAGGTGATTCAAATGTTTACCGTACCGGTGATATCTACCTGAGCAGTGCTGTGTGGGCTTCGGATAACAGCCACCTGAGGGTCAGGTCTGATTTTCTGGATGGTGACATGCACGGAGCCATTGATTTTAAACAACTGCTTCCTTCCCTTCGCCTATTTGCCGATGAGTTTCTTCCCTCTCTTGAAACCGGAAGTGATTTGTCTGCATTGCCTGATGATCAGGCAAGTGATCTGAATTTCTCTATTCGTTTCAACCATACGGAAATGCTTTCAGAATTGTTCCTTCCGTGGGTTGAAATTTCTCCTGAGGCATGGATAACAGGCCGGTATGATGCTTCTTCCCAGTCATTGAAACTGGATGCCCAGGCTGATATGCTGTCTTTGGGAGGCAGGCGTTTTGTAGACTGGGAACTTAACGGTGAGCGTGTGGATGAGTCTTTTTTACTCAAAAGTACCAGCCGTAAGCTGATGTTGTCTGACAGCATTCACATGGACAACTTTTTCTTTGACACCACCTTTTGCCGCGACAGCATAATGATGGATCTTACGTGGCGTTCGAACAATAACGGGCAGGATAATCACGGGCAACTAAGGGGAACGGCATTTATTCACGACCCCCAATACAAGGAGTTCAGTTTTTACGATTCTTATGCTTCCATTGACGGTGATGCGTGGCTCATTGCCCCGGATAATCACCTGATTCTGGATTCCGCCCGCATTGAGGCCAGAGGGATGCGATTCTACCATGAAGACCAGTATATTGATGCCAGCGGGGTGCTCAGTGGCTTTTCCGGAGATCGGATGCGTTTGTCCTTCTCCGGTTTTGACCTTTCCTACACGGACCTGTTGCTAGGTGAAAGGAACTTTGCCTTTGACGGTACGGTAGACGGTTTTATTTCGTTTACAGCTTTTTATCAACCGGTAAGTATTGGTACTGAATTGTATGTGAAAGACTTTGCGTTTAATCATGAGTGGCTGGGTGATCTTGAACTGCATAGCTTATGGGACAATGAAGCGGGTGCTTTTGAGGTAGACGGATCCATCGTTTCGCGGGAAAACGGAACGACTCATGAACCCCTGCAGTTGAGTGGCCGGGTTTATACCGGCGTTCTGGAAGATAATTTTGATCTGAATATTGACCTTGCCGACATGACCATGGCCATCTGGAACCCTTATTTGAGGAACTTTGCAGATAACTTTCAAGGAGAAGCAACGGGCAGGCTCAGAATGGATGGGCCGCTTTCTGCCCCCGAACTATCCGGGAACATCTATTGTGAAAATACCGGTTTTCATATTCCTTACCTGAACACCAGTTATCATTTCAGTGATACGGTGGAGTTTGGGAAAGATTACTTTCGGTTTGACAACGTGGTTCTTCAGGACACGCTGGGTAATAATGCTCTTGTAAATGGTTCTGTGATGCATGAGAATTTTGGGGATTTTGCCATTGATTTCAGGCTCCAGCCTGAGCAAATGATCATTTTCAATACCGGGCCACGAGACAACGAGTTTTACTACGGAACAGGCTTCCTAACCGGGGTGGCTCATCTTCACGGGCCTACCAGCTTAATTACCATGGACATCACCGGACGAACCAACCGGGGTACAAAAGTGTACCTGCCACTTAGTTATTCGGGTGAAGTTAGGGAAAGCCATTTCATTTCATTTGTTTCTGAGGAGGAAACACAGGAGGGGCCTGCTTTCAGCGTGCCTCAGCGTCCGGGCGGTGTGGCCCTCAATTTTGACCTGGAGGTGACACCCGAAGCGGAGGTGGAGCTATTGTTTGATGCCCGCTTTGGTGATATTATCAGGGGAAGAGGTGGCGGTGACCTGAAACTGGAGGTGGCGCCAGAAGGTACTTTTAACGTATATGGTGACTACGTGATAGAGGACGGTGAATATTTGTTTAACCTGCAGAATATTATCAACAAACGGTTCCGGATTGAACAGGGCAGTACCATTGGTTGGACCGGAGACCTTAATGATGCGGATGTGGATCTGCGTGCGGCTTACAGGTTAAGGACCCCGCTTTTTGATCTGGTAACGGGGGAGGGGGTTGACCCCGAGGTCGCTGACCGCTACCGGCGACGAATGCCTGTGGAAACTGTCCTGATCCTGGAGGATAAATTGTTCAACCCTGCGATCTCTTTTGATATTGAAATTCCGGGCGGAGATGAAGGAACCAGGGAATTGATTGAAAGAATGATCACCACAGAGCAGGAGATGAACAGACAGGTTTTTTCTTTGCTAGTGTTGAACCGTTTTTTACCCACCACTGCCGACCAGTACAATACAGCATTGGGCTATGGGGTTGGCAGCACTTCCTCGGAATTGTTGTCAAACCAACTAAGTAACTGGCTTTCACAGATCAGTTCTGATTTCGATATTGGCATCAATTACCGTCCAGGGGATGAGATCAGCAGCCAGGAAGTGGAACTTGCGCTGTCTACCCAGTTCTTTGACGACCGGGTGATTGTAGACGGCAATTTTGGGGTTGCCGGAAACGAAACGGCCACAGGTTACGCTGCCCGTGGAACAAACCAGATTATTGGTGATGTGAATGTTGAAGTGAAAATCACTCCTGAAGGAAAATTCAGGGTGAAGGCCTTCAATCGCTCCAATACTTTTGACATTATCAACACAAATGCTCCTTATACACAAGGGGTTGGCCTGTTTTACCGGAGGGAGTTTGATGGCCTGGGTGATCTGTTCCGAAGAGAAAGAGATCCTGAGGAACTGCCGGTGAGCCCTGAGACATCCAATGGATCGGATTCTGATTCCTCAGCAAGTACGGGGGAATCGGATGAGGACGAATAAACCCTTACTTGCATGGTGTCTGCAAACACCGGAAAAGACCTAAAACAGATGGCCCATTTTCTTTCTTTTGGTATCCAGATAAATCTTGCAATGGTCTGATGTGGCCACAATGATGGGTACATTTTGGGTAATCTCGATTCCGTAACCAATGAGGCCTGTTTTTTTTCGTGGGTTGTTTGTGATGAGTTTGATCCTGGTAGCCCCCAGGTCTCTAAGTATTTGTGCACCAATGCCGTAGTCCCGTTCATCCGCTTTGAATCCCAGTTCAACATTGGCTTCCACGGTATCCATCCCCTGTTCCTGGAGGTGGTAAGCACGAAGTTTGTTAAGCAGGCCGATGCCCCGGCCTTCCTGGTTCATATACAGTACAACTCCTTTGCCGGCTTTCTCCACCATATCCATTGCCTGGTGCAGTTGTCCGCCGCAGTCACACTTGCAGGAGCCAAAGATATCGCCCGTGACACAGGATGAATGAACCCTTACCAAAACCTCTTCACCTGGTTCCCAGTTGCCCTTGGTCAGGGCAAGGTGCATCTTGTCATTGGTGGTCTGCTTGTAAGCGGTAAGTTTAAAATTGCCCCACTGTGTGGGCAGATCCACTGTAATCTCCTGCTTAATGTGGCTCTCATTTTTGATGCGGTAAGCGATCAGATCCTCGATGGAAATGATTTTAAGGTTGAAGCGTTCCGCAATTTTCATCAGATCCGGCAACCTGGCCATGGTGCCATCATCGTTCATGATCTCGACCAGCACCCCTGCTGGCTGAAGCCCGGCCAGGCGCGACAGGTCAATGGAAGCCTCCGTATGCCCGGCGCGTTGTAATACACCACCTTCCCTGGCCCGGAGGGGAAAGATGTGCCCGGGTCTGCCCAGGTCATTTGGGTCAGTTTGCGGATCAGCGAGGGCCTTGACGGTCTTGGCGCGGTCTGAGGCGGAAATGCCAGTGGTACAGCCATGACCAACAAGATCTACTGAAATGGTGAATGGGGTTTCATGCAGGGCGGTATTACGTGGCACCATCAGGTCCAGGTCCAGCTGTTCACAGCGTCGACGCGTAATGGGTGCACAAATGAGTCCCCGCCCGTATGTTGCCATGAAGTTGATGATCTCTGGTGTAATTGTCTCTGCAGCTGCCACGAAATCACCCTCGTTTTCCCTGTCTTCATCATCCACAACGATTACGACCTTGCCTGCCTTTATATCAGAAATGGCTTCTTCTATGGTATTTAACTTTGTCTCCATTATGTAGTTATCAAGTATTGCTTCCGGTGATCACTTTGCTGAGTATTTCTGTGGTTCTTTCCCAGTTAAAATGTTGCAGCACAAAATGATGGCCTTTTCCAGCCAGAAGGACAGATAATTCCTTATTATTTAGCAAAGATAATATATGTTTTGCATACTCAGCAGCATTACGCCCAATCAGCACTTCTTCTCCCTCGGTTGCCCGAAGTGCCTGATTTGCAAGGGGAGAAGTTACACAGGGCAACTGCATGGCCATGGCCTCAAGTACTTTATTCTGCAGGCCGGTCCCGATCTGCATGGGCGCCACAAATACTTTTGAAGCCGCATAGAAATCACGTATGTCATCAACCCAGCCCGTTACCTCCACATTTGGTGACGCCAGGGTCCGGACTTGTTTAACGGGATTTGCACCGGCAAGTACTACTTTAGCCCTGGGTAGTGTTTGCCATACAATGGGCATGATCTGCCTGACAAGGAATTCAGCTCCTCTGACATTGGGCGGATACGCCATGTTTCCGGTAAATACCACCTCGTAATGTTTTTCGTGCCCTGGGGCAGGTTTAAAATAACTGGTGTCAACCCCGTTGGGAACCACGCTAATCTCCTCCTTCTGGTGATGCGGAATCTTTTCCCTGTCTGGATAAGAGATGATTGTTTTTTTATTGAAGTGGTTAAAAACCACGTTTTCATATCTTTTGACCCGTTTGTATTCCGCTTGAAACAGGGGGTAGAGGTACCAGGGGGCTACCTGCTGTCTGCGATGCAATCCTGCTGAAAAAACATCCTGGTAATCAATGGTTTTGTCCTCTTTTCGGTCGTAAACATAAGGTGCTGTGCGAATAAGCTGGCAAAACAGGTGATCGGGCCGGTGGTGGTCGATCAGTGAATGAATTTGTTTTTTTATGCCGCTACTGAAAAACCAGGCCACCTGGAAAGGAACGGAAGAGAATGCAGCTTTAAGTAGCCGGCTGTAAATTCCTGCCCTTGACAATGGAAAAAAATAGAGTTCATTGACATATGGCTTCAGAGTCTGATATGCCCCGGGATGAATGCCGGGGTCGCTCAGGGCGCATACAATGAGATGGTGGTGCTTTGACAATTCCTTTATCTGGTGGAAAGCTCGTAGTTTATCTCCTTTTTCGAGCGGAAAGGGGATTCTTGACAACACTATGAAGATCTTTTTTTTCAAACCTTCCTTTTTCTTGCTTACGATTCATCCGCAAAGCTATAATAAAATTTGATCAGCCTGTCAATGGCAGGGCCGGTGGTATGGTGTTTTTTTACAAACGCCCTGGCCTTCAAGCCTGTTTCCTTCATCACGGCCTTGTTTGACAAACAGTATAAAATAGCGTCCGCCATTTCATCGGCGGTATCTGCAAGGAAAATGTTTTCTCCATGGGTGCAGTCAATGCCCTCGGCTCCGATGCTCGTGGAAACGATGGCTTTTCCGGCAGCCATTCCCTCAATGATTTTGACCCGCATTCCACCGCCTGAACGAAGTGGTACCACCATCAGGTCTTTTGAGTTCATGTAATGAACTGCATCGGGTACCATGCCGTCAACCTTAACCTGACCGGTCTTGAACCGCCTGAAAGAATCAGGAATGTTTTTTCCCGCCAGATGGAAACAGAGGGAAGGATCTTTCCCTGTTACCAGTGGCCAGACTTTATCAAGAAACCATCGGACCCCTTCCTGGTTCGGCCGCCAATCCATGCTCCCAAGATGAAATATGGTGCCGGGTTCAGCAGTATCTTCACCGGGGCTATACTGATCGGTATCAATGGTTACCGGAATGGTAATGGCCGGGTGGGAAAAACCGTTTTTGACAAAGAAATATTTGTCGAGCGGTGAAATTGCCACCAGCCCGTCAACCTGGTACACTGTTTTAAGCTCAAATGTTTTAAGGCGACTGGCCAGGAGTTTCAGATATCCTCGTTTTACAGGGTTGGGTTCAGATTTTGCCATTCGCTCCCAAATGAAATGCTCAATGTTGTGGGAGCGAAAAATAATGGGACTGCCGGTGTGCCTGCGGATCACCGGGATATAAGGGGTCAGGTACAACCCCTCCAGCTGAATAATGTCAAATTCCTCCTCCTGAAGCACTCCGGCAAGTCTGGCAGCGGCTTTTGGGCAGTAAAACCTGGAAATATTATATGATTCCCTGGTAAATAAGTTCATAAATGCAGGCCAGGGCTTGACCCTCGTATCCACTGGAAAGGCCTCAAATGATGTTTCCTCTGTGTATTCTTTCGGGATCGAATCAGGTTCCTGCTTTTGCTTAAAAGGAGCCAGAGCCATTACTTTTACATATTGCCCTTTATCAAGCAACCCGCGGGTGAGCTGATGCATTGCAATAGCGCCGCCGTCAGATGGCGGGAAAGGAATTTTGTGGCATAACTGGAGGATCCGCATGCTACTGGTTTTTGTTTTTATCGTCTGTTTTGGTCAGTCCGATAAAACGCCCTATTTTTTCAATTTTTTGTTTATAGATATCCATATCCAGAAGCGGGGAGTCCGTTGTGGCTTTGATTGTCAGCAGAATTCCGACCGGAAGAAGTAATACTGAAGAAATCCACATCCCCTGGTGGGCCTCAAGTACCCCTTCCCGGACAAATTTTTCTCCCATCATTGAGGTTACATGAAATACTACAAAAAGCAGGACGGATATGACCATGGGAAGGCCGAAACCGCCCTTCCTGATGATGGCTCCAAGTGGTGCCCCAATCAAAAACAGCACCACACAGGCAAAGGAAAGGGTAAACTTGCGGTGAAACTCGATCTGGTAACGTGCCAGGGTACGTGTACGTGTCCGGAATTCTTCATGGGAGTAACGTGCATGGTCACGATTGGTTCGAACCATGTCCATGGCGCTTGATACGACCATGACTGCGGTTACGGGGCTTTCACGTATGTAATCAATGTCGGCATTTACCATCATTGACGGATCAATTTTCTGGTAGGCTGTGGTATCTGCCTGGGGGTAGTTATTGAAACGCCGTATATATGTATTGATGTAATTGGTTTTTCGTCTGTCCAGTTCTCTGGAGAGGGAATCTTCATATTCAACCAGCTGGCTGATGTTGAGCATGCGGAAATTGCCCCTGAACATTTCTTCATCGGTGCGTTCCAGTTCAAACATGCTGATGTCGAATTTGCGTATCTGCTTTTCAAATCCTGTACGTTGGAAAGGACGCGCCGGGTCTAGCGGCCCATGGTCACTCATCTCCTGGTAATTCGTGCCGTTGTGAAGAGTCATTACCATATAGCGCTGGTCAGGGGTCACTGCCATGGTGCCCCATTCAGCAGTGGTCAGGCTGGTATTGCCTCTGCCTTCGGTGTGGTCGTAGATCTTGATCCCATGTAGTGTTTCGCCTCCGTTACTTTTATCATCCACACGGATCACATAATTATCAATTCCCTTATAGTAGATTCCTTCGGTGATGTCCAGTGCAGGGCGTTGTTTGCGGATGTCATACAGCAAAGAAAGGCTTCTCAGGTTGGCAACCGGAAGTACATTGTTGGAAAAGAAAAAAGCCCCCATTACAAGGAACATGGAGATTACCACCATGGGCCACATGATGCGACGCAGTGAGATTCCGGCTGACTTGAAGGCAACCAGCTCATAATGCTCCCCCATTTTTCCCATGGTCATAATGGAAGATAACAAAACAGCCAGTGGAAGTGCCAGGGGAACAAATGTGGCTGAGGAGTAAAATAACAGTTCGGCAATCACATACCACTCCAGTCCCTTACCCACCAGGTCATCTATATACTTCCAGAGGAACTGCATGAGCAGGATGAACAGTGAGATAAAGAAAGTCACAATGAAGGGTCCGATATAGGAAGTGAGGACCAGTTTATGCAGTTTCTTCATCTGTTCTTTCCCGTTTGTTTGCCATGTTCAACCACAGGGTGCATTCTTATGCAAATATACAAAATAAATGGGTGGTCAGGGGCGTGAATGTTTGTCCGGATCGCTGTATATTTGTATATGACCTTTATGGACGTATATCATACCAAACGATTGCAGTTGCTGCTTTTGCTGATCGTCGCCATGATGACTGTTTCCTGCTCTGCCTACAGAGTGTCTGTGCTTGAGAAGGAGGGAATTTATTTTTTTGACAAGGTAGAAATAGGCGGGGTGTCGCAGTCGGTGATGATTCGCGGAACCGACAAAAATAACCCTGTTATGTTGTACCTTCATGGTGGACCCGGGTTTCCGCTTTTCCCGCTTGATCCCTCAGCTCCCACTGGGTGGGACGAAGCTGACGGTCTTCCCATGCAGCGTCTTGAAGAATCATTTACCATGGTTTACTGGGAACAAAGAGGTACAGGCCGTTCATACAGCTGGCGATTACCTGATGATTCCATGACGGTGGATCGCTTTGTGGAAGATACCCGGGAACTGACAGAATTTGTGACGGAAAAGCTTGGAAAAGAGAAAGTTTTTCTTTGGGGGCACTCCTGGGGTAGCAATGTGGGCGCATTGTTTGCTGCTCGTTACCCGGAAGTCCTCCATGCTTATGTTTCAACAGGCCAAAGCGTCAATCCTTTTGAAAATGAAAGACTATGTTATGAATTTGTTCTGGAGAATGCCACGGACGAGAATAACCGGCGGGCGCTCCGGCAACTTGAAAGGGTTGATACGCTGCCCGAAAACTACGGGGTCAGGGATGCACTGCTGGTGAGGCGCTGGGTTTTTAATTATGGAGGGATTGTCCATAAGGGAGCTGATGAACGGTCTTATGTTGACATCGGTGATATCTGGCGCACCCTGACGGCACCTCAATACAGCCTGATTGACAAAATAAACCTGGCTCTCAGACCTTATTATTCCATCAACCAGTTGTGGAATCCGCTGAAAGAACTGGATCTGATTTCTGATGCCCCACGCATTGAGGTACCTGTTTTTTTTCTTGTGGGGAGGCATGATGTCATTGTTTCCGCCAAGCTTGCCGAAGAATATTTTCATAAGCTGGACGCCCCTTCAGGTAAAACCCTGGTCTGGTTTGAGGAGTCTGCCCACCGGCCGTATCATGAGGAGCCGGATAAATTTCTTGATGTGATGACCGGAAAAATCAGGCAATTGGCCGAACCATAGGGGCCGGCTGAAGCCAATGGCCACGGCTTACGCCTCCGTGCAGTGTGGTTCAGTTAATCTTCCTGTTTATTGAATATGGTGGCGGATGCTTGTGCAGCGGGCATCAGCAGCATGTCGTTCACGTTTACATGGGCCGGGACTCCTGCTACATAGTGCACTGCATCGGCCACATCTTCACCTGTAAGGGGCTGGTATCCCTTATATACATTACGGGCTTTCTCTTTGTCTCCGTGGAAGCGAACCACGGAAAACTCGGTTTCAGCAGCACCCGGGCTTACCTGGCTCACCCTTATGCCAAATGGGAGCAGGTCCATACGCATTCCTTTGGTCAGGGAGGCTACGGCGTGTTTGGTTGCACAGTATACGTTGCCTTTGGGGTAAGTTTCCACACCAGCAATGGATCCGATGTTGATAATATGACCGCTGCCCTGTTCTTTCATTAGCGGAATAACAGCTTTACTCACATACAGCAACCCCTTGAGGTTGGTGTCGATCATCCTGTCCCAGTCATCTGGATCTCCCCCGTCAATGCCTGAAAGCCCCAATGCGAGCCCCGCATTATTGACAAGGAGGTCGATCTTTTTCCAATGGTAGGGAAGTTTTTTGATGGCTTTGCTGACCGCTTCCCTGTTTCGCACGTCCAATACCATTGGCAGGACTGCGATCCCGTATTTTTTTTCCAGTTTATCCCTGAGTTGCCCGAGTCTTTCACTGCGTCGGCCACAAAGGATCAGCTGGTCTTTGGAATTGGCAAATTTTTCGGCACAAGCACGGCCGATTCCGCTGGTTGCTCCTGTGATAAAAACGGTTCTTGACATGACAGCAATGGTTTTTGGCCCAAAGATAATTCTTAATAATCAATGAAATGATTTTGGGGGGTTGGCTTTGTTGCGTATTTTTGTGCCAAACTAATTCATCCCCTTATCATTTATCTATGGATCATACAATTGATACCCAAACAGCCACGCTTGAGATGGCCGAAAAACTGGGATTGCTGCCCGAAGAATTTGAAAAAATTAAAGAATATCTGGGCCGCACGCCAAATTTTACGGAATTGAGCATTTACTCCGTGATGTGGTCCGAACACTGTTCTTACAAGAATTCCATCAAGTGGATCAAGACGCTTCCAAATAAAGGTGAACATCTGCTGGCTGAGGCTGGTGAAGAAAATGCCGGGCTGGTAGATCTTGGCGATAACCTGGCTTGCGCCTTTAAGATAGAATCCCATAACCACCCTTCTGCGCTGGAACCATATCAGGGTGCAGCAACCGGTGTGGGCGGCATCAATCGTGATATTTTTACCATGGGTGCACGCCCGGTGGCACAACTCAACTCCCTTCGTTTCGGTAACCCGAAACTTGACCGGACCAAATGGTTGCTGAAAGGGGTTGTTAAAGGGATTGGCGATTACGGCAACGCCTTTGGAGTGCCTGTTGTGGGGGGAGAAGTGTTTTTTGATGACTGCTATACCACCAACCCTCTGGTTAATGCCATGTCGGCCGGTGTCCTGAAAAAGGGAAATACCATATCCGCCACTTCTTAT
>PWGY01000216.1 GCA_003554665.1 Bacteroidales bacterium | reverse complement strand
TCATCCCCGGAACCCTTTCAGTAGATGTACTGGATGAGGTGATTACTGTTGAAGCCCCGGAGGCATTTGAAATGGCCCGCAAGCTCGCTGCAACAGAAGGCATTCTGGCAGGCGTATCGACCGGAGCCTCCATGGCGGCCATTCAGAAAAAAACCGGCAGCATTCCGCCGGAGAGCCGCATTCTGACTTTTGCCTACGATACCGGTGAAAGATATCTCAGTCTGGATCAGTTTATCTGATTGGATCGGGAGTGTTTCTCCGGGTGTGACAGGCTAAATTCAATGAGATTGTGTTGAGGCGACTGCCATTTACATTCCCAGGAGTTTTACCGAAATCATCCATTTCCCCTGCGGATCCCGTCCCGATTCAAAGGATCTTGCATAGCCTGCAGACCAGGTGGTTTTCATGTAGGAGAACAAAACAATTTCGATGTCGGTTTGAAATCCCACATTGAACAAATGCCGGCTTAATTCGGATTGATCCAGGTCGGTGGCCAGGTGGGTCCCAAACATGGAAGTGTAGATGTGGGTGGGATATATCCAGGTGCTGCCAAGGTTGCGTGTGCGCAGGGGCTTGAGGTTGAGTTCTCCCATGGTGCGTACAAAACTTCTTGCAGCGATGGCGTCAATATCTGCAACCGGGAATGCCAGGCCGCCACGGTATTGCCTTGCATCGCGCCAGTCTACGTAATTGTTCCGGAACCCCCCCGAGATAGAAGTATGACAGGGGTGACGACCTTTGGCCAAATGACTGACCAATGCTGTTGCGTATCCAGAAACTTGTGTTCCTTATAGGGGGCACCAAAAACCCCACTTCCTGGCTGGACCGGATGGCCGGGTAGAGGTCTTGCCCTGCATAGGTGGCTTGGCCGGCAATTTCCCAGCGGAAACCCTTCTCGTCGTCGATGCCGCCCAGGGAGGTGCGCAACCTGGATAATTCATAGCTGGCTGTGGCCATCTGGAAGTCACGGATGGGCGTGGCGATGTTTTGGTATTGTGGAAGTACCTCCAGATCGCCATAGGTATAAACGCCCAATGAATACGACCACCGAAGGGGGTGTCTCAGGCTGTTGGTCTTTGTATATGACAAGCCGGCAGCATATCCGGCGCGGCTCCTTTTGGTGGGCCCGAACAGGTCGTAAAAGTCGGTTTTATTCCACGAGGCCGTGAGATTCCAGTTCCAGAATTGCCAGTCCAGATCGGCATGGAACTGTTGTTTATTTTGGTAGTCGCTCCAGGGTGAAACGCCCAAAAAAACATTCAGTTGACTGATCCCTTGCGGATCCCGGACAAGCATGCGATAGCCGGCGGCCACACTGTTTTTGTATCCGGCGATGTCGGGCCAGGCGTTGGCCAGAAACATCTCGCCGAGCGGACGATAAGGTTTTTCGTTGAGGTCGGTCCGGTTGATGGAGGGGGGAGGAGGCAGGGACCATTCAACCACTTCCGGGTGATCCCTCACCACCCTGTTGCCCATGAATTCGATGGCGTTGGCCTCATGGAGCACTTCCATGGGGATGCGCCCCGGAAGCATTCCGTCACGATAAAAACGCAGCACCAACAAGGAGTCTGCATCATATTGAACGGGCATGAAAAAGCCGGTGTCTGTATTGGAAAGCAGGTTGAAGGAGCCGTCTTCCACATCCAATTTCCAGACATTGGATACGCCGGTATAGTAAGAGGTGCCAATGAGGGATCGATTGTCCTGAGAAAACTTAAACTGGGTCAGGGTGTTGTCTTCCAGTTTATGAATGGTTCGATAGGATGGATCGCCTGCTTCAAGGGAGGCGATTTTAAACACAATGACTTCCTGTTGCCGGACCCCACAACCATAATGGATCCGGCTGCATCTCAATGGCTATGCTGACCCCGATGATGGTAAACGCAGCCACCGCCCATGCATCAAGCAATTTGTATACTTTACCGAAAACACCGCCGAGTTTTTTGTCTGTATACAGGTCGATGGTACGGCTCATCTCGCCCGACCTGATCTGAATGAAATCATAAATCCGGAAAGTAAGAAAGGCAATCATGACAATACTCACCGCAAACAGCATATAACCGGGATTTTAAGCACAAACACCTGGTCAGCTCCCAGGATAAGGTCACGCAACACGCCACCTCCAATGGCCGGCATGGTAGCGAGCAAAAGGGCTCCGAAAAAATTATAACGTTCCTTTCTGGCAAGGATCACCCCGGGGGTGCAGAAAGCAATAATGCCCAGGTATTTCAAAAGGGTAAACCAAAACTGACCCGTGGTGATGGAAAGGTATACGGGCAAAATATTGTGGATATGCAATGAGCGAATGTATCCGCTTTCACTCATCTCTGCCAATCGCTCATCAAAATAGGCCACCTCCTCTTTTGTAATGGTTTCCCTGCTGTACATGATGTGTACCGGAATCCGTCCCAGGTCAAAAGAGGCTTTACTGATGACATTTTAAAAGCTGCTTTCAGCCAGCAAGTAATCCAGCCCGGTGACCCTGCTGACCTCATCATGGCGTTCCTCCATCTGGTAAGGAAAATTGGGATACCAACCCGTTTTAAGCTCCTGTGAAAGACTTTGACCCGGGAGATTGAACGTGGATAAAATCAATATGACGAAAAGAGGTAGCACTATGGGTGGGTGAGATCTCTTCAAAATAACTCCTCTGGTTCTCTTTTCAATGCCAGAAACCATGCAGCAATGTTGATTTGTTAATTTGTTGCGGTGCTGAATGTTGTTTGCTCTGCGATAGTACAAAAAAATATCCACATTATTATGGTTTTTGTCCGCCACACCCCTAAGTTCCACATGAACGCCTATGATTATCATAATCGGTTTTTGAGTAGCCTGGCCCCTGTAATTTTCTTAAAAAAGCGTTATCTTTATATATTCAGACGGAATTTTTCCATTAATTGCTTCCTTATATGAAAAACTTTGATGTGATCATTATTGGTTCAGGACAGGCGGGTACCCCCCTCGCCTTTAAGGTGGCCGCCTCGGGTAAAAAGGTGGCTTTGATAGAAAAGCAGCACCTGGGAGGGACCTGCGTGAATGATGGCTGTACTCCTACCAAGGCCTACGTGGCCAGTGCCAGACGAGCCTGGGATGCCCGGCACGGGGAGGAACTTGGTGTGATTATTCCGGAAGGGACCTCGGTCGACCTGCAAAAGGTAAAAGCGCGCAAGGATACACTGGTTAAACGATCAGCAGACGGTATCCGCAAAGGAATAGAAGAGGAGGATCACCTCACTTTCTTTAAAGGAGAAGCCCGCTTTACCGGTGAAAAAACGGTATCGGTGAATGATACTGAATTAAGTGCAGCGGAGGTTTACATCAATGTGGGTGCCCGGCCATTCATTCCTGACAATTTAAAGGACCTGAATTATCTCACCAATCAATCCATCCTGGAACTGGAAGAACTCCCTGAACACCTGATTATTATTGGAGGAAGTTATATAGGACTTGAGTTCGGCCAGATGTTTCGCAGGTTTGGGAGTGAGGTGACTGTGGTGGAGAAAGCTCCCAAAATAATTGGTCATGAAGATGACGAGATCAGTGAACAGATTCTTGATTTTTTAAAGGGAGAAGGAATCAGGTTCCGTCTTAATACAAGTTGTTCACAAGGCCGCATGAACGAAGACGGATCGGTGACCGTCAAACTGGACTGTGAGCAGGGAGCGCCTGAAATTACCGGATCTCATATT
>PWGY01000032.1 GCA_003554665.1 Bacteroidales bacterium | reverse complement strand
CCCTATATTCAGGCCATGGAGATTGCCAGCCAGCCTCAGCGACAAACCCTGGAAAAGGCCTTCAGCAGAGAATTTAACAGCAGGGAAGAAAAGATCAAATTGGTGAAAGAGATATTTGATCAACTTGGCATCAGCAATATGTCACAGGAAACCATGCAGGAGCATTACGCCCGGGCCTTTGACCACCTGGAGCAGATCAATTTGCCTGCAGCGCGAAAAGAAAAGCTGATCCACCTCTCCAAAGCCCTTTTTGACCGCGAAAGTTAACTCCGAAATACACGAAAAAAAAAGCTGCCCCGAAAGGCAGCTTTTTTTTATACATGCAATTCAAAACAACACGCTTACCAACCTGGGTTTTGAACTATATTAGGATTGGTAGTGAGGTCTCTTGAAGGAACCGCCCAAATCATCTTGGGGTGATAGGGTTCCCTGTAAAGGTTTGTAAAGTCCTCTCCGGGAAGTACGGGTCCATCATGCTGCGGAGGCTTGTTCGTGCGGTCTACAGCCATTCCCCAGCGGTGGAGGTCATCCAGGCGCCAGCCTTCGAACATCAGTTCGCGGGTGCGTTCTTCCTGGATCGCTTCCAGCAGGGCCTGACCGGAGAGACCACTCAGGGCATCCAGTCCGCGGGCAACACGCATAGTATTCAGCGTGGCAAGCGCATTGGCTTCATTCACATAATACTGTGCTTCAGCCAGATTCATATACACTTCAGCAACACGGAACACCTTGGGTTTGTGCTGATAGTTGGTGTTACCCGAGTAAAGTTCCGGGTTTCCGGGGTATTTTTGGATAACCATGATGCCGTCTTCATAATCCTGTCCATCGATATGCACAGGCAACTCAGCAAAGTACACATCCCGGCGAATATCGTCCTCTTCGTAAAGATCTACCACCCATTGGTTGGGTAACCAGTCCGGGTTATAGTCACCTTCAGAAGGGCGGTAACGCCCTAGGATAACCATTGAACTACCCAGCTCATTGGGCTGACTTGCATACACCTGCAAGATCACCTCTGAACTGGTGTCGTGGTGCCACATATCTCTCATGCCTTCTTCGGTGGTGATCAGCGGATACGTACCACTGTTGATCAACTGTTCTGCCACAGGGATCAGGCCATTCCAGTCCTGCATATGCAGGCGAACCCTGGTTTCCAGTGCCAGGACAGCATCAATGGTAATTCTGGAATTACTGGGTGCACCAGCCACACCGGCCAGCAGCCTTTTGGCTTCAGCAATGTCATCCAGGATCTGGCGATAGGTTTCTGCAACACTGGCCCTTGCAGGCTGTAAGGCAATGTCAAACGTAAGTACCAGTGGAACTCCCATGTCAGTGTCTGCAGAAGCAGGGTTGTACAGTTCCCCGTATCGGATGGCAAGCCGGTTGTAATAATAGGCCCGCAGAAAATAAGCTTCACCCAGATAACGATCAAGTTGTGCTTGTTCCTCAGCATTTTGCGCTTCGATCAGGTGCTGGTTATTAATTACATTGTTCGTGTTGTTAATGGCAGAATAATACAAACGCCAAAAGTCGCGAATGGTATAATCAGTGGCCAGCAATTCAGTCCAACGCTGCAGGAAACCCGAGCGGTTCCCGTAGTCACGGGTTGCGTTGAGCAGGTCGGCCTGAATGTCAGTACTGGTAGTCTGCATACCATAAATCCTGGTACGGAGCTGTGCATAAAGCCCGTTATTCATGTTTTGGGCATCCTGGACGGTTTCGAAAGCCTCAGAGAATTCAACCGCACTGTCGGGCAGTCTTTCAACGTCACAGGAAACTGCGGCCACAACGAACACCGCAGCAACCAGAAATATTCTGAATATCTTTTTCATAATTGTTTGCATTTTCAGTGAATATTTTTAGAACGCCAACTGAATACCCAAAGTCCACTGCTTGGTATTGGGGTTGGCTCCCAGGCTGATGTTTGAATCAACTTCCGGATCCGGACCACGGTATCCCGTCCAGGTAAGCAGGTTCCGTCCTGTTACATAGACCCTTGCCCTGGTGAAGAAATCGGTCCTCTGCAGCATTGACTGCGGCAGCCTGTAATCGATGGTGAAGTTTTTCAGGCGCATGAAGGAAGCATCTTCAATCAGACGGGAGTCAAACTGGGTAAACTGAACAGCCCAACGTGGGAATTCGGTCTCGTCACCGGCCTGTCTCCAATAATCCATCACAGATTGCTCCTGGTTGAATCCGGTGAACACATTGGGGTTCTCCATAAAATACCTGTCATTATTGAACAAATATTTGTCCTTCACAAAAGCAAAGTCCATGCGGAATCCGAAATCTCTCCAACCGGCATCCAGGCCAAAACCACCTGCAAATGGCGCATAACGAGGATGGCCCGTGTTTTGCTCCAGCGCATTGGTATCAAAATTGGTGGTCACATTGTTGGGGTCCTCCACATTTTGTGACCTGTCCTCACTAGGCACATACCAGGTAGCATCTCCGGTAGCCGGATCAACACCTGCGAATATCGGACGGAAGAAGCGCACAGGCTCACCCACTACATAAGCCACACCTGTATTGGGGATGATCCACTGATCCAGCCCCATGAACAGTTCCGTCACTTCGTTGCGGTTGTAGCTGAAGTTGACAAAAGGCGTTATATAATAATCCCTGGCGCTGACTACGTCAAAGTCCAATTCAAAGTCAATCCCGCTGTTCCGCATTGATCCTACGTTATTACTCTCACTGACATAACCTGTGGTATAAGGCATGGGCACAGCCATCAGCATATCGGTGGTTTCCCTGTCATAGAGTTCTACATTGAAGCGATACCTGTCTTCAAATAACGAGAACATCAAACCAAGGGTGGTTTTCGCTTGGGTCTCCCAGCTCAACGCGGGGTTCCCGGGTGAACCAATCAGCCAAGCCATCGATTCATCATACTGCGTAGTCCCCATAGTCTGCAGGTGACCGTAGTTGCCGATCTGAGCATTCCCACTGGTTCCGTAACTCAATTTGATCTGTGCAGAAGAAAGCCAGTCCAGGTTTTCCATAAAGGCTTCCTCGTTCACATCCCACATCACACCACCGGAATAGAACATGGCAGTACGGTTGTCGCGGCCAAAGCGGGAAGATTCATCCTGGCGTACAGAGAAATCAACATAATATTTATCGTCCAAAGAATAGTCCAGACGGCCAAAATAAGAATTAAACGCATGCTCGGTAGTGGAGTGCGTAATATTCCTGTTGTCAGCACCGGCAGTCATCAGCATCAGACGGTCGTCATTCTGCCCGTAGGAAATTCCGCTGAAGTTTTCATAACTTCTGTCGGTGTACTCATGACCGGCAAGGGCGGTAAAATCGTGACGCATTCCGATGTTCCACTTATATTCTGCCGTGGTTGTCAGGATGCGTTGGTTGCTGCGTGCAAAATACTCGTAACGGTAACCATTTCCAAGGTTCCCTACGAATGACGGAAAACGTTTCTGTGTACTCCTGTAATCATATATATCCAAACCAGCCTGGGTGCGGATCACGAGGCCCTCAAGGGGGTTGACCTGCATGTGTCCTACCAAATTGGTCATGTTGTTGTTTCCTTCTGAGGGAAGCATTTCCTCACGGTAGAAGGGATCATATCTGTTCCAGCCGGGGATGAGACCGCGGTAAGGATTGCCATCCTCGTCATAGGGTGTGTAAAAGGGTTGCGCAAGGGGCATCAAACCCCGGTTGGTGTCGTT
>PWGY01000281.1 GCA_003554665.1 Bacteroidales bacterium | reverse complement strand
TCAAGGTCACCGGCCCAATAACTGGCCACGTTCACAATCCGGGCATCGTCCAGGCCTTTCATGTACTCACTGAAATACCGGGTCATCCAGAAATAGCCCAAAACATTGGTGGCAAACTGCACTTCGATCCCCTGGGGTGTTTCCATCCTCGTTGGCGGAGTGGTGGCGGCGTTGTTGATCAGCAGGTGAAGCGGACCTCCCCATTTTTCTGCAGCGGCCTGGATTTGATGCTTTTGTGACAGATCCAGCGCCATTATGGAGATGTGGCTGTTTCCGGTTTCATCTGAAAGTTCTTTGCGGAAGTCTTCGAGGGCCTGCTCATTGCGCCCTGCCAGGGTTACATGGTAGCCCTTTGCAGCGACGCCTCTAGCTATGGCTTTGCCTATTGCTCCGTAGGCTCCGGTAATGATTGCTGTGCGCATGGTATATCTTTTTGTTTAACATACCAAAGATAATAATCATCGCGTCATGTTTCGGGATGGTTTTTTCACTGGCTTGCAGATAATTATTGCGGCAATCAATGCAATGGCAACCGAGGCCAGCACATCCGAAGGAAAATGAGCACCCAGGGCCATCCTGGAATATGCCACGGCTGTGGCCCATGCCAGCAACGGCAAATAATAAAGTCTGTTAATCCCTGAAAACATGAATCCCAATGCAATTGAAAAGGCAACGGCAGTATGGCCTGAGGGAAAAGACGGACTGGTGGCAGCGGATAAATTTTCGATATCGGAATATGCTTCAAAAGGTCTTGTTCGCAAAATTGTGTACTTTAGCGAAAGAACAACCATTGTTACCGATGCAAGCATCATAATGACCCTGGCAAAAGAATGCCTGAGCTTCTGTGGATTATGCAACAGGGCTGCAACCCCCAAACAGAGCACAATCCCGGCTGCGATGTAATAAGTTGATCCTGACAGCCATAAAAGCAGATTGTCCAGTGATTCAATCCTGCATTGGTGGATTGGCCGGAGTAGTTGGATGTCAAATTCTGCCAGGTTATTCATGCCAGGTTGTTCATGCTGGGTTTGTGATCAGTTGTTTGCCATCAGGTATTTGCCATCAGGTGCTTGCCGTCAGATATTTGTGATCGGATGATTGCCTTTTGTTGTTTCTGATAAGGTTTGTTCCTTCAGGGGATTGGTCAGGTTATTTACTGTCATCCGAAGCGGGCAAAAATAAACAATCTTGCGTTATGAAAGCGATGAATGAGAAAGAAACTGTACTGCGAATTGATTTACTGAATAAGCGTTTTAAAACCGTACAGGCCCTCAGGGACCTGTCTTTTTCCGTAGACAGGGGAGATATCTTTGCTTTTCTTGGGCCAAACGGAGCAGGTAAAACAACGACTCTACGCATTTTGCTTGACATGATCCGGGCCGATAGTGGGAGTATTGCATGGTATTTCAACGGACAGCAGGTTTCCTTGCCTGATCCGCCCCTGATTGGATACCTGCCTGAGGAAAGGGGCCTGTATACTGATCTGCCTGTAATTCGATCGCTGGTTTATCTTGCATCTATCAGGGGTATGCAAAAGAATGAAGCCAGAACTGCTGCCATGGAATGGCTTGAAAGGCTTGATCTGGCTGACAGGGCGAATGAGAAACTAATGGCACTTTCCAAAGGGAATCAACAAAAAATTCAGTTTATTTCATCCATCTTGCACAAGCCGGCTTTTGCCATACTTGATGAACCATTTTCGGGCCTCGATCCTGTAAACCAGGAAAAATTTATCAACTATATCAGGGAGCTCAATAAGCAGGGAATGACCATTTTGCTTAGTTCGCATCAGATGACCCTGGTTGAAAAACTGGCCAACAAAGTCTGCCTGATAAACCGGGGAGAAAGCCTGTTCAATGGAAGCATGTCTGAAATCTATAAAGCTTATGGAAATAAGCACATGGTGGACGTGACTTTTAAAAATGCTGTTCCGGTCGCTGAGATCCAATCTTTTGACGGGGTTGAGTCAGCTGTAGGGACAGATCCCGGTACTGCCCGGATTGTTTTGCAGAGCGGTACACGGCTGGCTCCGTTTTTCAGCCAGCTGGCCGGAGCAGATGGGGTAACCCATATCAGAAGCCATTCAAGGAATTTGCATGACATTTTTATTACTTTAGTTAACAACCATCAGCTATGAGTCCATTCAGTCAAATTATAACAGTTACGCTTTGGGAGTTTCGGCGTTTTTTTAAACCGAAAAATGAATTGATCGGTATTGTGGTCATGCTCTTTATTTTCAGTATCGGCTTTTTTGGGGGACGCTATGCAGCTTCAGGTGAGGAAACCAAGTCCGAGCTGGTGGTTGCTGATAACACCGATGAGTATTTAATTTCCATGCTTCAGGAGTCATTTGAGGTAACGCTGCTTCCTGCTGATGAAACCGGTAAGCACATCGGGCGGATTTCAGAAACCGAAGAAGGAAAATACCTGCAAATGCAGGGAGATACCTTTCTGCTGCATGCATGGGAAGAACCCCGGCAGCTTGGGACACTGAAGGGCATCCTGGATGAATATGATCAGCTCCGGAATATGGAAAGGGAAGGAGTAAGCGGAGAAACCCTGGAAAAGATCTTTCAGGGAGCAAGCCTTGAAGAAACTTACTTTCAGGATAGCTTCAGGAGGAACCGGAATATTGTGGCCATTTCTTTTGCCATTCTGATGGTGCTGGCGGTTTTTGTCAGCTTTGCCTATCAGTTTACTGCCATTACGGGAGAGAAACAAATCAAAATTACCGAGCAGATTGTATCTGCCATCAGGCCGCAACGATGGATGGATGGTAAAATACTGGGCATTACACTCACAGGAATTGCTTCAGTTATCACATATTCGATCATAGGTATTCTGGCTGGCATGCTTGTATCGCAATTTACCGGGTATTCGGTTTTTTCTGTTTTTGACTCGCTTTATTTCCCGTCGCTGGCACCAACGGTTATACTGTTTCTGCTTTTTACGATTCTGGGGATACTTTTCTGGAATGCCTTTTTGGCAGCAGTTGCTTCGCTCATAAACGACCCCAACAATTCAGGCAAGACCTCATTTATGATGGTGCCAATTCTGTTTGTTGTTTTATCGTTGCTGGTGTTAAACAACCCGGACGGAACCCCTGCCGTGTTTTTGTCGTGGTTTCCGCTGACATCTGCTTCCGCCATGCCGGTGAGGATTGCGGTTTCCAGCGTTGAATGGTGGCAGGTTGCCGGGTCTTTCGCTGTTCTGGCACTTGCTTTTTATTTCCTGCGGATGCTTGCTGCCATGATTTTCCGCTTTTCTATCCTCATGACAGGAAAGGAGCTTTCATGGTTAGAGGTATTCAGGGCGCTGACGGCTAAAACCCCAGGTAAATTCCAACCGCCGCAAAGTGAATAAGTGTAAAATTGTACACTTCCTCCACATCAGCGCCTCCTTCCAGCAGGCGGTATCCGGCCTGAATGGTCATGTTGTCGCTGATTTTTCTGCCGATGCCGGTGTAAATGTCAAATGCCCTTCCCGGTCCTCCGGCGAGCCCGTCGGCTTCAAATGTTCCGATCCACCGGCCCTGCCTGTATGAGACAAACAGGTGCAACAGGGGCACGAATCCAAAGTCATCTTTGGTGTCGGTCAGCTGATCGCTGCTCAAACGTACCCTGGCATCCCTGATCTTGGCGGTGAATCCTGCCCCGTATTGCAACTTGTCACCTGAATCGGAAAACAGCCTGCGGTAGGTC
>PWGY01000015.1 GCA_003554665.1 Bacteroidales bacterium | reverse complement strand
CTGAGGCACTGGGGGTTGCCCATAAATCGTGGACGGAGCTGCGCGGTTGTTGGTTTGTCGGAGGCTTCGCCTCCTCCGGTTGACGGGTGCTACGCACCCTTGGTTGTTGGTTAGCGGCGCTGCGCGCCTTGGTTGTTGGTTCTCATGGGCTTGGGGTGGTGGCGGTTGCCCAAAAGTAGTGGACGGAGCTGCGCGGTTGTTGGTTGGTTTGACCCCAACGGGGTCACATGTTACTCACACCTGGGTTTTTTACCAAAAAACTTGGTATTTTATAATTAAGGCAGTACCTTTGCACACTCGAAAAAACACATAGATTATTGTGTGTTGGCCGTTCTTTCGGTTTTTAACGATGAAATGACTAGGTAGCTCAGTTGGTAGAGCACGTCCCTTTTAAGGATGGGGTCCTGGGTTCGAGCCCCAGCCTGGTCACAAGATATTAAGGTATAATGTACAATATCATCAATGTACACTATTATCAGAAACGCTCACTGTTTTTTTGACTAGGTAGCTCAGCTGGTAGAGCACGTCCCTTTTAAGGATGGGGTCCTGGGTTCGAGCCCCAGCCTGGTCACTTAGCCCGGATTCACAACGGATCCGGGCTTTTTTATACCGTCTTTTTTCAGAAAAGCATTATCGGTAAGCCGCAAGCCATCATCAGCGCAGGTCAGAACCCCGACAGGGAAGTCTTAAAACGCCGCCATCAGAAGGTCTATATCATGGCTGGGCAGGCGGAAATTTTCTCCGATGTACTGGTTGGTCAGGGTTCCGTTGAGCATATAAACGCCTTTTCTCACCCCCGGATCCCGTTTCAGCATGTTCTCCGTACCGCCTTCTTCTCCGATGGTGAGCAGAACTGGGGCGAAAAAATTACTGAACACGTAGGAGGCAGTATTTGGAACCCCGGAAGCAATATTGGGCACGCAATAATGGGTAACACCATGCTTCTTGAAAACCGGATCGCTGTGGGAGGTCACCGAACTTGTTTCCACGCAGCCTCCCTGATCAATACTCACATCCACGATCACACTTCCGCTTTTCATTTTGCCGACCATGTCTTCACTCACAATCACCGGGGTCCTCCCATATGAAGAATGAATGGCACCAATCACCACATCAGCCGTTATGAGTGATTTGAGCAACACCCTGGGTTGAATAATTGAAGTAAAAACCCTGGTATTCAGATTGTTTTGCAAGCGACGCAGTCTGTACACCGAAGGATCAAAAACCTTGACCATGGCCCCAAGACCAATTGCGGCCCTTACCGCTGACTCTCCGACGGTGCCTGCACCAAGTATAACCACCTCGGTGGGTGTGATACCTGAAAGGCCTCCGAACATTCTGCCTTTGCCATATGCTTTATGGCTTAAATATTCTGCTGCAATCAGAATGGCGGTATTTCCGGCAATTTCACTCATCCCCCGCACAAGGGGAAATGTGTTGGCTTTATCGCGGATCAATTCTAAAGCAACGGCCGTAACTTTCTTACGCATCAGGGCCCTGAAGTAATCGGTCTTTTGCATGGGAAGGGCTACGGTGGAAAAAATCACCTGCCCGGACCTGACCAGTTGCATTTCCTCATCAGAAACCGGGGCAATTTTAAGCACAATGTCTGCCTGAAAAACTTCACCGGCTGAATAAACAATCTGGCATCCGGCCGCTTCATAGGCTTCATCCGGAAAAAACGAATTCTCTCCTGCCCTTGACTGAACCAGGATCTGATGACCATGCCGGGTAAGCAGTTCGGCTGCTTCCGGAGCCAGCGCCACCCTGTTTTCGTCATAGGCTGTCTCCAGGGGAATACCGATGATCAGGTTGTTTT
This sequence comes from Bacteroidales bacterium, assembly GCA_003554665.1. The sequence continues at coordinate 14,157 of PWGY01000015.1, read as the reverse complement.
TCCGTTTCCGGACCTCCAGCATCTCTTCCCTGGGCCCGAAATGCCAGGACTGTGAAAACATCTTCTGTTCTGATTCCGAATGTGCCATTTCAATAAGTCAATTTGTTGAGGAAGGCGGTCAGAAAACACCGGCGGTCGACTTGCCGGCACGGATGATCCGCCTGACCTGATCATCCTGCATATATACAGCAACACAATCATCAGGAAGCAGGCTCCCAACATTTTCCGGCCACTCTACGAAACAGTAGTGTCCAGAATAGAAGTAATCTTCATATCCGAGATCGAAGGCTTCCTCTATCGATTTTATCCGGTAAAAATCAAAGTGATACAGGCTGTCGCCCGTTTGGGTCATATAGTGGTTCACAATGGAGAAAGAGGGACTGCTTGCGTGCTCTGTTGCACCCAGCACTTTGCAAACAGCCTGGATAAAGGTTGTTTTCCCCACGCCCATGGGTCCGAAAAAAGCAAAAACCCTTTGACCGGGAAAAGCATCAAGCAGGGATCTCGCCACATTTTCCAGTTCAGACAGATCCGGCACACTGTACTCTTTCATGCTGCTCATAATGAAACTGCTTTATCAGGGATGAGGATCATGGGTATGAGAATTATCGGGTTGAGAGTCATGGTATGGGATCATTTATGATAGGGTCATAAGGATCATTTATTTCGGAGTCATGAAAACAAAAGGGATCAGCATTTCCTCCAGGGAAACTCCTCCGTGCTGGAATGTATCCCTGTAATAATTGACATAATAATTGTAATTATTCGGATAGGCGAAAAACCGGTTTTCTTTGGCAAATACAAAGTTGGCACTCACGCTTTCACGGGGAAGAAAAATATCTTCCGGCTTATTCACCTCAAACACTTCCCCCTTCTTGTACTGAAGGCTTTTGCCTGTTTTATACCGCAGATTGGTGTTGGTATTCCGATCACCAACAATTTTCGTAGGATGCTGCACCCTGATCGATCCGTGATCGGTGGTGATGATCACCGGGATCTGCTTCTCTGCCAGCTGACGCATGATCTCCCACAGGGGCGAGTGCTCAAACCAGCTCAGTGTAATTGAACGGTATGCCGCCTCGTCGTCAGCGAGCTCTTTGATCACCTCCATATCGGTACGTGAGTGGGAAAGCATGTCAACAAAATTGTAAACCAGTACGTTCAGTTTTGCCCCCAAATGGTCACTGAGTGAGGATGACAATTTTTTACCGGCAGTCAGGTTCAGGATTTTATGATACTGAAAGGGGATGTTGCTCCCCAGGCGCTTCAGTTGCTCTGCCAGCAGCTCAGATTCGTACTGATTCCTTGTACCCTCGTCCGATTCTTTGGTCCAGTATTTTGGAAAGCGTTTGTATAATTCACCCGGCATTAAACCGGAAAACAGCGCATTTCTTGCATACTGGGTAGCGGTGGGAAGAATGCTGCAGTATGTATCCTCCTGAACCGTTCTGTAAAGGGTTTCGATTTTGGGCTGAATGGTTTTCCACTGATCAAGCCTCAGGTTATCTATCAGAATCAGAAAAACCCTTTTTTGCTCTTTCACGATGGGCAGACATTTCTCACGAAACAATGTGTGAGACAATACAGGCTTTTCCTCTGACCTGCCTTTCAGCCAGTCTTCATAGTTGTTTTCCACAAAGCGGGCAAATACATTATTTGCTTCGGCTTTCTGCATCAGAAAAATCTCATACAGGCTTTCATCATCTGCTTTGGCAAGTTCCAGCTCCCAGTATACAAGCTGCCTGTAAATATCAACCCATTCCTCAAAAGAAAGGGAAGGAGACAGACTGCTGCCGATCTGCCTGAACTGTTGCTGGTAAACCATCCCGGTTTTTTCGCTGACAAGCTTGCGGTTGTCCAGGTTCTTTTTTAGAGACAACAGGATCTGGTTGGGGTTCACGGGCTTGATCAGGTAGTCGGCAATGTTACTCCCGATGGCATCGTTCATAACGGTTTCTTCCTCACTTTTGGTGATCATCACCACCGGAATTCCCGGAACCTGGCTCTTCAGGCGTTCAAGGGTTTCTATGCCGCTAAGCCCCGGCATGTTTTCATCCAGAAAAATAATATCAATCTCATTGTCACCGACCAGGTCAAGTGCTTCTGAACCGCTGGATGCGGTCAAAACCCGGTAACCTTTATTTTCAAGAAAGAGTATATGTGGTTTCAGCAGATCAATCTCGTCATCGGTCCAGAGAATGGTTGCACTCATATTTTTTGTATTTTGCGTATCATACAAATTTAACCAAAAAAACTGACAATAGCCATTTATACAGCGGCGACATGGAACAGCCATCCAACAATAAACTAAAAATATTCAACGACCCGGTTTACGGGTTCATTAACATACCGGACGAATCCATTTTTGACATCATTGAGACACCATACTTTCAGCGACTCCGGAATATCAAGCAACTGGGGCTTTCTCACCTGGTTTACCCGGGTGCGCTGCACACCCGTTTTCATCATGCCATGGGGTGTATGTACCTGATGGGGCAGGCCATTGAGATTTTGCGGTTTAAAGGCCATGATATTGCCGACAGCGAAGCCCTTGCGGTTACACAGGCCATTTTGCTGCATGACATCGGACACGGCCCTTTTTCCCATACGCTGGAAAGGGTGCTGGTGGAAGGACTCAGCCATGAAGATCTCACGGTCATGTTCATGAGAAAACTGAATCAGATGATTCCCGCTGATCTTGAGGAGGCAATGGCTATTTTCCGCGACACCCATCCCAAAAAGCACCTCCATCAGCTTGTTTCCAGCCAGCTCGATATGGACAGGCTCGATTACCTGAACCGCGACAGCTTTTTCACAGGGGTTTCTGAAGGGGTGATCAGCTGGGACCGCATCATTAAAATGCTCAATATTGCCGGCGACAACCTGGTCATTGATGAGAAGGGGATATACAGCATCGAAAAATTCATCATTGCCAGGCGCCTGATGTACTGGCAGGTATATCTTCATAAAACCGTCATCGCTGCAGAAACCATGCTGACAGGGGTTCTGAAACGCGCCAAAGAGCTTGCCACTGCAGGAGAAGATCTGTTTGCCACCCCTCCCCTGCAAAGATTCCTGGGTAAGGAATACCGCAAAAGTAATTTTGAGGCTGACCCGGGGCTGCTTGAGGATTTTGCCCTGCTTGACGACTATGATATTTTTGCAGCCATTAAGAGCTGGACCACACATAAAGACCGGATCCTGAGCTATATGAGTCGCGGCATTGTGGAAAGGAAACTTTTCAGAATTGAGATCAGATCCGTGCCTTTCAGCGAATCCTACCTCAGGCAGCTGAAACAGGATGCCATACGGAAGCAGCTGGCAACCGGTGAAGAAGAGGCCGGCTACCTCGTAGTGAGCGGAATTACAAGGAATAACGCATATGATCCGGGTACGGGAAACATCTGGATCCTTTCAAAAAACGGGCAGTTAAAAGATGTGGCAGAAGCCAGTGACCAGTTAAACATCAATATGCTGTCCCACCCGGTGGAAAAATTCTTTGTCTGTTACCCCAAGGAATTACTGATTGACAGGCAATAACCCCTTCACTGACTGGAAACCAAAGGTTATCCGGCAAAAATTGCTTGGCGGTCATGGTAAATATTGGTAACTTGCGACCGCACATATTACAAATTATTTACATTATTGCATGGAATTTTCAGCCAGACAGATTGCCGAATTTCTGAAAGGAGAGCTTGAGGGGGATCCCGAAGTCAGGGTATCCCGGATTGCCAAAATAGAAGAAGGAGAGCCCGGATCCCTTACCTTTCTGGCTAACCTCGCCTATACCCAGCATATATACAAAACCAACGCATCCATTGTTCTTGTGAGGGAAGATTTTTCCCCGGAACAGCCGGTAAAAAGCACCCTGATCCGCGTAAAGGATCCATATGGTGCGCTGGCTAAACTGCTGGAACTCTATAAGAGCAGCATGCCTGAAAAAACGGGCATTTCCGAGCTCGCTTTCATTTCTCCAAAGGCGGATGTGGGGGCGGACGTGTATATCGGGGAATTTGTGTACATCGGGGATGGCGCTGTGATCGGGAAAGGCGCCAGGATCCACCCCCATTGCTACATTGGTGACATGGCCAGGGTTGGTGAAGAAACAACATTATTCAGCGGAGCCAGGATCTACGACAATAGCCGGATTGGCAACGGATGCACCATTCATTCCAATGCCGTGATCGGTGCAGACGGGTTTGGGTTTGCACCCCAGAGCGACAACAATTACATGAAGGTGGCCCAGATCGGGAACGTGATCATCGAAGACAATGTGGAGATTGGTGCAGGGACAACCATTGACCGCGCAACCATGGGGTCCACTATCATCCGTCAAGGAGTGAAACTGGACAATCTGATCCAGATCGGTCATAACGTTACCATTGGTGAAAACACAGTTATGGCTGCACAATCTGGCGTTGCCGGCTCCTCAAAGATCGGAAAAAACTGTATGATCGGAGGTCAGGCCGGAATCAGCGGGCACATTACCATTGGCGACAATGTGAAGATGGCTGCCCAGGCAGGAGTCCCTTCCAACATACCGGACGGGCAGACGATCATGGGGTCACCGGCCATGGAAGCATCCCAGTACCGCAAAGCCTTCATCTATTTCCGGAATTTCGAAAAACTGGTTAAGCGAATAGATGAACTGGAAAAGGAAGTAAAACAGAAAAAATAGTTGCTATATTTGCCGGCCCGTTCCGTTGGTTTCGTTTTCCCTGACGGGTAACATTCTCCGGAATACGGCGACAATTATCTCAACCTTTGTGTTATGAATGAAAAGCAAAAAACACTCAAACAGCCTGTGACCCTTGAGGGTGCCGGCCTACATACAGGACAAACCGTTCACCTGACAATCAGGCCTGCCCCGGAAAACTCAGGCATTCGTTTTCTGCGTACCGATATCGGGGAAGATGCTTTTATTGAAGCAGATGCTCTGTTGGTTGCTGAAACCGAAAGGGGAACCACCCTTGAAAAAGACGGAATCAGGGTACTTACCGTCGAGCATGTACTGGCGGCCATCACCGGAACCGGTGTTGACAATGCGGTCATTGAGGTAAACTGCCAGGAAACACCAATCTTTGACGGCAGCAGCAAGGTATATACCGATGCCATTCTGAAAGCGGGAACCGTGCCCCAAAATGCCTTCAGGGATTATTTTGAGATCAGGGAGCCCATACGGATGTATCATGAGGAAAAGGATTGTGAGATCATCGCCGTACCAGCTGAAAATTACCGAATAAGCTGCATGATCGACTATGAGTCAAAGGTTCTTGGTCATCAGCATGCGAGCATGAATCATGTCAATGAGTTCAGGGATGAGATTGCGGGCTGCCGGACTTTTGTTTTCCTGCATGAGCTGGAGTTCCTGCTTTCCCAGAACCTTATCAAAGGCGGAGATCTGAGCAATGCCATCGTATTCGTGGACAGACCGGTTACCCAAAAAGAGCTGGACCGGCTGGCCGGTGTGTTCAATAAACCCACCGTGGAGGTTCGCAATGACGGAATACTGAACAACCTGGAGCTGGCTTTCCCGAATGAGCCGGCACGTCACAAACTGCTCGACATGGTTGGTGATCTGAGCCTGGCAGGTAAGCCCATCAAGGGCCACATCATTGCCTCCAAACCGGGTCACGCTTCCAACGTACTGTTTGCAAAATTACTCAAGAAGCACATCAAGGCCCGCATCGACCAGGAGCAGATCCCTTCTTACAATCCCGATCAGCCACCGGTTTATGACATCAACGATATCAAAAGAATGCTGCCCCACCGCCCGCCCTTTCTTCTGGTGGACAAAATCATTGAGGTTACCGACTCATCGGTGGTTGCGGTGAAAAGTGTTTCAATGAATGAGCCTTTCTTTGCAGGTCACTTCCCCAATGAACCGGTCATGCCGGGGGTGCTGCAGATAGAAGCCATGGCACAGGCAGGAGGAATTCTGGTACTGTCAACGGTCAATGACCCGGAAAACTACAACACCTACTTTCTGAAAATCAATAATGTACGTTTTAAACAAAAAGTTGTGCCTGGCGATACCCTTGTGTTCAGAATGAGCCTGATGGCACCGGTAAGAAGGGGTATCTGTCATATGCGCGGAGTTGCCTATGTTGGCAGCAATGTTGTAATGGAAGCTGAAATGATGGCACAAATTAGCAAAAAATAAACCACTGCAATGAACCAACCATTAGCTTACGTCCACCCACAGGCAAAAATTGCCAGAAATGTTGTCATTGAACCTTTTGTGACGATCCATAAAAACGTGGAAATCGGTGAAGGAACCTGGATCGGCTCCAATGTCACCATCATGGAAGGGGCACGCATCGGAAAAAACTGTAAGATTTTTCCGGGTGCAGTAATCAGTGCCGCTCCGCAGGATCTGAAATATGCAGGCGAGGAAACCACGGTTGAGATCGGAGACAACACCACAATCCGCGAGTTTGTTACCGTTAACCGGGGAACAAAAGAAAGCAACAAAACAGTGATTGGCAGCAATTGCCTCCTGATGGCTTATGTACATATTGCACACGACTGCGTGATCGGCAATCACTGCATCCTTGCCAATGCAGCCAACCTGGCGGGGCATATCACCATGCAAGACTTTGCGATTCTTGGCGGATTGTCTGCCGTTCATCAGTTTGTAAACATTGGCACGCATGTGATGATATCGGGAGGATCACTGGTCCGCAAAGATGTTCCCCCGTATACCAAGGCAGCCAGAGACCCGCTTTCTTTTGTGGGCATCAATTCCATCGGTCTGCGCAGGCGAGGTTTTAACAGCGAACAGATCAACCAGATCCAGGACATTTACCGGATTATTTACCTGAAGAACATGAATGTCAGTCAGTCGTTGACTTATATCGAAACAGAGATAGCGGCTTCTCCCGAAAGGGACGAGATCCTGAGCTTCATCAGCAAATCAAGCAGGGGAATCATGAAGGGCTATTCGTACAATGAGAAATAAGTCGCCTGAATGATACAGGTCGAACTATCAGGCACCGGCAAAAAGTTCCGGGGGCAATGGGTCTTCCGGGGCATCGACTTGCAGATCAGCCCCGGGAAAAGGCAGGTCATTGCAGGAAAAAACGGAAGTGGAAAATCAACCTTGCTGCAAATGATCGCCGGCTTCCGCACCCCGTCTGAGGGTAAAATTTCCTGGCATCATGATAACCGGCAGCTAGGCTCCGATTTGATCTACAAATATGTGGCAATGGCAGCGCCCGGCCTTGAACCCACTGAAGAATTCACTTTTCCGGAGTTGGTTGCTTTTCATCAACGCTTTAAACCTTTTCCTGCAGGGACCGAAACCAATCAGATCCTTGATTTATCAGGACTTAGAGCCAACCGCCACAAAGCTATCAAATATTTTTCCTCAGGAATGAAACAAAGGGTCAGGCTGGTATTGGCACTGTTGCCCGCATCCGGGCTGGTTCTCCTTGATGAACCATGCACGAACCTGGACAAAGAGTCCAGGGAATGGTACCAAAAACTCCTGGAAACATATGGCAGGGCAAAAACAATTGTCATCGCATCCAATCATAACCCCGAAGAATATGGTCCGGATGACCCTGTGATGGAATTGCCAGCTTAACGGACGGGGACCGGGAGACAAAGTGGGATTTTTTTATTAATTTTGTGACGATTTTCACCAAAACCGTTGATTTATATCAGCCTATGGCAACAACATCTGACTTCCGTAATGGCTTATGCCTGGAAATGAATAACGAACTTTACACCATCGTCGAATTCCAGCATGTAAAACCGGGCAAGGGAGGCGCCTTTGTGCGCACCAAGTTAAAAAACCTGAAAACAGGCAAGGTACTGCCCCATACTTTTAATGCAGGTGTAAAAATCAATGTGGCACGGGTTGAGCGAAGGCCTTACCAGTTTCTTTATAAAGATGATATTGGCTATCATTTCATGCATACCACGGATTTTGAACAGGTAAGCATTGAAGAGCATCTGATTGACGCTCCGGAGTTACTAAAAGAAGGACAGGAGGTGGAAATTACCTACCATGCTGATACTGAAACCCCACTGAGTGTGGATCTGCCACCTTTTGTGCAACTGGAAATTACCTACACGGAACCCGGTGTCAAAGGCGATACCGCCACCAATACACTCAAGGCAGCCACCGTTGAAACCGGTGCCACAGTGAATGTTCCCCTTTTCATTGAAACCGGTGAAAAAATCAAAGTTGATACCCGGACAAAAGCCTACGCAGAACGGGTTAAGTAGTAACGGATCTTTTCAGTCAAACAAATATTCCTGCGGTTCATCCGTGTCTTCATTGAGGCCTTCGGGATTGTATTTTGAAGGGCACTTCAGCAACAAACTGCCGGCGACAAAACGGTCACCCTCATATTTTCCGATCAGTACAACCTCATCCGATTGTTCAAAATCCTGGGGCTTACCGCCGAAATAAAGCACTTCGGCCTCTTCTCCACTGCTGTCTCGCATGGTAAAGGTAAGCGTCAGTGCATTGTCCCTCACTTCCTCCTTTACAGGCTGCTCTTTAACCAATTCGCCAATGATATGGAACTCCCTTTCGGGATTTGCCCGGGCCTCGGCAAACACCGCGTAAGTATCGGCATTATATACCGTTCCAATGATTGCACCAATGGCAATGGCTAAAAAAACCAGTGCCAGCACATGTGACTTTTTCATAGGATCGCCTTTCCCCGGATCATCTTTCCTTATTCGTATTTCTTTCCTCTTCGAGTTTTTTCAGCTTCGCTTCAGAAACTCTGATACGCTTTTCCAGGTAAAACAAAAAAGCCGTGATACCCAGAAAAATTATTACCAGCAATAAAGCAACCACCATGATTTTTCCTTCAGCCATGCGTTCTGTTGGTTAATTGTTATTCAGTTCAGAGATTTTATGATCAATTCGGGTGCTTCGGTACAAAAGCGAATAGAGCCACCAGGCCATAATAAACCATCCGGCCATGGCCGGGAAAAACACTTTTCTCATTTCAGGGGCGAGGTCACCCACAGAGAGGGCCGGGTTTCCATCCGTTCCTGGGTGAATGGATGCTGCCGCCATTCGCGGAATAATCATGATAAACACAAAAAAGAGCACAAAAGCAAATATGTTGTATACAGCAGCCAGGCGGCCTCTTTTGTCCTCTTCTTCAACTGAGCCCCTCAAAACTATGTATGCCAGGTAAACAAGCATGCCCACGGCAGCTCCGTTCAGCTTCGGATCATTGACCCAGAAAGCTCCCCAGGTAAATTTGGCCCATATCATACCGGTAAGCAGTCCAAGGGTTCCGAAAAGCAATCCTGTCCGGACTGCCGACAGGGCTTTCATGTCATCTTCAGGAAGCCGGTAAAGCAAGAAACGGACACTGTATCCAAGTGAAATCAGCAGAATAAACATCATACCGAACCACATCCCCACATGGAAATAAATATTCCGGATACTTTGCTGTACCACTGGCAATGCCGGGACATCAAAAAGAAAACCGCCTGCGATCACATAAACGAGCAATATGACACCGGCTATTTTCAACCATTTGTGTGTGATTGATTTCATGTTTGGCTGGCTATTCTTTCCAAATATAAGGAAATAAAAGGTTAGACAGAATGAATGTGATGCAGATCAGCAAAATCAGTACCAGCAGATCAGGTGAAGCCGCTGCAAAGGAGGCACCCTCAAGAGCCATGCCGGAAACCCTTATCAGTACCAGCAGCAAGGGAAGAACCAGGGGAAATCCCAGTATGGCCATCAGGGTAAAGTTATTCCGGCTACCTGAAGCAATGGCAGATATCAGCGTCAGAACCGATGAAAAAGCAATGGTTCCCAGAATCATATTAACCAGAAATAAGCCAGGGGATGCAATGGGGTTTCCCATAAACATGAGAAACACCAACAATCCGGCCAGCCCTAGAACAGTCATAAGCAACGCATTGTAGATCATTTTCGCATTGATGACCCCATGTGCGCTGATCAGCGTATAATAATACAAATGCCGGCTTTCATTTTCCTGCATAAAACTTTTCTGAATGGCATTAATGGCAGTAAACAGTAAAATAAGCCAGAACAGGGCATTCCATGTCCGGAGGTCAGCCAGTCCCTCAAAAGTCAGGTAAGCTACGAAAACTGTGGAAATGAGATATAAAACCACCCCGCCAATGGTGGCCCGTTGCCGCCATTCGAGCAGGACATCTTTCCAAATAAAGGCCTTTACCTCTGAGAGTTGCATGCCATATCCGTCGATTGATCCGGCAAAGTTAATTCAAATTGGGAAAAATGTACAAAAAAAGCCCCTCCTTTCGGAGAGGCTGTCAGGGTGACTAATGGGATTCGAACCCACGACCCCCAGAACCACAATCTGGTGCTCTAACCAGCTGAGCTATAGTCACCGTTTAATTGCGAGTGCAAATATACATTATTTTTCCGACATTTGTCAACGCGCATTCAAAAATTAATATCCGACACAAGGCCCATGCAACCTCCCCTGAATAACCGATCTGTGCTCGTAATCCCTTCCTGGTATCCGCCCAGGGGAGGCACATTTTTCCGGGATCATGCCAGGGCGCTCTCAAAGGCCGGGATGGAAGTATCGGTCGTTTCCCCTGACCTGAAAAGCCTGAAACAAAACCCCGGGCTGTTATGGAAAAGGGGAAACATCTTTTCCGGCATTGATCAGGGAGTCAGGGAATACAGCACCCCCTGCCCCATCATCCCCTTCATGGAAAGGCCCAATGCCCGTTTATGGATCCGGAAGATGAAACAACTGGGCCTTCAATTCATTGAAAAACATGGCAGGCCTGACGTGATGCAAGTTCACAGCAGCATTTGGGGTGGTGTGGCTGCAGCTGCCATCAAGAAAAACACAGGGATCCCCTATGTGCTGACCGAACACCGCGGACGCTTTGTGGAACCAAACCCGCATGCCAGGAAACTGTTCAGAGACTGGCACATGCCATTGATCAGGGAGGCCTTTGAGAATGCCGATAGAATTGTTGCTGTAAGTGATGCACTGAAGGAGAAAATTGCCGGTATCTCAGGCGTAGCGAAAGATGATATACTCACCATACCAAACCTGACAGACACTGCTTTTTTTCAATGCAGGTCCGGAGGTCGTCCGCAAGGAGCATTCACCTTTTTTTCACTGGCCCATCTGGTTCCGGAAAAGGGAATGCAAACCCTGGTCAAAGCCGTCAGGATACTGCATGAAACCAAACCGGGTTTTCAAATGATCATCGGAGGCGCCGGCACTGAAAAGGCATCACTGGAAAAAGCCGTACAGGATGCATCCCTGAACAATGTGGTCTGTTTTACGGGAGGGCTTTCAAGGAAGGAGGTCAGGGAATGGTTGCACCAGGCCCATGCATTCGTACTGCCCAGTTATTTCGAAGCTTTCGGGGTGGTACTGATTGAAGCCATGGCATGTGGCCTCCCTGTAATTGCAACCCGATCGGGGGGGCCGCAACATATCATCTGTGACGAAACAGGTATTCTTGTTGATCCGGGAGACCCGTCCGCTTTGGCCAGTGCCATGCGCAAAATGATTGACGGTATCGGGGATTATGATCAGGCACAAATCAGGGAGTATGCCGCAGACAGGTTCAGCCCCGGGGCGGTGGCAGCTCAATATGCAGCCCTGTACAAAGAAGTGGCGGGTGAAATACCATTGGCCACGGAAAACAGGGCGGGAGGCAAACGCAGCAACGAACCGGGATAACCCACTTACTTTAAACCCGAATGATGGTTCAGACCATGCTGACATACAACAACGGATTTGGGTGGATCCAGACCGGGAAAGTTTCTTTTAAAGGGTACTTCCTGGATTCTGATGGCAAATTCATGACAGGCAAGGCAGCAGCCCGGCAATTTGAGAGTGTGGAGTCAATGGCGCAGCTCTCAAACCTGCTGAGCCGCATTGACGGAGCCTGGTCTGTTTTGATCCGCACCAGGGCCGGACTGCTCGTTGGCGTGGATCCCATGCGAATGTTTCCCCTTTTTTATGCCAGATCGGGCAAGCAATGGACAATATCAGATTCAGCAGAAGCACTCCTGAGCCATGTACCCGAACCTGATCTGAATGCCAGAGTGCTCCCTGAGTTTTTATCAGCAGGATTCGTCATGGGAAAAGACACCCTTGTTACCGGTATCTGTAAAACCAATGCTGCAGAAATACTCCTGTTCGGCAGCGATGAAAAGCCAACCCGTCAAACCTTTTCATATTTTCTGCCAAAACACTTCAGCGGCAAAACGGCTGCTGCCCTCAAAGAGGACCTGCAGGATTTGCTTCAGGATTTGTCCGGGCGCATGGTTCAATCACTTCAGGGACGCACCGCTGTTGTCCCGCTCAGCGGAGGATACGATTCCAGGCTGATCGCCTGCATGCTGAAAATGCAGGGCTATGAAAAGGTAGTCTGCATGACCTACGGCAGACCCAACAAGGAGGCCCGGATCAGCCGGCAGGTCGCAAAACAACTGGGTTACCACTGGGAGTTTGTAAACTATTCTGACATTCCCGCCGAAGGACTGACAATGGATCCTTTGTTTCTGGCCTGGACAGGCTATTCCGGCAATCTGTCATCCATGCCCTACCTGCAGGACTATTTCGCGGTAAAAACCCTGAAAGAAAAGAAACTGATCCCTGATGACAGCATATTTCTGCCCGGTCATACGGGCGACTATATTGCAGGTAGCTATACCGAAAAAACAATCCGCATCAGGAGAAGCAGGATGCACAGAACCCAAAGGCTGCTCAACGGGTACTTCAAATTCTGCCCCCTGCAAAAGAAACAGAAAGCAATCATTATCGACAGACTGAAAGAATGGTTTGCCGATTACCGCCCCCCGGATGTGGCAACCGACAGGCGGTACGATGTTTTCACCGAAGACTGGGACCTGAAAGAAAAATTCTCCCTGTTTGTATTCAATTCCGCGGAGGTGTTTCCTTTTTTCGGGTACGAGTTCCGCTTGCCATTATGGGACCGGCAGTTCCGTGGCTTTTTCCGGGAACTCCCCTTTGAGCTGCGTTCCCACAAGAAATTATATGACGAAGTGCTGGAAGAAAATTATTTCATTCCCCTGGGGGTGTATTATAACAGGGAAGAGATCAGGGAAACCCCGGTAAATCTTAAATTGCAAAGGGCCAAGGATTTTCTTCAACCACTGATCCCTGCCGGGATCAGGCATAAACGAATGGCTGAACGCGATTACCTGTGTTACGGGCGCTTCACTTTGCCCATGAAGGAATCCATGGAGCAAAAAGGCGCGGATTTACCACACAGGCTGAACAGTTTCAATGCGGTCATCACCCATTGGTATGCCGATCGCATAAGAAATATGATCAGTGGGCAAAAACCCTTTGGTTAACAGCGTGCCCGCCAGGGTAATTATTCGCTGGTTAACACAACCACATGTAATTGGCGAAAAACCTTTAGTTGTCAGCCTGCCCCTCGAAATCCTGGATAAACCCTTCCAGGTCATTGGTCTCTTCGTACACGCCCTTGTTAAAGAATGCAAGTACTGCCTCCATGTTGGCCGGGGGCCTGAAACCCGGAATGGCCGTAAGCAGCTCAACATCTTTATCAAAAAACACCACAGACGGATAGCTCATTTGTCCCTGTAAAATGGCAATGGCAAAGTCGTGGGTGGGGCGACGATCGCCAAGGTTGTTGTTTTCGTAAACCCTGCCGCGGAACTCAATGGGTTCCTCCTGTTCGGCATTAAGTTTTACCGGGTAAAAGTTTTCATTGAGGTAAGAAGCAATAACCGGGTGTGAAAATGTTTCGGCATCCATTCTTTGACAAAATCCGCACCAGTCGGTGTAAACTTCCACGAAAATCATACGGGGTTCTGAATCGGTTTTCTGCAAAGCTTCCTCCATGCTCAACCACTGAACCTCCTTATTTTCAACCTCTGAAGCAAAGGACGTTGTGCCGGAAAACGCAACTAACATTGCAGCAAATAATATATTTCTAAATACTTGCATTGATTATGTGGTTTAGGTTTCGGAATAACAAAGATACGGTTGTCTGCGCATTCGCTGTACACCCTAACAGCGGAAAATTCAGATTGTTTACTAAATTTGCCCATCTTTACGACCGTGTTATTCAAAAAAACCAAAATATCAGCAAATATTTCACCGGGGAAGCTCACATGGAGGCGCTTCCGCAGGATACCTACGGCAATGG
>PWGY01000067.1 GCA_003554665.1 Bacteroidales bacterium | reverse complement strand
GCACCACAAAGATCATCATGATGGCTCCGATGAACAATGATATTCCCCCGAAAACCAGTCCGAAAATGGGCTGACCGGGTGCCACGATGCTGATGAATGAGCCAAGGATGCTGGCGGCGACAATCTGCGGCATCACAATGAAGATATTGAAAAGCCCCATGTAGGTGCCCATTTTGTGTGATGGCAGCGACCCGGTCAGGATGGCGTATGGCATGGCCAGGATGCTTGCCCAGGCGATGCCTACCCCAAGCATGGAAAGAACGATCCAGTTGGGATTCGGCACAACCAGGATGCTCAGGTACCCCAGCGACCCGAAAACAAGGGCCATGGCGTGGGTGTATCTCCGGTTGGTTTTTTTGGCAATAACAGGAAGGAGGAAGGCAATCAGGGCTGCAAACCCGTTGTAGACAGCAAACAATACGCCCACCCAGTTGGCTCCTTCATTGTATTCCCGGTCGATTTCGTCCAGTCGCTGTCGCTCTGTTGCCGGCAGGTTAACCCTTTCTGCATGTTGCCGGAAAAATCGTACGACCCGCATGGAGGCCACCACTTCTGAGGCTCCCTCATCGATGGCGGTTTCGTAAAGGTCAAGATCTTCCTGTATGGCAGGCAGCCTGGCCTCCCAGGCATCCTGTGGTTCTGCTTCCATATCCCGGGATATGCTCACCAGGGTGTTGACGTGCTCAGGCTGGAGTTTCATGTCGTAATGGTGACTGGTAACACCCGGGGTTCCGAATGTCCAGAGGGTGAATAACCCCACCCATGAGAAAAACTGTACAACTGCCAGCTGCCCCATGGTTTTGGGCATGCGGAACAGGTCATTGATCACGGTCACAAACCCGTTGTTGGTGGTTTTGCGTTTGATCAGGGCTCCGGTAATAAACTGCACCAAACCGAAAAGGATAGCGCCGATGCTGAGGATGTAAAGGTCGCTTCGGATGAATTCATAGCGGAATACCAGAAAAGTCAGGATGGCTCCGAGCAAGATCCACAGGAGGGAAGGCCTGCTGAAGCGCGTATAGGGAAGCAATTCCCCGGCTTTGTGATCCTGGGCCACCCTGTCGGCTCCTTTTTCCAGCTCTTCAAATTCTCTGAGTTGCTCGGGGGTGTATTCGCGGGAGCGGAAAACCGTCCAGGCCACGGCACCGAAAAATACAATACCACCAATCAGAAAAGCAAGCCGCACCGAGGGGGGTACCTGTCCTTCGGGAGCCGTGTTGGCCACTCCAAAGCCGTTGGTAAGAATCCACGGAAGCATGGAGGCAACCACGGAACCCGTCCCGATAAAGAAACTCTGCATGGCAAAGCCTTTATTGCGCTGATCAGGGGGAAGGTTGTCTCCCACAAAGGCCCTGAAGGGTTCCATACACATGTCGATGCTGGCACCGAGGATCCAGAATATCCCCACGGCGATCCACAGGAGGGGGGCCGTGGGTAGCAGGATGAGTGCAATGGATGCGCCAATGGCCCCAAACAGGAAGTAGGGCCTTCTTCGTCCGAGTCGTGTCCAGGTGTTGTCGCTCATGTATCCGACAATGGGTTGCACGATCAGACCTGTAACAGGGGCGGCGATCCACAGTATGGGGATTGCTTCCACCTGGGCTCCGAGGGTCTCGAAAATCCGGCTCACATTCGCGTTCTGCAGGGCAAACCCAAACTGAATGCCCAAAAAGCCGAAGGTCATGTTCCATATTTGCCAAAAGGTAAAACGCGGCCTGGTCTTTATCATTTTGAAGTCAGGTTAAATTGTTAACTGAATTATTTTGTTGTTGCTTATAACACGAAGGATGGCCAATTGCATGGTCACAATTATCGGTTGCATGATTGCCATGTTCAGTTGAACGAACATGATGTCCGGTTGCATGAACGCGATGTTCCAATTGCATGATCACAGCAACTGCCTTCCCCGGCTAACTTAAGAAGGTTAAAGGTAAAAAAATTTTCTGTACAAAACCTAGTATAACCTGCTCTGGGTCACCATTTACAGGTAAAAAATCTCCGCAATCGTTTGATATTTTGCAGGGCTTCCGGGTCCGACTCCGGGCAGACCACTTGATCGCTATCGCCGGTACCTGAACCGTGGCACGCACCTCACGACCGCACGGTCCGGGGCTTTCTTTTCCCGCCGGCACCTGAGCCAGGAAACACGCATGTGACCCTGCAGGGGGCATCCGTTACCGGTGGTCAAACGTTACCCCCGGCGAGCAGTATCCGTTGCCCTGCATCCACCTCATGCGACTGACCCCGCAGGGGTCACTCGTTACCGGGGGTCAAGGGTCACCCCCACAGTGAGCAGTGCCATAGCCCTGCATCCACCTGACATGGCTGACCCCGAAGGGGTCACATGTTTATATAGGAGCGACCATGTGAAAGAAAACCCCTCCCTTACCATGCCGGTTCATGGTAAACTCGGTGCGAAGTACATTGTCGTAGTAGGTAACCAGGTCAATACCAAAGCCTGCTCCACCCAGCCATGCATTGGAAAGCGGGTTGTTTTCACTGAAAAGCCTGTCTGTCAGAAAACCGGCATCCACAAAGAAATTGGCATAGAGGGCATAGTGGACCAGCGAAAATTTTTCTGAAGAGATGAATGGCAGCTGTATGACCTGTTGCGGGATGAGTTCATACTTGAGGTTTGATTTGAGTACAAAATACCGGTGTCCGTCGATGATATAGTTTTCATAGCCGCGGACGAGTGAGTGCAGGTAACCAAGGCCCTCCTGGTCAAAATATGATAGGGTGCTGCCTTCGCTCCATTTAACTTTTGCACTCCAGGCGGTGTACCATCTCGGCGCAATGCCGATGTAGTGCTGAACTTCTGCTTCCAGCGATGTGACGTCCATGTTTTCATCGCTGAGCAGTCCGAAACCTTTTCTTTCAATTCCCACCTTATAAAAGAAACCGTCAAGCGGATATGCGACGATGTCTCTGCGGTCGCGGCTGAACTCATAACTGGCGCTGAAAAATGAAAACTCATTTCGCCCGCCTGGCCCGAACCGGGGGTTCAGTGTCAGAAGGGTGTCTGAATACTGGTGATAATGATAGCCAAGTTCAAAACGGTGATTGTTGTATAATTTGGGACGGATGTTTGTGTGGACAGCTACGAAATACTCGTTTGCTACGTAGCCGTTGTCGAGGCGCAGGAATTGCCGTTCATTGTTGAGGGTGGAATAGGCGCGCTCCCTGGTTCTGTTCATGCCGTATCGGAATCCCAGTCCGATGGTTTGATCCCGGTTAATGTAAGGGGTGTAAAGTAAAAGATTGAAACTTTGCACGTTGCCCATTTTAGCCTGAAGCTGAAAACGCTCATTGCGCCCCGTAAGGTTGGTGGCGACGGCACGGATCCCGTAATTGAATTTGGAGAGCGAAGGATCTTCCAGCCATTGATTCAGATTGGGTTCATCAAGCTCAAAGACCGGAACCGGCCATATATTCCACCTTTCCACGAAACTATATGTAACAACCAGATCCGGGAAACCGGAATGATCTACCTCGGTTTCCACAAAATTAAAAAGAGCCGTATTCATCAGGTTCAACCTTCCTGCCTCAAGGCGCCGGCCGAATTTCTCGGCCGGAAGGCTGTCTCCGGGCTGAAAAAGCAGTTCCCTGTGAACGATACGGTCGCGTGTCAGCCTGTTTCCATCCAGGATGATTTCCCTGATATGAACATCGACATGACTCGCAAAGATGGTATCTGCCAGGCCAAGCCGAAAGCGGGGCTCGAAACAAGGTGGCTGAT
>PWGY01000176.1 GCA_003554665.1 Bacteroidales bacterium | reverse complement strand
TTTTTGGGATCACACCCAATGACCACGCGATTTATCTCGATGTGAAACAGCATATGGCGAATCGTCGTCAGGGAACCCATAAAACCAAAGAGCGCGGTGAAATAAAAGGGAGTACGAAGAAGCTTCGCCGTCAGAAAGGTACCGGTGCTGCCAGGATCGGGGATATTAAGTCTCCGCTGCTCCGTGGTGGTGGTGTGACTTTCGGGCCCCAGCCGAGGGATTACTCTTTTAAAGTAAACAAGAAGGTTAAGCAACTGGCCAGGAAGTCCGCACTTTCATATAAGGCCAAAGAAGATAACCTTCTGGTGCTTGAGGATTTTTCCATTGAAGAACCCAACACAAAAAGATACTTCGAGATTCTCAGGAGTTTTGAACTGGACGGGAAAAAAACCCTTTTGGTTTTACCTGAAAATGACAGGGCAATCCAGCTGTCTTCAAGAAATATTCCGCGGGCCTTCGTTGTTCGTGCCGATCAGCTCAACACTTATATGATCCTTAATGCCGATCGCTTGGTTTTTGTTGAGGGTACAGTAAAAGAGCTGGAGAACATTTTAGAGAAACAGTAATATTTTAAGGTAACGGGTTGGAAAAAGATCGACCCCAAACATACATCAAGATGGAAGTTTTAATCAAGCCATTAATTACCGAAAAGATGACTGCGGTTACGGAAAAATATCCCAGCCGCTACGGCTTCATCGTTGACAGGCGAGCCAGTAAGTCACAGATCAAAAAGGCAGTGGAAGATATGTATGAGGTTTCGGTAGCCTCAGTAAACACCATGGTCTATCTTGGCAAACGCTCCATGCGTTATACCAGAACCGGCTTTCAGACTGGCAAAAAAAATAATTTTAAAAAGGCCATCGTCACTTTACGCGATGGTGAAACCATTGATTTTTACAGCAACATATAAGGATTTATGGCGTTAAAGAAATTCAAACCGACAACACCTGGGCAGCGTAATAAACTGATCAGTGCTTTTGACGATATTACTGTACCCAAACCGGAAAAGCGACTGACCAAAGGGTCGCATAAATCCGGAGGAAGGAACAACCAGGGTAAGATGACCATGCGGTACATTGGCGGTGGTCATAAAAAGCGCTATCGCGCGATTGATTTTAAACGTAATAAGGACGGGGTGCCGGCTACGGTAAAGAGCATTGAGTATGATCCGAACCGGTCGGCCCGTATCGCGTTGCTGTTTTATGCCGATGGTGAGAAACGCTACATCATTGCCCCCAACGGACTGCAGGCAGGCCAGACCATCATGTCGGGCGAGAAGGCTACCCCTGATGTGGGCAATGCGCTGTTTCTGCGTGACATTCCGCTCGGTACTGTTGTTCACAACATCGAACTTCAGCCAGGCCAGGGTGGGAAAATGGCACGGAGCGCCGGTACCTACGCCCAGCTTACTTCCAGAGAAGGAAAGTATGCTGCGCTGAAACTTCCTTCAGGAGAGATTCGCATGGTACTTGTTACCTGCAAGGCGACAATCGGAACCACATCAAATCCCGATCATATGCATGAGATGTCCGGTAAGGCAGGTCGCAGTCGCTGGCTTGGACACCGACCGCGTACCCGTCCGGTTGTGATGAACCCTGTTGACCATCCCATGGGTGGTGGTGAAGGCCGTGCAGCCGGTGGTCATCCCAGGAGCAGAAAAGGATTGCCCGCTAAAGGTTATAAAACACGTAACCGGAAGAAGGCTTCCAACAGGCTCATCCTGGAAAGAAGGAAAAAATAAGCAGTTTTTAATCTGGAAAATTACATTGATATGAGTCGTTCATTAAAAAAAGGACCTTATATACATTACAAGCTGGAGAAAAAAGTTCTGACCATGGCTGGCAGCAGCAAAAAGTCTGTGATAAAAACCTGGTCCAGAGCTTCCATGATTTCCCCGGAGTTTGTCGGGCTCACCATTGCTGTTCACAACGGGAACAAGTTTATTCCCGTGTACATAACCGAAAACATGGTTGGGCATAAGTTGGGCGAGTTTGCCCCTACCCGCCAGTTCCGCGGTCACGCAGGTAAAAAAGATAAAGCCAAAAAATAAAGGATTGTAACAATGGGATTAAGAAAACATATCAGGGCTGAAAGGCTCAAGGAGGAGCGAAAAACCCAGTATTACGCAAGTTTGAGGAATTGCCCCACTTCTCCCCGGAAAATGCGTCTTGTGGCGGATATGATCCGCGGACAGGAGGTGAACAAGGCGTTGGCTATGCTGAAGTATACCAAGAAAGAGGCTGCTGAACGACTGGAAAGGCTTCTGCTTTCAGCCATTGCCAATTGGCAGAATAAGAATGAGGGGGTGCGGCTGGAAGACAGCAACCTTTATGTGAAGGCCATTCATGTTGACGGTGCGCGCATGCTGAAAAGGCTTCGTCCTGCACCCCAGGGCCGGGCTCACCGTATCCGTAAAAGGTCCAATCACGTGACGATTTATGTAGATAGTAAAAGTACAAACGAATAAATAATTCTCAGATGGGACAGAAGACAAATCCAACCGGCTTCAGGCTTGGTGTCATAAAAGGATGGGAGTCCAACTGGTACGGGGGCAATAAGTATGCATCCAAACTGGTCGAAGACGATAAGATCCGCAAATACCTCCATGCCCGGTTATCAAAGGCTGGTGTTTCCAAGATTTATATTGAAAGGACACTGAAGCTTGTGACGGTAAATATCAATACTGCCCGCCCCGGCATTATCATCGGGAAAGGTGGCCAGGAAGTTGACAAACTGAAGGAAGAGCTGAAGAAACTTACCCAGAAGGAGATACAAATCAATATCAGTGAGATCAAACGTCCTGAACTGGATGCTTTCCTGGTTGCTCAGAATGTGGCGAAACAAATCGAAGGAAGAATATCTTTCCGTCGTGCTGTAAAAACCGCCATTTCTTCGACAATTCGCCTTGGGGCAGAGGGTATCAAGGTCACTGTCAGCGGAAGACTGGGTGGAGCTGAAATGGCCCGTACGGAGACCTATAAGGAAGGTCGTATTCCACTACATACATTGCGTGCTGATATCGACTTTGCTTCTGTGGAAGCCCATACAACCTATGGTCGTATCGGTATAAAGGTTTGGATCTGTAAGGGAGAAATTTTTGGCAAGCCTGACCTGACGCCATTCATCGAAGAGCAGCCTGCCAAAGGCAGAGCCGGAGGTGGCGGCCGTTTTGGCGGCAGAAGAAAGAAATAATAAGCCATTGAAGTGTCAATCAAGAAAAGTGTTGAATAATGTTACAGCCTAAGAAAACCAAATTCAGGAAGCAGCAGAAGGGCCGCATGAAGGGCAATACCAAGCGTGGCGCTGAACTGGCGTTTGGCTCTTTTGGAATGAAAGCCCTGGAGGAGAGCTGGGTAACCGGTCGTCAGATTGAAGCTGCCCGTCAGGCCATCACGCGTCGGATGAAACGTGAAGGTCAGCTGTGGATCCGTATTTTCCCTGATAAACCCATTACCAAAAAACCTGCAGAGGTTCGTATGGGTAAAGGGAAAGGTGCTCCGGAATTTTTCGTAGCCCGTGTTTCACCCGGCCGCATTCTTTTTGAATCTGACGGGGTAACCATGGAAACAGCCAAAGAGGCCATGCGCCTTGGAGCACAGAAGTTACCCATTCTGACAAAATTTATTATCAGAAGGGATTATATTGAGAAATAGTTGAGCGGTATTAAGAAAAAATTGTAACTTTGCAGCCTTTTTGCAGGGGATTAAACACCAACACAGCCGTTACCTGTCTGGATTTTTCACCCCTT
>PWGY01000264.1 GCA_003554665.1 Bacteroidales bacterium | reverse complement strand
TATGCCTTATTTGTTTATTTTTGAAAAAAAGTTCTGATGAAGTACCTGATTGCCGGACTTGGAAATATTGGCCCTGAATATGAACGCACCCGACATAATATCGGGTTTATGGTGGTTGACAGGTTGGCGGAAAAGCGTGGAGTGGTTTTTTCTCCGGCCCGCTACGGAGACATGGCCTCGTTTCGCCACAAGGGGCGCAGCTTTTTTATGCTGAAACCATCCACGTTTATGAATCGCAGCGGCCGGCCGGTGCTCTACTGGATGAACAAGGAAAAGATACCACTGGAGAACCTGTTGGTGATCGCCGATGATGTGGCCCTGCCAATGGGCACACTCAGGCTTCGTCCTAAAGGTGGCCCTGGTGGCCACAACGGACTGTCGGACATTATCGATTCCCTGGGAATAAGCAACTTTGCCCGGTTGCGTTTCGGTATTGGAGATGATTACCCGAGGGGTTTTCAGTCTCAATACGTTCTGGGCAAGTGGACGCCTGAGGAAATGGAGCTGATCGGTCCGAAGATTGAGACCTGCTGCGAAATGGTGCTCAGTTTCGGGTTGCAGGGTGTGGCGCGGACCATGAACGAATTTAACCGCCGTGTTGAGTGATCCCCTGCGCCAAGCTTATGGATTATGCTTCATGTGGTGATGACCAGGATGAGGTGATGACCGGGCCTTAAAAATGGTCGGGACCAAATACCCCGGCATTTATTCTTGCTTCTCAGGTTGAATGGGAATGATGTCATCAATGAATTTTTGCTCACGGGCTCGGCCTTCGTTGTACATTTTAATCCATTGAAGCAGTCCCAATACTGCCAGAACCAGGAAGATAGAAAACTGGAAGCTCGTGAAAACCAATCCCTTGACAAAATAAAGGGGGACCGATATGATGTTTCCCGCGATCCAGTAGATCCAGTTTTCGATTCTCTTCCGGGCCATATACCACATACCAATCAGGAAAATGGCTGTGGTGAAAGAATCCACGTAAGGAATGAATGAGTTCATGTACTCCGGATCGTCCTGTTTAAAAACGTACAGAAGTGCGAAAATAATCACATACAGGACGGGGATAAGGGCCAGCCCGATTGCCTGTTGCTTCCTGGTGTTCCAGCGTATTGGAATATGTCGTTTCTGGTCATCTTTCCGGGTCCACACATACCAGCCGTATACACTCATGCTTGCGTAAAACAGGTTGATCCCCATGTCGGCATAAAGCTGAATGTTGAAGCATATGTATATATAAATTACGGTGCTGATAATTCCGGTAGGGTAAACCAGCAGGTTGGCCTGCCTGGCAAACCATACACTTAATATGCCGAAAGCAACCGCCACAAGCTCCAGCCAGGTGGTGGCCATAATATTTGCGTAAAAAACTTCAAAGAATGTCTGAGCCAGCATGATATATAGATGTTATGCAGATTTGCGAATTGAAAAATAAGGGGCAAATATAAGGAAAAAGGGGATCTGTTCTTTAGATTTGAAGTGCCCAAACCAATTTTGCAGCTTTATCTCTGTAAATGGCGGGATTCTGAGAAAAACTCGTATTTTTGTTTTTCAGGTATTGCTTTCAAACCTGCAATAATTTACCGTAGTGAATAGTCTGGCTTCGTCTTTATTCAAGCAGCGTCACAATGGGGCTGAAGAAATTAATCTCAACCCTTTTACCCTTGCGTTCCGTGACGGCCGGGAGCCGGAGTTTTTAAATAGCTACTTCAGGGATTCCCTTTTGCAATTCCGGACTGCTTTTCTGCTCCTGATTTTATTGTATGGTGGTTTCGGGTTTCTTGATTCCATTATTGTTCCGGAACTGAAGCAGTCTTTCTACCTGATTCGTTTCGCGGTAGTGATTCCTGTCTTTTTATTGGTGCTTATCCTCTCCTTTTTCCCGTTTTTTCAAAAATACTGGCAGTCCCTGCTGCTGATTTCGTTTGTTGTGGCCGGAACCGGAATTACCCTCATGCTGGTTGCGGAACCGGAGAATTACGCTTATTACGGCGGGATGATGCTGATTTTTTCCGCCGGATACTTTTTTATTAAACTGCGGTTTTTTTACGCCACCATCGCCGGTTGGCTGACCGTAATCGTTTATAATATCGGCGCCATATTTTTTTCAGGCTCCGATACGGAGCTGATCGTCAACAACAATTTTTTTTACATTGCGGCCAACCTGATTGGGATGTTTGCTGCCTACAACATTGAATACTTTGCCCGGCGAGATTTTTATCTTAACCGGGAACTTGATGACAGGAAGGCCGAAGTGGAGGAAATCAATGCCACTCTTGAAAAAAAGGTTCAGGACCGTACTGCTCAATTGCAGAAAGCCAAGGAGCAAGCAGAACAATCGGACAAGCTGAAATCTGCCTTTCTGGCCAATATGAGTCATGAGATCCGTACTCCCATGAATGGTATTCTTGGCTTTTCGCAGCTTTTACTGGAAGCCGAAGATGATGAAGAGCGTAAAGAGTTTGTGGAAATCATCAATAAAAACGGGACACATCTTTTATCTTTGATCAATGATATCATTGATCTTTCCAAGATAGAGGTGGGGATGCTCAATATTCAGAACAGTGAATTTTCCCTTAACCACCTTATTGATGAGGCCAGTGTGCTGTTTCGTAACAACAACAAGGTCCAGGAAGGGAAGATTAAGCTGAATATCTATAAAAGTCTGGAGGAAGGGGATGATGTGGTCATTGCCGACCGCACCCGGCTGAAACAGATATTCATCAACTTGATAAGCAACGCCTTTAAGTTCACCAATAAGGGGATGGTTGAGGTGGGTTATGTGTTGCGAACCCACAGCTTGTTGTGTTACGTGAAAGATACTGGTGTGGGGATCAAGGAAGAGGACCAGGAAGATATATTCAACCGGTTTATGCAGGCAAACCTGACCCATCGCCCTGAATTTGAAGGTGCCGGATTGGGGTTGGCCATCTCAGAAGCATTTGTGCAACTTATGGGAGGAAAAATATGGGTTGACAGTACTCCCGGAGAGGGGACCACATTCAATTTTACCATTCCGTTTCAGCAGGGAACCCAGCCGTTATTTAAATATTTAAAAGCAGATAATACCACCATGAATACCAACTGGAGCAATAAAGTAATACTTGTGGCAGAAGACGTTTCAACCAACTATCTGCTGATTAAAACTGCACTGAAGAAGACCGAAGTGGATTTGGTGTGGGCGAAAAACGGTCAGGAAGCTGTGGAGGAATGCAGAAAAGATCAACAAATAGACCTGGTCTTGATGGATGTTCGAATGCCAATAATGGATGGGTATGAAGCTACCCGGCAAATCAAAAAAATGCGACCCGGCTTGCCCGTAATTACCCAGACATCCTATGCCATGGATGGTGATCGCGAAGAAAGTGTCAGGGCGGGATGTGATGATTATATTTCCAAGCCTTTTGAGATAAAGGATTTGATGGAGCTGATCGCCAGGTATTTATAATCAGAAAAATCAGAGTATGGAGAGCTTTGACCCTCACAAGGATTCCCACCTGCCTCACAATATTTCTCTGTTGTTTGTGGAGGACAATGAGTCGGTGCGAAACCTTTATCAGAAGAGGCTGAGAAATCGTGCAGAACAGTTTTTTGTTGCAGAAAACGGGCAGGAAGGGCTTGAATTATTTCGGGAGCACCGCCCGGATCTGATTATTACAGACATCAGTATGCCAATCATGAACGGGCTGGAAATGATCCGGGAGATCAGGAAGCAGTCATCGGATGTGCAGGTGATGGTGATGTCCGCATACAGC
>PWGY01000179.1 GCA_003554665.1 Bacteroidales bacterium | reverse complement strand
TCAATGACCGCCGTTTCATGGCTGAAATAGTCTTGTTGCGGTTTTTCTGTACTCATGCCTTTTCTTTAAAGAACGACAATACATTTTCAGTAATATATGCCAGCTGCTCTTCATCCAGCTCGGTATGCATGGGCAGGGAAATCACCTGCCGGCTCAGCTCTTCTGTTACCGGGAAATCCCCTTCTTTGTAGCGGGGGTCATCATAGGCCTTTTGCATGTGCATCGGTACGGGGTAGTACACCGTGGCCGGGATTTCTTTTCCTTTCAGATACTCCTGCAGGGCAAACCGGTCAATACCCAGTGTTTTCAGCGTATACTGGTGAAACACATGGGTTGAAAACGGGCTTCGTTCAGGAGTGACAAGCCCGGGGTGATCCCTGAAAGCCTCATCATAGTAATCGGCAGCCTTTCTCCGGGCAGATGCATAGTCGTCTAACCGCCGGAGCTTGATGCGCAGGATGGCCGCCTGGATGCTGTCAAGCCTCGAGTTTACCCCTACGCTGTCGTGATAATAACGGGTTTCCATGCCATGATTTACGATCACCCTCAGCTTTTTGGCCAGTTCATCGTCATTGGTGAACAGGGCTCCGCCATCTCCGTAGCAACCCAGGTTTTTGGCGGGGAAAAACGAAGTGCATCCGATATGGCCGATTGTTCCGGTTTTTTGCCGCTTCCCGTCAGCATGGATATAGTCTGATCCGATGGCCTGGGCGTTGTCCTCAATAATATGCAGGCCATGTTCCTGTGCAGTATCAAGAACAGGATCCATGTGCACGCTTTGTCCGAAAAGGTGTACCGGAACCACCGCTTTTGTTTTTGGGGTAATTGCCTTGCGGAAAGCTTCCGGATCCATGTTGAAGGTGCCGGGAACCACGTCAACGAGCACTGGTGTGAGTCCGAGGAGGGCAATGACTTCCACGGTGGCCACAAAAGTAAAGGAGGTGGTAATCACTTCATCCCCGGGCTTGAGGTCTAAAGCCATCATGGCCACCTGCAGGGCATCAGTGCCGTTTGCGCAAGGTATAACATGTTTAACATCCAGGTAATTCTCCAGCTCTTCACGGAAAGCATGTACCTCTGGTCCGTTGATGTATTGCGTGGACCGTATAACGTCCAGCACAGCTTTGTCAATTTCCGGCTGAATCTTTTCGTACTGCCGCTTCAGGTCGACCATTTGAATTTTTTCCATAGTATCTCTTTTCTGTTAATAACAATTGTGTATCCTGAAAACAGTGCATGACCAAAAAACAATGGCCCGTTCTGAGTAAAGGTGTGCCCGGGTAAAAAAGTAATTATGGCAAACTGCTGAATATTTTCCCTGGGCGCTGTTTATCATTAACCTGCGGTCACAAAGATAAAAATTATCGCTCCCTGTCAAACCCTTCTTTCAACTTTTTCGACGATTGAACTTTCCTTATCTTTGGCAGGCAATTCCAAACAATATGCGCATTTTATACAATTTCTCCCTGTATCTGTATCTGTTTATGATACGGGTCGCATCACTGTTCTCTGTTAAGGCCAGGCAGTGGCTGCGCGGACGCAGGAGATTGTTGCCGAAGATGCAGGAAGCCGCCGGTCAGCTTGCCCTCCCGGGTACACCCCCGGATCGTGGACGGACGATCTGGTTTCATTGTGCCTCACTGGGGGAGTTTGAGCAGGGACGGCCGGTAATAGAGCGTTTCCGCGAGCTGCATCCTGAATGGTGCATACTGCTTACTTTTTTTTCACCAAGCGGTTACGAGATCAGGAAAGATTATACAGGAGCGGATCATGTGTTTTACCTTCCCATGGATACCGCTTCCAATGTGAAATCTTTCCTGGATACATGGCAGCCTGAAATGGCCGTCTTTGTGAAATATGAGTTTTGGTTCAACTATCTGGCGGGTTTGGCCCGCCGCGGTATCCCCGTGCTGATCATATCTGCGATTTTTCGCGAAAACCAGCATTTTTTTCGCTTCTACGGAGGCTGGTTCAGGAAACAATTGTGTCATGTGACCCGTTTTTTTGTCCAGGATGAGGGTTCGCGGAGTCTGTTGGCCCGTTATGGAATTAAGCAGGCTGAGGTAAGCGGAGATACCCGTTTTGACCGGGTTTATCATCTTAGCCGGCATCCCGGAAGTTTTCCTGAAATTGAGCGATTTGCAAATGGCAATCCTGTGATGGTGGCAGGGAGTACATGGCCCAAAGATGAGACCCTGGTTGGATCCCTGATCAGCGATAACAAGTGCGACCTGAAATTCATCATTGCTCCGCACGAAGTACACCGGGAAAGGATTGACCGGTTGGTGGCATCGCTTGGTACACGGGCAGTAAGATATTCTGAATACACGGAGTCACCCTCTGCAGATGCAAAAATTATTGTGATTGACGGTATCGGCATGTTGTCACGTTTGTATCGGTATGGTCAGCTGGCTTTTATCGGAGGGGGATTTGGTCAGGGGATCCACAACATTCTTGAAGCAGCAGCCTTTGGCCTCCCTGTATTCTTCGGACCGAATTATCAGAAATTTGCCGAAGCCAGGGACCTGGTTGAGAAAGGAGGAGCATTTTGTGTAAAGGATGCATCTGAACTGCACCGCAAAGTTGATGAGCTTACTTCAAATAAAGAACGGCTGCTGGAGGCGGGTGAAATTTGCAGACGCTATGTGGAAAGTAAACAGGGTGCCACCGGGATCATTGTTTCCTGCCTGGAAGAGTTGCATTAGCCAAATATATTCGCGGTAATGTTTGCCCACATGCTTCGAACCCCCTTGTTTGATCCAGGAGGTACCCGTGATAACTCCATGAAGTGCTGTTTGTGCACTAATAACCCTTCTGCACAATTTTTCATGGATTCCCGGTGAGATTTGGGAGGTATGCATGAAATGCTTATATTGTGTGGACACAACAGGTATGTCATATGAATAATCAAGTAAGACAAAGGTTTCATATTATGGGTTTTTTGGGGAAAGTGCTGGTTTCAACTTTTGCGGTGGTTATTGCCGCTTACCTGATCGGCGGCGTGACGGTTGAAAGTTTTACCACAGCAATTGTGGTGGCTTTTGTGCTGGGGGTACTCAATGCTGTGCTTAAACCACTTTTGATCATTCTTACCATTCCGGTCACCATTATGAGTTTTGGTCTGTTCCTTCTGGTGATCAATGCCTTTATTATTCAGCTTGTTGCATATCTGGTACCCGGGTTTATGGTGGCCAGTTTCTGGTGGGCACTGTGGTTCGGGATCATCCTTACCGTCGTTACCTGGATCCTTGAACTTCCCGGCAAAACCCGGCGAAGGCAAAGGGAATTTGACGAGTTCCATCACCACGACCGGCTTCGCTGACTTTTTTTCGATCTGCTTCATTGATTCTTCTGAAATTGGTTTCACTGACCTTTTTTCGGCTGGTTTTACCAACCCCTCTGCAACCGGTCTCACAGATAATGATTTGCAGGGTCAGGTGCATGAGTTTCAATTCAGGGGTTTGTCACGCAGGTATCAGGGTTTGTCACGCAGGTAGCGGGTTTGTCACACGGGTATCAATGTTTGCCACAAATGTAGCGGATTTGTCACACGGGTAGCAGGGTTTGCCACAAATGTAGCGGATTTGTCACACGGGTAGCAGGGTTTGCCACAAATGTAACGGATTTGTCACACGGGTATTAACTGCTTGTTGGTCTAAAAATAAACACCTTATGGCAAAATGACAAAATAAAACTCCTGCTATTCTTCCATCCAAACTTCATTTCTTATATTTTTAGGGCCGACTTATCCATATGACATAGTTTCATATACCCAATCTATTTA
>PWGY01000269.1 GCA_003554665.1 Bacteroidales bacterium | reverse complement strand
GTGCTTCCTCAACCGCTACGATGTTTTTGTCGTCGTCTTTTTTCTTTTTGCTTTTTGCCATGGTGAACTTATTTTAGGCTGCAAAAATACATTAATTTTGCTTGCTGCAAACGATTTTGTCTATTTTTTATACCACTGGCGGATCCCTTGCGTTATTACTGACAGGTTCCGAAATTCAAGTTTATGCGCCTGATGCGATCATTTCTCTTTGTTGTGTTTATTTGCCTTGCCGCTGGGGCTTTCTGGTCGTGTCGTGACGACGATTTTGATTCCGATCCCTCCATTGAACTCAGCTTCTCAAAGGATTCTTTGTTATTTGATACGGTTTTCACCACCCGCGGTTCATCTACCCGTTCTTTTAAGGTGTATAATACCCACAATCGCAGGGTGCGGATCAATTCTGTATCACTGTCCGGCGGTTCCGACTCTTATTACCGTATGAATGTGGATGGTCGGTCAGGTACCCGTATCAATGACGTGGAGATCGGACCCCGGGACAGTTTATTTGTATTTGTGGAGGTTACAATAGATCCCGTCAATCAACAGTTGCCGCTGACCATCACTGACAGTATTGTTTTCAATACCAATCATAATTACCAGGATGTTAAGCTCGTGGCCTGGGGGCAGGATGCGCACTTCATTCATCCCAATTATACCGATCCGGAAAGCGGCATTGAATATCATATCATTGATGAAGATACCGAATGGGACGCCGGCTTGCCCTATGTGGTCTATGGTCAGGCAGTGGTGGCTCCGGAAGTGACTTTAAGGATCAACAAGGGGGCCAGGATTCATATGCACAACAATGCAAGTCTTATTTTTTTGGGCCGCTCTACACTGAAGGTGAATGGAACCGCGGAGCACCCTGTTACCATACAGGGTGACAGGTTGGAATCATTTTACCGCAATCAGCCGGGGCAATGGGGCAGAATATGGCTTACAGCCACCAGCAGGGATCATGAAATTGAGCATGCCATTATTAAAAACGGGACAGTAGGGCTGCACGTAGATACCCTGGGAAGTGCCGTTGATCCTACCTTGCGGATCAGAAATACCCAGATACGGAACATGCAGCTTACCGGACTTTTAGCGCAGGGAAGTTATGTTGAATCGGAAAATACTGCCATTGTGAATTGCGGAGAGCATGCCATGATGCTCGCCCTGGGCGGGCGTTATGATTTCCGGCACCTGACTGTTGCAAACTATTATAATATTGATATACGGAACACCCCCTCTGTACTCATTAATAATTATTATAAGGATGTTGACGGCAATATCCAGCTGCGGGAGTTTGATGAAATTTATTTTGGAAACAGCATCATTTACGGAAGTAACCGCGAGGAGATCGGATTCGACCTTTATGAGGGTACGGCTGCTGATTTCACTTTTGATCATTGCCTGATCCGGGCCACAGAGCTGGATACTTCCTCTTCCGCTTTTTTCAACACTCGGGTAAATGAAGATCCGTTGTTTTACGATACCGGAAATCATGATTTCCGGCTGACAGAAGAATCTCCGGCCATTGGGGCAGGAAGCTCAGATATTGGCAGTGAAATTCCTGTTGATCTTTTTGGAAATGATCGCTTGCTTCCGCCGGATATCGGGGCGCTACAGTATTTTCCCATTGAAGAAGAATGAGGTTTTTCTCTGAACAGTCAGGATGCCCGGATCGGACATGGCTGGTTAATCCCCGAAACTGCTTACTGACCAAGGACCTTCAGAACGGTTTTTCCGATGTCGGCAGGAGATTCCGCCACATGCACCCCGCACTCCTTCAAAATTTCCTTTTTGGCCTCTGCGGTATCATCTTTTCCTCCGATGATGGCGCCGGCATGGCCCATGGTACGGCCTTTGGGAGCAGTGGCTCCGGCAATAAAGCTGACCACCGGTTTGCTGCCATGGTCACGGATATAGCGGGCGGCTTCAGCCTCCATGCCTCCGCCGATTTCTCCGATCATGATGATGGCTTCAGTATCCGGATCATTCATAAGGAGCTCCACGGCTTCTTTCATGGATGTACCCGGGATCGGGTCACCCCCGATACCAATGCAGGTTGACTGCCCCATACCGGCTTTGGTAACCTGGTCGACAGCCTCATAGGTCAGGGTCCCTGAACGTGATACAATGCCAATGCTTCCCTTTTGGTGGATAAAGCCGGGCATGATCCCCACCTTGGCTTCCCCGGGGGTAATAACACCGGGGCAATTGGGCCCGACCAGCCTGGATGAACGGGATTTCAGGTATTCCTTTACTGTCAGCATGTCCTGAACAGGGATCCCTTCGGTGATGCATACGATTACTTCAATTCCTGCGTCAGCTGCCTCCATAATGGCGTCTGCGGCAAACGGGGGCGGCCCAAAAATAACACTGACATTGGCACCGGCTTCCTTCACCGCCACATCCACACTGTTGAAAACCGGAAGGTCAAGGTGGGTTTGTCCTCCTTTGCCAGGGGTAACGCCTCCCACTACATTGGTACCGTATTCGATCATCTGCGTGGCATGAAATGTGCCTTCTGAACCGGTGAATCCCTGAACGATCACCCTGGAATCATTGTTTACCAGTACACCCATGAGTTATAATTGCTTAAATCAGACATTGAAAATTTTATCCCAAATATACAAATCATTCCATAATGATGATGAAGTTTATAAGATCGTAATGTGCTGAAAGGATTAATTGACAGGAATCCGTATTTTTGTTTGATGCATGTGCTGATCAACCATTTTTTGAGATTATGAAGTTTCACGACATCAAAGAAACCATTTGTGCACCGGCAACTGCACCCGGAACTGCCGCCATCAGTGTGCTGAGACTCTCCGGACCGGAGGCATTTGACATTGCAGCCCGTTGTTTCGTGCCACATAAGCAAAACCTGGACCTTACAGGGGTCGAATCACATAAAATGACACTGGGACAGATCCGGGACGGGGAAACAGTCGTTGATGAAGTATTGCTGACCAAATTTGTCGCTCCCAACAGCTATACGGGCGATGACCTTGTGGAGGTGTCCTGTCACGGGTCTCCCTTCATTCAGGAGCAAATCCTCAAGCTGATGATGGATCAGGGTGCACGCATGGCCCGCCCGGGGGAGTTTACCCTTCGCGCTTTTTTGAATGGCAGGATGGACCTCTCTCAGGCCGAAGCAGTGGCAGACCTGATTGCGTCCAACTCAGAAGCCTCCCGGAAAATGGCTTTCAGGCAGATGCGGGGGCATTTTTCAGACCGCATCCGGGAATTAAGGCAGAAGTTGCTGGAATTTGCTTCACTGATTGAACTTGAACTGGACTTCAGTGAGGAAGATGTGGAGTTTGCCGACCGGTCTGCTCTGTCTTCCCTTTTGGACGAAATTGACAATGAAGTGGCCCGGCTGCGTGAGTCTTTTTCCATGGGAAATGTGCTGAAAAACGGAATTCCGGTGGCCATTATCGGTAAGCCCAATGTGGGTAAATCGACCCTGCTCAATGCCATACTGAATGAAGAACGGGCCATTGTAAGTGAGGTACCAGGTACCACCCGGGATGCGATTGAGGATACCATTACCATCAACGGGGTGGCTTTTCGTTTTATTGACACTGCCGGACTGCGCGACTCCGAAGATGAAATTGAATCCGTAGGGATTGAACGGACCTATGATAAGATCCGGCTGGCCAATGTGATTCTGTACCTTTTTGATGCCAGTGAAACCGGCATGGAAGAAATTGTGGAAACCATCACCGAATTCAGGAAGGAAGTGGGAGATGATGAGGATAAACGACTGGTGCTGATTGCCAACAAGATCGATT
>PWGY01000181.1 GCA_003554665.1 Bacteroidales bacterium | reverse complement strand
TGGTCAGCGAATGGTAATCCGCGATAAAGAAATAGCAGCGATGCTCATGCTGCATCTTTACAAAATTCTTGATGGCCCCGTAATAATTGCCCAAATGCAGGTTTCCTGTGGACCTGATACCACTTACAACAGTTTCCATGTTGCAAAAGTAATACTTTTAGGGTTAGGATGGTTCGGTGGAATTGAGCCTATGGAACCAGCTGGATGTTTTATCCTGGTGGTTCCTGCCGGGGCATCGGATGGCGGGAGTAGTGGATTGCAGGAGTCAGATACTATCCACGGGGTAAGAGTCGGCGGCAGCCTGTTGCTGCAGTAACCGGGTGAAGGAGTCAGGGGCTTTCAGATAATGTAGTCCAGGTAATTATCCCAATTAATTACAGAAAAATTTGTACCATAGTGGTTGGTCCATGAAGGCGGGGCTTTGACTTTCGATTTGCTGTGTTTGATTTCATAAGCATGATATGTGCCCTGTGTTTCTTCAATGTAATCTATTTCTGTACCTGAATATGTTCTCCAAAAAAAACCCCTGGCATAATTTTGGTTAAACAAAAGGTACTTCTGACGTTCTGCGATAATAAAGTTTTCCCAGAGATCTCCCTTGTCGTTTCGTTCGCTTAAATACTTAAAGTTGTCAATCAGTGTGTTACGTATGCCATTGTCGTAGAAATAATATTTTTGGGACTTGCTTATTTCTTTTCTTTTATTTTGGCTGAATGCCGGGAGTTTAAAAATCACGAATGATTGCTCAAGCAAAAATAAATACCTTTCAACGGTTTCCCGGTTTAAGGCCAGTTGCTTGCATAATTCGTGGATAGAAACCTGGCCCCCGATCTGAAATGCAAGCAGCTTTAATAATTCCCTGATTTTTTGAGGATATTTTATGTTTTCTAACTCCAGGATGTCTTTATACATGTAAGATGTGCCCAGATCTTGCAGGTAATTTGTTTTGTCGGTATGACCGGGGGTTGTAATTACTTCAGGAAATGAGCCGTAAATTAGTCGCTCCTCTAGCTGGTCTTGCAGCTCAAAAGAGTTAAAGTCATATGAAAGCTCTTGCATGGATACCGGCAGCAGGGTGAAAACCTTTTTTCGACCGGCAAGGGATTCGGTAACCTTATTTGAGAGTAGAAAAGAAGAAGACCCTGTAACGAAAACCTTAAGGCCCGGTATTTCATCATGGAGAATTTTCAGGTTGATTCCAATGTCAGGAATTCGTTGTCCTTCATCAATGAACAATAATTCGTACCCTGAAGTAAGAGCCTGTAATTTTCTGAGATCCCGGCTTGATAAAACGTCGATATACTTTAATTGGTCGGCATTGATCATCAATGATTTCAATCCGGATTCATTTATGATTTGCCTTGAGAGTGTTGTTTTACCGGCCTGTCTCGGGCCATAAATCATCACAACCTTTTGAGACTGGACAACATCGTTAAGTATTTTTTCTTTCAATATCCGATTGATATACATCTGTGTTTTGTTTTTCAGAGATTTAGAAGGCATCCCAAAGATACAAAAATTCGTGGTTTACCATAAAAATTAACGCTAATATTTATGGTAAACAGAGCTAATTGTGCTTGTGAAAGTGCCTGGTATCCGGGAACCCTTGCTGAAAAAACCCATCCCTATCTTTGGCCCCGACCGGCATTACATCCTGCCGAAAACCGGGTTTCGCAGGTGGTCTATGATGATCAGTACCAGGGCTACGACGTAAAATCCATCGTGAAGTAAATAATAAAAGAAGTTGGCCAGGTCTGACATGTAGTTGGTGAGCAGAAGAAGGAATAACACCTGGGTGGCCACAAACAGACCCATGTTCCCCTTTGCCGATGAAAGGGATTGTTTCCATCCGTGTATGATGGCTGTAAACCCGTGCCAGGCAAGCATCATGATGGTGGGGTAGAGCAGGGTGTGAAACTGCTGCCCGAACCTGGCTTCCCGGCCATCGTATAAGGTATGGGCTGCAAATGAGTGAATCCCATCCTGTTGCTCAATGGCAATGTGCGCCTCGCTTCCGCTTATTCCCAGTAAAACATTGGAGATAAAGGCCAGGATGTGGGCATATACCACCTCCAGGCCGATGAACCAGATGACAATGGTTGCCAAAACACAGGACAACAGAATGAGGGCTTTCTTTGGCATTGTTTTAAAGTTGGAGTATCGGGGTCGCAGTTATATTGTTTTGATGTATGGATTTGTCATAAGTTTTCCCGTCAGTTCCCTGGTTCGTAAAGGGAGTGGTTTAGCCTGGTGCTGGCTTTTTGGGGCCGGATTGCACCGGGTTATCGGGCGACACAGGCCCGGCGGTCTTCACTGCGGTTTCCCGCCAGGCCCACAGGCCGAATACGGCAAATCCGAACAAAACATCCCATACGATATCGTGCACCGGGTCAAATAGTTCAGGCCGGTAGCTGCCAAGGTATCCCATGGTGACAAAGCGCAGGTTGTTCAAAATAAAAATGGCCAGTAAAAAAATGCCAAGGCTTGTGAATTTGTGCCTCAGGGGCCAACGGGCAAATATTACCAGAGATATGGCAAACAGGTAAAAGTTGTAAGCTGTGCACTCCATTACCACCTGCATCTGGAAACCCCTGGCCGATAAAAACGGCACCTCTGGCATCTCAAGCGGCATAAAAATCAGCCGGCTGAACCAATGGGCTGCGTGGGTGGTAAAGTGCAGAAAGAAAGTATATACCTTTTCTTTGAAGATCGGCAATTCAACCATTGCAGACAGCACGACCCAAAGAAGCAGTGCATACACAAGCGGTTTCAGGCGGTATATCAGCTCCTGTCTTCGCTGCTTTTTTGCCTGACGGTCTTTTTTGTTTTGTTTTTTCCTGGATCTCATGATTGCAGGCAGCAAATTTAGAAAAAATCCTGGGGTCGTGCCTGAGCAGGAAGTTCCAGTTCCTTAGTTAAGATGCCTCTTGTGTTTTTTTCTTGCTCACGGGACAGATTAGGCGGAACAAAGCCAGGTGTTTGAAAAACTATGAACCTGTGTGGTTTGATCGGAGCAATCTTTAAAAAAACAAGCAAAAGTCTTGAATCGTATTCAAATTATGTACATTTACAGACATAGAACCTCTTTATGATCCTGTAGATATTAATCAACCCAACCACATTAAGCCCAAAATTTCATGAAAACAAAAATCAAATTTTTTGTTTACATATTTTCAGCGAGTTTATTTATCAGTTTGTGTTTGTCTGCCGGATATGGACACGCAGCAGATTATCAGGGGGTAACGCTTAAGTTTTCGGCCAGCCATACCTGCACCCACACACCGCTTGACAGCATCCGCATTGAAAATCTTACCCAGGAGGGCGATATGATGCTTTATTACCCGGATACGATGGGGGTTTTTTTATACACCAGCGTGGATGATCTTCGACCGCTTCCAGACCGGATGAAGCTTTTTCAGAACTACCCCAACCCCTTTACGGAGCAAACGCAGGTTGAGGTATTCCTTCCGGAAGGTGACCGGCTCACCTTGTCCGTTTATGACCTTGCGGGCCAGCAGGTTGCGGAATATGACGGTTATCTTGACCCGGGTCATCACCGCTTTACCTTCCATGCCGGGCACAGCCAGGGTTATCTGCTGCTGGCTTCGGGGCAAAACCATGCCAGCTGGCAGGTGATGCTTCAGGTTGGTGGTGCATCGCCCTCGGGCCCTTCCATTTCCTATGATGGTTTTTCTCCGGATCGGCAGGGGGTCATGGAAGCTCCGGATTTACAGCCCGGGAAGGCATCCACGGGCATGGTCTTTAACCTTGGAGATGAGTTGCGTTATACGGG
>PWGY01000297.1 GCA_003554665.1 Bacteroidales bacterium | reverse complement strand
TGGTGGATCTGGATGGCCAGCTTAGTGATCGCTTAACTTTTTTCGGGGCACTTCATTTCGACTCTTCGGTATGGCATGATTACCTAAATCAACCCGCCCGCATCCGCAAGGAAAACCCGGATTATGACATTGAACTTGAAGTGGAAGAATTTTTTATCACCTGGAAACCGGAGTTTGCAAGTATGGAGTTTACGGCCGGCCGTATGTTCTCCGTGGTCAGTTATGCCAACCAGCTGCACCTGGCCGATTTCCAATTTAATATGAAACCAAGGATTTTTACTGAATACTGGGGGGATAATCACGGATTGGCAATGGATGGTGCGAGTTTGAAATGGTTCAGGGATGCCGGAAGAACCAGAACCGCCTTGCTGTTTGAAGCGGCAAAAACCGGTTATGATTCGGAGCATACTGTCTTTACTTCCACTGTGGATTTTGCTTTTGACATGGGTAACTTCGATATGGGGGTCAGGGGTTTTGGTTATTTTGACCACCAGGAGAATGATCACCCCCTGATAAAATATATGCCTGCAAACGGCCTTTGGAACGAAACCCTGAATGAAGGAATGGGGTTGAATGCCTGGGGTGGTGGCGTTAACGCACTTTGGGATACACCCGGAGAACGTACTGTTTTTTTTCAAACCGAGTGGGTTAATCGTAAGATCTCAGATGACAATCTATTTGGCGGCTATGCATTCCTGATTCTGGACCATAATGATAAGTTCAGCAGCAGCATCATGTACCAGCAACTTGAATTGCCCGATTTTGAAAATCCGGTTAAAGGCTTTAAAAAGGAAAAGGTTTACACCATCGGGTTTTCCTATTTTCCGATCTATAATCACCGCCTGAGGCTTGAGTATAATCACTTTTCCAATAGTGATTTTTATGATAATATGGTGTTGGCGAAATGGACTTTTTTTATTGATCTTTAACGAAAAATTAATTCAGTAAATGATGATACCCACCAATCGTATAATGAGGGCAGAGAACCCTACCTTCTTTGTTCTTCTGGCTTTTTTATTAATTCATAATTTTTCCCGGGCTGATGAGGGTATGTGGCTGCTACCCAAAATCGACAATTATAATATAGAGAAAATTCAGTCACTTGGAGGCAGGATTACGGCTGAAGAAATTTTTAGTAACAAAAAAAGCAGCCTGAGTGATGCGGTCGTTAATGTGGGAAATGTGGGTTCAGGTTCAGTGGTTTCACCTCAGGGGCTGGTTCTGACCAACCATCATGTGATTTATGACCATATTCAAAGAATAAGTACAACAGATAATGATTACCTGAAAGAAGGTTTCTGGGCCTCATCGCTTGATGATGAGATTCCGGCGGAAGGTTTAACGGTGACTTTCCTTAAGAAAATCCTTGATGTTACCGAGGAGGTTCAGCTGGAAGTCCGAACCCGTGAGGAACAGGGCGACCCTGTTTCCATGCGTGCCATTGGCAGAGATATTTCCTCGGCCTACACAAAAGACAACGGTTATCAGGGTTTTCTTTCTAACCATTTCCGGGGTGATAAATACTATCTGTATGTATATGAGGTTTTTACTGACATCCGCTTTGCAGGATTCCCGCCCTCATCTGTAGGTAAGTTTGGTGGTCTTCAGGATAATTTCAGATGGCCAAGGCATACAGGAGACTTCGGTTTTATCAGGGTGTATGCCGATCAGGATGGCCGGCCTGCCGATTATTCGAAAGATAATGTACCCCTTGAAGCCGACCGTTACCTTGAAATTGAAGCCGGTGGGGTCAGTGAGTCTGATTTTGCAATGGTTATGGGCTATCCCGGAAGCTCTCAACGCTACCTTACATCTTCACAGATAGAGGACCAGATGAAGGTGACTCATCCTGGCCGTATTGCTGCACGATCCAGACGACTTGATATTATCCGGGAAGCAATGCGGAATGATGATGAAGTCCGGATCAAATATGCTTCCAAATATTTTAATTCAGCCAATGGTATGCAGCTATCCAAAGGGCAGTTGGAGCAATTGGAAAGGCATGATGTGCCAGCTATGAAGCAAGCTGAGGAGAAAGAGTTTATGGAATGGGTGCGCGAATGTCCTGACCGCTATGAAAAATTTGGGGGTGTTTTGGAAATGATACGGCAATCAGTAGAAGAAAAGCGTGAAACCGCCTATGCCCACCATTTGTTGAATGAAGCGCTGTTGATGGGAACAGAAATTTATGTGGCGGGAATACGGGCCAATGTTTTTTTGCGTAACCTGAGTGAAGATATGAGCAGGAATGAATTGCTGGAGGCCAGTGAAGGATTTTATGATCGGCAAAAAAATTTTTTCCAGGATTACAGTAAGTCCGTTGACCAACGCGTGGTTGCCAAAATGATGAATCTGGTTCGTGATAAATTGCCTGCCCACCACCTTCCAGAGATTTTTCAATACGCTGATGAGGAATTTGGAGGGGATTATTCATTATTTGCCGAAGCCCTTTTCCAGAACTCTGTTTTCACCTGCCCGGACCGGCTGGCAGACTTTTGCTTTAATCCCGACCTGACAGATATCAGCGATGATTTGCTGATACGGTACTCTGTGAGTATTTATGAAAAAGCAATTGAGTTACGGAACATCAACAACGATTTATCTGAGGGTGAGCGTGAAGGATCCCGGATGTATATGAAGGCGCTTCGTGAAAAATACGATGGCAAACCCATGTATCCGGATGCCAATTTTACTATGCGTATGACTTACGGAAATGTGTTGGGCTATTCGCCCCAAGATGCGGTATACAAAGGTTATAAAACCTACCTGGGCGGTGTTATTGAGAAACGTGACCCCGACGATTCGGATTTCAGGGTTCCGGAAAAACTGGTGGAACTGTATAATAAAGCCCGGTTTGGGAAATATGGGAATGACAGGATGCCAGTTAACTTCATCACAAACAATGACATCACCGGAGGAAACTCCGGCAGTCCTGTGGTTGATCATGACGGGAAATTAGTTGGAGTGGCCTTTTGTGGAAACTGGGAGTCTTTGGCCGCAGATGTGGTGTTTTTACCTGAACAAAGCAGGGCAATCAATGTGGATATCAGGTATGTGTTGTTCATTACCGATAAGCTTGCCGGTTCTTCGCATATAATGCAGGAGCTCAGTATCGTTGGTTTATAATTTTTTTAAGCGTTAATACTTTGTTAAAGGGGCGGAAAGCCATCAGAAATTAATTTTTTTTCTTTATAATTGTAATTCAATATTAATGAAAGTATTTGAAAAACAGCTTTTTGGCTCATCTACAAACAACTCGTTTTAATCAGACAAAATGTTAAAGAAGTCTATTCTTGCACTCAAATTTCTATTCTTGCTGATTATTTCTGCAACTGCGCAGGAGGCCCAGAATATAAAAGGAACTGTTACCGATGCTTCAGACGGAGAACCTATGCCCATGGTTGCTGTCGGGATAGATGAAGAAAATATATGGACGGCAACAGATCTGGATGGGGTTTATGAGCTAAAAAACGTACCTGCTGGTACGCATGTTATTACCGTAAAGTGCCTTGGCTATAGAACGCTGGAAAAGGAGATCACTGTACCGCTTGAAGGCGTGGTGGATCTGGAGATGACTCCCAGGTCCCTTGCCCTTGGAGAAGTAGAAGTTACTGCAAGAAGGGGGAGTGGAATAGCCTCTTCTTCCGTCATTGGCAGAGAGGCCATTGAACACATTCAGGCATCGGATATTACAGAAATTATGCAACTTCTTCCCGGTCAGGTTTCATCCAACCCGGATCTGTCGGGCGTCAGTCAGCTGGGAATACGTGAAATTACAGGTTCTGCCGGTGACCGCAGGCCAAGTGCGATGGCAAGTCTTGGTACAGGTCTCCGAATCGATGGGGCTCCCATATCCAATGAAGCCAATATGCAGATGCTCAGTACTTCGGTTAGCGATGGTTCTGCTTTTCAGTCAACGGCTATGCAAGGTGCGGACATGCGGCAATTTTCGGTGGATAATATCGAATCCATTGAAGTTGTACAGGGAATTCCTGGAGTTGAGGAGGGTGATGCATTAAGCGGAGTAGTCAGGATCAACACAATAAGTGGAGAAACTCCGTTAACCGTTAGGGCAAAAGCCGACCCGAACGTAAAACAGGTTTATCTGGGAAAAGGGTTGAACTTCTCCGGTGCTACCGGTGGCACCCTCAATATGGATCTGGATTTTCTGCAGAACCATTCAGATATCAGGACACCGTATCGTTCATTTAACAGGCTTAGTGGTAATGTCGCTTATAACAATACTTTTTTCCAGGGTGAGCGACCGCTTCGGTTTTCTTTATCCGCAAGGTATTATGACAGCCGGAACCTGAGTTCGGAAGATCCGGATCGTTTGAGGCAAGAGGAGTTTTCTACCCATGATCGCAATTTAAGCATGAATATGACAGGTAGATGGGCGCTGAACAGTTTGTTTTTGACCAACCTGAACCTTAATGTTTCCGGGAGTCTTCAACGACAGGAGACCAGAGAAGTGGACTTTCAGTCATTCTCCAGTATCCGGACCAATTCTTTGTCTGACAGGTCTGGTTTGCATGAGGCCGCATACATTCATCCACGCTACTATTCAGATGTTACGATTGACGGGCGGCCTTATTATTTCAATGCCAGCCTGAGCGGCACACGTTCATTTGAGGTCGGTGATACCGAGCACACGCTTCGTGCGGGGGTAGATTACAGGCTTAGTGGAAATAAGGGGGACGGCACCATATTTGATCGCAACCTCCCTCCGGATCCTACAAGAACATCCCGTGTGAGACCAAGACCTTTTTATGATGTTCCTGCTTTGGAAAGGGTTGCTTTTTATTTTGCAGAGGAAGCAACTGTTCCGATCGGATCCACAACGATGGAAGTCAACGCAGGGGTACGTTTTACGAATGCACAGCCTGATGGTTTATTTTCTTCCGGAGAAGGTTTGACTTCACTGGATCCCAGAATAAACCTTCGTTACCATATTTTTCAGAACCGGGAAGATCTCTTGAGTGATTTAGGAATCAGACTCGGGTTCGGCAGACTTTCCATGATGCCCACAATTTCTCACCTATACCCCGACAAGGCATACAGTGACATAAACAGCTTTAACTATTATGATCCGCCTCAGTCTCTGGCCGTTATCACAACACATGTGGTTGAAGATACCCGTAATTATGATTTGAAACAGGCTATTAACAATAAATTTGAAGCTGGCCTGGATGTGGTATTGGGTAATGTGGATATGCAGTTTACCGGCTATTATGAGCATATGGAGGATGGCTTTGATATGCAGAGGGTGTTTTATCCGGTTCAGTTTACCCGCTACGACCGACTCTCACAGTCGGGACTTGCTCCTGAGTTTATCCCTGGTGAGGGTGTTTTTTTCCGGGATCCTGAATCCGGTGAAATGACAAATGTACCCTCCAGGCAGGATACCATTATGAGAAATCACTCATTCCCGGAAAATGCAATGGAAGTAAAGAAATACGGTTTGGAATTTGAATTTGATTTTGGTCGTTATGACCCATTGCATACCAGTTTTCTTTTTAGTGGTTCTTATATGTATCAGCGTCGGCGCGATACGGAAGATTATTTTAATTCAGTTCAAAGTGTGGAAGATCAGGTAGTCGGGATTTATCCTGCAGGCCGTGACGGACGTATCAATCAGCGTCTGGTAAGTAATTTACGGACAGTAACACATATCCGTCCCCTTGCCATGGTCGTTTCACTTAATTTGCAAACGATCTGGATAGAGAAAACCCAGTTTACCCACGAAGATGCAGACGGGAATCCCATCGTTTATACCCATGAGCCCACAGATGATGTATATGGGGATGTTACCCAAAGAAAATATTACAACCCTGTTGCTGTAATGGATCTAAGCGGGAATGTGATACCATGGGAGCCTGAGTTTGCCAATATTCGCCCTTACGCTGACCTGATCCGGCATCACAGCAACAATTATCGCTTTGTTCCGCGGAGTTATGATCCGGTTTTTCAGTTAAATATGCGTCTAACCAAGGAAATATCCGAATCAGCCACCATTGCGTTCAATGTGAACAACATTACCAATTACCGGCCCTTGCAAAAGATCAGGGGCTGGGTGGACAACTATACCAGGAGAAACCAGGGAATCTACTTCAGTGGAGAAGTAACCATTCGAATATAATGATAATGGATCAATTATTAATACCACTAACCCAACAAAACCAAAATGCTATGAAATCTAAATTTTTATTGAGTCTTTTAGCGCTTTTCGCATTTGCTTTTTATGCCTGCGAAGACGATGGAGCAACCTTGTATGATGTGAGCGTGGAGGTATCCTATCCGGAGGGGTTTGAATATGATACCCGTTCCGGAATTCCCGTAACAATGAGCAATATGCTTACAGGGGTTGATGCAACCAGCGAAACCAATGAGCAGGGAGTTGCTGAATTTGCTGTTGAAAGTGGAAACTATAACATCAGCACCAGCTTTGAAACAGATGATTTTAGCTTTAATGCCATTTCTGAAAATGAGATGGTGGAAGAAGACGGACATCTTTTTGAACTGGAATTGAATGTAATGGCCAAAGAGGGTGGGCTTGTTTTCAGTGAAGTCTACTTTGCCGGCTCCCTGACCCCTGAAGGCACCAATTATAACGGGGATCAGTACCTTGAAATCTATAACAACAGTGACGAGGTAATATACCTGGATGGTCTGTGTTATGGAATGCACGGACAAAACCCCAATAATCCGTCTCAGTGGATAGATGAAGATGGTGAGATGCTCGACCGTATCCCGATTACTTTTCAGACATGGATGATTCCGGGGGACGGAAATGACTATCCGCTGGAACCAAGGTCTACGGCTGTTATTGCTATGAACGCTTTTAATCACCAGTCTGAGGAAAATAACCCGGACTCACCGGTGGATTTATCCGATGCGGACTTTGAAGCACACACCGATAACTTTTCCGGTGCAGATAACCCGGCGGTTCCTAACCTGATCGAGATCTATACCACATCACCCGGTATGAATGCACCTGTGCTTAACGTGCGTGGAGCCGCTGTATTGATCTTTAGGCTACCCACCGATCTTGATTATGAAGATTTTGTGGAAGACCCTGATAACTTTATGCAAAATCCAACTACTGGTGCTGGATTTCAGATGCTGATGGTTCACAAAGACTGGGTGATTGATGCCGTTGATATTGTGTGGGTTGAAGAAGAGGATCGGAATAAGCAGCTGCCTTCAGATGTAGATGCCGGTTATGTCTGGAACCCTGAAGGAAGGGGGCATAGCATCCGCCGCGTTGTAGAAAATGTAATTGACGGACAGGCCGTATTGCGTAACACCAATAACTCCAGTGAAGACTGGATTGGCGGAGTGATTCCTACCCCAGGCGAAGTTCCTTCCGTAATGGATTGAGTTTACTGACAAGAATTGATATACCGGGGGGCGGCCAGCCGTCCGCTCCCCGTTTTTTCAAGTATCTGCTCAAATGATATCCCGAAGATTGATGATTAACATGCGTAAACTGTGTTTTGTTTTTCTGGCATTTTTTTTCTGGCTTTTTCCTGCCACCAGTTTTTCAATGGAGCATGAAAATATGGATGGTCCCGGGGCCGACCATTTTTTCTGGTTGTATAATCACCCCATCATGATCAACCAGTGGGAATTGACCGGTAATCCTGGCGGTCAGTTGTTTTATGATTCCGGCAGGATATCCCGTGTAAGCAGTCAGGCCGGGATGGAGCAGAATCAGCTTCGGGGATCTATGGATCCTGGAGATATTCAGGGAGTACGTTTGCAGACTGAAAGCATGCGTCCGATTGGAAATGCAAGGGTGCGGGGAGCATTCGGTTACAAGAATCATCGTTATGATGACTTGATGTACAATGGAAATATGGATTTCTCCGGCCGAAACATCTATATGCT
This sequence comes from Bacteroidales bacterium, assembly GCA_003554665.1. The sequence continues at coordinate 8,359 of PWGY01000297.1, read as the reverse complement.
GGGCGATACAATAGGAGGGAAGCAGCGTCAGGAAGGGTATTACTTCCTTGCCGAACTGGCATACCCGTTTTTTAATGATCGTCTCTTTACCGGCATTCGTATGGATTATGAATCCAGGGTGGGTGCCAAGATGCAGGATCTCCGGAATAAGAATACCATATCTCGTGCCAGGATCACTCCCGGAGTTATATATCAACATAGATCCTTTTCAGCCGGGTTAAGCGGAGGACCAATTATTGAGAATAATTATACCGATGTCAGTGCTGAGCTTGATGACAGACATACACTTTTTTATCATATGGGAATGGGGCACTATAGCGCCAGATCAAGTGTGTCTTCATCCGAATCTGTCAGGTATGAAACTTATGGATTTCATGCCTCCCTGCAGCTGGAGCATTCCATTGGTGAATGGTCAGGCATGCATGAACTGAAATTCAAGTCGGTTTCTACGGAAGCCCTGGTAGGGAATTCCTACCGGAAGATCAACGGCATTACCGACTATGAGGAATTAAGCTATAAGGGCTCTTTTATACTTGAAGGATCGGACTACTTGCATCATTTCCGCCTTGGAGGGAATTACTCCAGAACAACAGGAGCCGAGATCAGGCAGGAGGCACAGCAACAGTCTATTGATGGAGTGTTTTATACGGTAATCAGAACATTGAGATGGATCGACGGCCGCCATATTGTAAATGATTACAGTGGGAATATTACGTATGACCTGTTTAAAAGAGGATCACAGCGTCCCCTTGACTACCGGTTAAGTTTTGAAGCAGCTCCCGCTCATTACAGGGCAACGCATTACCCTGAGGTAAATTATGGCTCATATGAAGCCACATCTGTTCAGGCAAATTTGAGTTTTCAGAATTATATGCAGTTTGGATCAATTCGGTTTGACCCCCTGGCAGGCATTGGTATGCGGAAAGTAATCGACTCCGATAATTCGGTGCAACCCGCTCCCAATTTCCTGGCTGAGATTCCGGAATTGGATTTCCGGTATATCAGCGAAGATTATATCTCCGCCTGGTTGGGTCTTCACTTTTCTACGCGTCGCCTGCCATGGGAGGGGGTGCGGAATGTGTTTGCCGAGCTGAACGGCTCTTACACAGTTTTTCCGGATTTGAATGAGCAGAATCAGAATTTTGCTGTGCAGTTGTCGCTGGGCTTAACTTTTTAATTCTGTATTTCCAGTTTAAAACCGACACCATGAATGTTGGTGATCGCGATACTTGGGTCATCTTGCAGAAGCTTACGCAATTTGGCTATGTGGACATCCATGCTTCTGCCCATGAAATAGTCGTCCTCCCCCCAAATGGTTTTAAGGGCTGTTTCACGCTTTAACAATTTATTTCTGTTCAGATATAAAAGGCGGAGCAATTCAGCCTGTTTGTTGGTGAGAGGGATTTCTTTGTCACCAATGATCAGTTTTTTTTCAGGGTAATCAAATACATACTTGCCCATCGCTAACAAGTTCTGACTACTGTCTAAACCGGCTATGTCCACTCTCTTGAGAATGGCTTCAATCCGCATGACCAGTTCTTCTGTGCTGAAGGGTTTTGTAATATAGTCATCCGCACCATGCCGAAAGCCTTTGAGTTTATCTTCCGTCATGGTCTTTGAAGTGATGAAAATGACCGGAACCAGGCTGTCTAGTTTCCGGATGTCGTCTGAGAGCCTGAACCCGTCTTTGTTCGGGAGCATGATATCCAACAGGCAAAGATCAAAATTTCCTTTTTTGAAGGCCTCCAGGCCGCTGTCTCCATCTTCCGCGTGAACTACTGTGTAATCAGACATTTCCAGAAAATCCTTCACAATATAACCAAGATTGCGATCATCTTCTACGAGCAGGATTCTTCCTTTGGCTTTTTTCATGAAAATCAAACAAATATGAATTAATTCTTTTCAGTAGCTGGGAAAAAAATGCTGAATGTCGATCCCTTATGAAGTTCACTTTCTACCTCAATGGTTCCGTTGTGTGCATTGACCATTTCTTTGACATAATAAAGACCGAGCCCGAATCCCTTGGCGTTATGCAGGTTGCCCATGGGAACCCGGTAAAATTTATCAAAAATATGAGGAACTTCCGCTTTGCGAATGCCAATGCCGTTATCAGCAAAAGAGAGGATTACCCCGTTGTTGGTATTTCTCGTGCTGATGGTAATGTCAACACTTTCTTGGGAGTATTTGGCTGCATTGCTGATCAGATTTGTCACGATATTGTAAAAGTGCATCTCATCCACAAAAACCATGGGATCTCCGGCTTGGTAGTGGTAATGAATGTTTACTTCCTTTTCGAACTGATCCAGGCATAAGGTATCAATGGCATCATTGATGAGATTATGAATGTTTTTATAGGCCAATTTCAGCTTAATCCCATTTTTTTGCAGCAACGCCATCTTCAGAATGTATTCAACCTGGGTTTTCATTCTGTTGTTTTCATCCTGAATAATTCGGGAGTAATGGCGGAACCTTTCTTCAGCTGATCTTGGGTCTGATTTCAGTAACACTTCTGAGGCAAGCGATATTGTGGACAAAGGGGTCTTGAACTCATGGGTCATATTGTTGATGAAATCATTTTTGATATCCGCCACCTTTTTTTGCTGCATGAACCGGAAGATCACGAAATATAGCAGCCAGGCAACAGCGATCAGCAATAGTGCGGATAAAGCGAGCCAAAACCACATTTCAAGGAGCAGGTGTTGTTGTTTTTGCGGGAAATTTACCCCTAGCTGATAGTTTTCTGCTTCCCAGGAGTCGCAGTCTGTATGGGGTTTAAGGGAAGTTTTATTGCTGTAAATCCCCTGATGAACCTCTTCATCTTCATTTATGCTGATAAGGCTGTATTTATAATTCTCGGGGAGGTCGTAATTTCTGAAAACACTTTGAATGGTAACATCAAGGAATTGGTAGTTGATGACGTGCTCAAGGTGGCTTACCTCCGGGTCATAATGTTCGCATTTCGTATTGGTGCAACCCCGGTATGATTCGGTTGAGGTGGCAAGGATATCAACCACCTCGTTCAATGCAAGGGTAACACGATGATCAAATTGTTCTTCGGACAGATCAAGGGCACTGGATATCCAGCGAATTTGGGAAATACCCAGTCCTCCCAAAACAATTGCGGAAAAGACAATGATCAATATGAATTGTTTCTTACTCACAGGACTGAAGTACTATAATACAGATGGTTTAACGAACAATTAACAGCTAGCTGGAGGGAAGGCCCCAGGAATATGTTTATTTTTGATTATCAAAAAGATAAGTCATCAAAATCCTTTGCAAAATACGGAAATTCGACTGAAAACACAAGGTGTTAATTCGTTAAGTTTTTCTTAAATAACTGGTATTATGATTTACAATTCAATGAGTAAGTTTTTCACCTGTCTTCTGTTTGCTTTGATTCCGGGTATTCTTACCGGCCAAAGTGTCCATGAGTATAAAAGTTTTGAGGATGATCCGCTTGATACCCGGATCTACACCCTGGACAACGGCCTGAAGGTGTATATGTCTCCGACAGATGCCGAACCCAGAATTCAGGCTTATGTGGCCATTCGCGTCGGCAGCAAACATGATCCGGCAGAGACTACCGGGTTGGCACATTATTTTGAACACCTGATGTTCAAGGGGACTTCTACATTCGGAACCACAGACTGGGAGAAGGAAAAGCCCTTACTGGATGAGATTGAGAGACTTTTTGAGGTATATCGCCAGGAATCCGATGAGGAGAAACGAGCAGCCATTTATGCGAAAATTGACAGTATTTCGTATGTTGCTTCCACCTACGCCATCCCCAATGAATACGACCGGCTGATGACTGCCATCGGATCCAGGGGCACCAATGCGGCCACTTCAAGCGATTATACTTTCTATGTGGAAAACATTCCTTCCAACAGGCTCGGGCATTGGGCCAAAATACAGGGGAAACGTTTTTCAGACCCTGTGATCCGCTTGTTCCACACTGAACTTGAAACGGTTTACGAGGAGTTGAATATGTCTCTTACCAGTGACCAGCGGATGACCTCCCAGGCACTGAATGAGGCGCTTTACCCCAATCATCCTTATGCATACCAGACCACACTGGGAGAACCGGAGCATCTCCGAAACCCTTCCATTGTCAACATTAAACAGTTCTATGAAGATTATTATGTCCCCAATAATATGGCAGTTGTTATTGCCGGTGATTTTGATCCTGACGAGGCCATAATGATTGTGGAAGAGCATTTCGGTCACATGGAACCCTCACCGGTTCCGGAATTTTCTTATCCGGAAACTCCACAAATAAATGAACCTGTCATCAAGGAGGTGAAAGGGCGTGAGTCAGAGTTTTTGCAACTGGCCTGGCGGTTTGAAGGAGCTGCTTCTGACCAGATACCTTACCTGGACATGGTCAGCAACATATTGGGGAACGGAAGAGCCGGCCTGGTGGACCAGCATATCAACATGCCGATGAAGGCCGGAGGTACTTCAGCAACAACCAACAAAATGGCAGATTATTCGCGGCTGGAAATGTTTGGCCGTCCGAAGGATGATCAAAGCCTTGAAGAAGTGAAGAAGCTTTTGCTTGAACAGGTTGAGGTACTGAAAAGCGGGGAATGGCCCGACTGGATGATGGAGGCCGCCATAAACAATATCCGGCGTACCCAGATGCGGCGCTACTCAAGTATCAGTTCGAGGGCCCGCGACCTGGCGATGACTTTTATGCAGGAAGTCCCTTATGAGAATACCATACGCTATCTTGAAAAACTTGAAACCATCACCAAGGAAGATATCGTGGCATTTGCCAATGAACACTTATCTGCCGATGCATATGCGGCTGTTTATAAACGGCAGGTTGATGAGCTGGATGTGGACTTGGTAGAAAAACCACCGATTACCCCGATTCATATGGACCGGGATTCCCGTTCACCCCTGCTGAAGGAAATGCAGCAAGCAGATGTGGAGCCGATTGAACCGGTTTTCCTGGATTATGACCGGGATCTCACAAGGGTGTATCTGCCCAACGGTGCTGAGCTTTTATATGTCTATGATGATTCAGATGCAGATTTTCAGCTTACCTTCAGCTGGGATAAGGGGAGTAATCATAAGCCGGCAATGACCCATTTCGGCAGGTATTTTTCTTTGTCAGGAACAGAAGACAAAGGTGCCGATGAAATCAGCAATGAATTCTACATTCTTGCTTCCAACTACAGCATTCGGGGTTCCGGCAATGAAACACGGATTTCTTTGCGAGGTCTGAAAGATAACCTGGAAGAATCCATGGGTTTGCTTCATGACTATATCTGGAATGTAAAGACAGATGATGAGGTATTGGAAAACCATGTTTCCAGTGAAAAGCGAAGCCGCCGCAACCGACACACAAGCCGTGATGCAATCCAAAGAGCGCTGGAGAATTATGCCACGTATGGTCCGCATAACCCCACGACCAATGCAATGACCAATGAGGAGCTGGATGAAATGCAGGCGGAGGAGCTGGTAAACCTTTTACATGGCTTATATAAATATGATCACCGGGTGATTTACGCCGGCCCGCACCCGATGCAGGAAGTGATACGGATGCTTCAGATATATCACGAAACAGCGGACTCCTTAAAACCCGCTCCTGAACCTGTGCACTACGAACCACGTGATATCAACGAGGAAAAGGTGTATTTCGCGCATTATGATGCCAACCAAAGTCACCTGAATACGGTGTCCGAAAGTGAGCAATATGATCCCGAAATGGAGTCAGTTGTCAATCTGTATAATCGATATTTTTCCGGGGGAATGAATTCAATTGTGTTTCAGGAAATGCGCGAGAGAAGGGGGCTGGCTTATATGGCAAATGCACGGTTCTCCAACCCTTCCAGGCCTGATGGGCATTATATGAATACCAGTTTGATTGCCACACAAAACGACAAAGTGGTGGAATCATTTCATGCGTTCAATGAATTGTTTGATGACTTACCGCTTTCCATTACTGCCTTTGATCTTGCCAGAGAGCGCATCATTTCTGATATTAGGACCGAGCGCATTACCAGAGGAGGAAGTATTGTTAGCAATTATTTAACCGCCAGAGATTTAGGTCGGGATTACGATGTCCGAAGAAAAATATTTGAGGAAACTCCTTTTCTGACACTGGAAGATCTTGAAGCATTCAATCACCGTTTCATTAAAGATCGCCCAAGAACCTATGTGGTCCTCGGCAATGAGCAAGTGGTTGATTTTGAAGCGCTGGAGCGTGATTTCGGTGAAGTGATCAGACTTACCCCGGAAGATCTTTTCCCATACTGATTCTTATCAGTTATTATGGTTGGTTTGAGTGAAAAGAGGCTGTCTCAAATAATCGAGACAGCCTCTTTCAGTTTTAAGGATGGAGAAACCTAATTTCCGCGCATAAGCGGGGCAGGAGATTAAGGTGTTATTGTTCCCCGAAAGTGTACTCCCTGGGTGGTTCAACCCCTTTCAGGTGTCGGACGAAATAATCCCACCGGGCCCGCATCATGTATGGTTCTGCGTAATATCCGTGGCCCCGGTTGGGGAACATGATCATGTCAAAATCTTTGTTGGCCGCAATCAGTGCATCTACCACAAGATAGGTTCCGTAATGGGGAACGTTGGTATCCATTGTTCCGTGAGTGATCAGCAGCTTGCCTTCCAGATTTTCTGCAAGCAATTGGTTGGCCTGGTTGTCATAATTGGTGTATTTTTCACCGGTTTCTTCGTCTTCGTATTCTACCAGCAGCCCCTGCCATTTTTCCGCCCATGAATCTGTATAGTTTCGGTTGTCATGGTTTCCTGCACTGGAAACCGCCACGTGGAAAAAATCAGGATATTCCAGCAGTGCCCTGGTGGAGGCAAATCCACCGCCCGAGTGTCCGAAGATTCCGACCCGGTCTATGTCCATGTAAGGATGGCGTTCAACCATTTGTTCGATCATGGTTATATGATCCGGGAGGCCATTGTCCCCCATATTACCGTAATACGCATCATGGAAGGCCTTGGAGCGTCCGGGGGTACCCATGGCATCTATTTCTACAACAATGAATCCAAGTTCTGCCAGCGATTGCTTGTCTGAACGTGAAGCCCTGAAGGCACGGCTGCCTACACTGCCAGTTTGCGGACCAGGGTAAATATAGACCAGAATGGGATATGAAACAGATTCATCAAAATTGGTGGGTTTGTATTTTAATCCCCAAAGATCCGTAGCCCCGTCGCGGGCTTTCACGGAGAATTCAATGGGTGGGCGCCAGCCTGCGGCCTCCAGTTGCGTAATATCTGTCTCTTCAAGTAACATGACCATTTCTCCGTTATGATCCCGGATATGAGTAACTGGGGGTGTGTCGGGTGTTGATTTGGATACGCTGAAATAATTACCGGAAGCAGCCATCTGTACTTGATGATGGCCCTGTTCCGGGGTTAGCAGCGTCAGGTTGTCACCACTCATGTCGACCCGGTAGAAATATTCGAAATAGGGGTTGCCCTCCTCCCTGCAGGATCCTGTGAAGAATATATGCCTGTTTTCCACATCAATATGATGTACGGTCATGACATTCCAGTCGCCACTGGTTATTTGGTGGGTTAACTCTCCGGTTTGCAAATCAAACAGGTACAGGTGCCCCCAATTGTCGCGTTGAGAAAACCAAACCACCTCATCTGTCTCCGGAAACACATGCCAGTTGGAGATCATATTGTGGCCCGACTCAAAAAAGGTTTCTGTTTCTTCCTTCAGTACGTCGCGTACTGCTCCGCTGTCGGGGTCAGCTATTCTGAGCTGAACCACCTGGTTGTTCCGTGAAGAGGAAACAAACGAAAGGTGCTGGCTGTCGCGGCTCCACTGTACGTCAAGGAAGTCGCCGGCCCTGTCGGCAATATGGTCGGTCAGGGTTGAACGCTGCAGATCCGGTTCCATTTGCAGTCTGACCAGTTCAGGTTCAGCCCAGAGGTTGATGACCACCCTTTCGATCCGAAAGATCAGGCTGTCGCCCGGCAGCGGGTATTTCCACTTATGCAGGTTGCCATGACCCACTGCTGTGGTTGCCAGATACATGTCTTTAAGGCCACGCGCATCCTGCTGAAAGGTAGCAATGCGGCGCGAATCAGGAGACCATTTAACCACGGGTTTGTCTCGCCTTGACCAGCCGGCATTGTTGATCCCGTATCCGTAATCTTCTTCCCCGTCAAAAGTTAGCTGGGTGTGCTCTCCTGTTTCAAGATCGCGCATCCAGAGGTTGTGATCCCTGATATAAACCGCTTTGGTGCCATCAGGGGACAAAGATTCATTGTTCATGCCTACCTCGCTTTCCACCGGCCTGCTTTCAATGCTGTAGTCGTCCAGTGAGCAGATGTACTCAGTGTCCCGGATGAAAAATGTGATGGTTTC
>PWGY01000277.1 GCA_003554665.1 Bacteroidales bacterium | reverse complement strand
CTGAAACCAGGCTAAATTATTTTGTTCTTTTCGTTTGGTTTATACACAAATAAGGCATAAATTCGCTACCGAATTGCTAATTAATTAACAGCAATTGATTTATTCATTTTTTAAATCACCCTATTATGAATTTAGAAAAGATAATGGCAGACCTGGAGAAAAAAAATCCAGGCGAAAAAGAGTTTTTGCAGGCAGCGAGGGAAGTTTTGGAGACCATCATTGATGTGGTGGAAGAAAATCCGAAATACCAGGCTGCAAATATTGTTGAACGGATCACTGAGCCAGATCGCGTGATCTCCTTTAAAGTGGAATGGATGGATGACAAAGGCAACGTGCAGGTTAACCGCGGGTACCGTGTGCAGTTCAACAATGCCATCGGCCCATATAAAGGCGGTTGTCGTTTCCACCCAAGTGTTACACTCAGCGGCCTGAAATTTCTCGGCTTTGAGCAAATTTTCAAAAACAGCCTGACCACCTTACCCATGGGCGGTGCCAAGGGCGGCAGTGACTTTAACCCAAAAGGTAAATCACAGGCTGAGATCATGCGCTTCTGCCAGGCTTTCATGGCCGAACTTTACAAGTACATCGGTCCTGACACCGACATCCCAGCCGGTGACATCGGAGTAGGCGGACGTGAGGTCGGTTACATGTACGGCATGTACAAGAAACTGGTCGGAGAACATACCGGCACTTTTACCGGTAAGGGACGCAACTGGGGCGGAAGCCTCATTCGCCCGGAAGCAACCGGTTTCGGTGCAGTATATTTTGCTGAGGAAATGCTGAAGACCAAAGGCGAAAAACTCACCGGCAAAACCGTAGCCCTTTCCGGTTTCGGAAACGTAACCTGGGGCGCAGCCACCAAAGCAACACAACTTGGAGCCAAGGTTGTCACAATCAGCGGACCTGACGGTTATGTATACGATCCTGACGGCATTTCAGGTGAAAAAATCGAATACCTGCTTGAACTGCGTGCTTCCAATCAGGATATTGTCAAGCCATACACCTATGAGTTCCCCAACGCTCAATTCTTCGAAGGTAAGCGCCCGTGGGAGCAAAAAGTGGATATCGCCATGCCTTGCGCAATTCAGAATGAATTGAACGAAGAGGATGCGAAGAAACTGGTGGAAAACGGTGTGATCGCCATTTCGGAAGGTGCCAATATGCCATGTACAGCCGAGGCAGTAGAGGTGATTCAGGAAGCCAAGGTTCTGTATGGCCCGGGTAAAGCGGCCAATGCCGGTGGTGTAGCTACCTCAGGACTCGAGCAGACTCAAAATGCCATGAAACTGAACTGGCCGGCTGAAGAAGTAGAGCAAAAACTGCATGAAATCATGAAGAACATTCATGCAGCATGTAAGAAATACGGTCAGGAAGAAGACGGTTATATCAACTACGTAAAAGGCGCCAACGTGGCCGGCTTCATCAAGGTAGCCGACGCCATGATCGATCAGGGTGTGATCTGATCAGGCCCGACAGTATTTATTACGCCTAAACCTAAATAAGCAAAAAGCCGGACGGTACTACCGTTCGGCTTTTTTGATGTATACAATCCTGGGTTTATCTATGAATTATCCTACCTTGCATGCCGTGAATTACATAAATCGAATCCCTTTCACACTGCTAAACCTGCAGGGTACATACACAGGGATTGTGTTACCTTTGTCAAGGCATTTTACTATATTCCCATGAACACCGAAAAAGAACTGGCATCAAGGTTCATAAACAGTACAGGCTGCCATGTGTTCCTGACCGGGAAAGCGGGGACCGGAAAAACCACCTTTCTGAGAGAACTGGTAAGCAATACCCACAAAAAAACAATCGTGGCTGCTCCCACCGGCATTGCAGCCATCAACGCCGGTGGAGTTACCCTGCACTCCCTTCTGCAACTTCCTTTCGGCGCCTTTTCCCCCACTGAGGTTCTGCCAAAAAGCTTTTTAATCAACACCGAGATCTTCACTCCGAAAAGCCTTCTGCGAAAAAGCAGGTTTTTCGAAGCGAAAAGAAAGTTGCTGCGTGAGATGGAACTTTTGATTATAGACGAGGTGAGTATGCTGAGAGCAGACACCCTTGATGCCATCGATACCATTCTTCGCCAGGTGAGGGCAAAACCCCAAATGCCATTTGGCGGCGTACAGTTGCTTTTCATCGGAGACTTGCTTCAGCTACCTCCCGTGGTAAAAAGACAAGAGTGGGAAATACTGCAATCACAGTACCCCAGTCTCCATTTTTTTCATGCCAGGGCTCTTAAACAAAAACCACCTGTTTTTATTGAATTTGAGCATATATACCGGCAGCATGACCCGGTTTTCATCAATCTGCTGGGCAGACTCAGGGAAAACAAAATGAGCCGAGAGGATGCGGCATTGCTCAATCGTTATGTGCAACCCGGTTTTGACCCGCTGGAAGAAACAGGTCGCATATTTCTCACCACACATAACCGGAAAGCAGATCTGATCAATGAAAAAGCACTTGACCAGCTCCACAGCAAGCCAATGTGTTTCGAGGCTGAGATCACCGGCGACTTCAGTGAAGCTCTTTACCCGGCAGAGCATTCTCTCAGGCTGAAAGAGGGAGCCCAGGTAATGTTTATAAAAAACGACCACACAGGCGAACAACGATACTTCAATGGCAAAATTGGCAAAATTGAGGAGCTCAGCGCGGAAAACATCGTAGTCGGATTTCCTGATGGCTCTCCTTCTGCTGAGGTAGAACTTCACACCTGGGAGAACAAGAAGTTTACCCTGAACAAAACGAACAACGAGATTGAGGAAAAGGTGGCAGGAACCTTTTCACACTACCCCATAAAACTGGCCTGGGCCGTTACAATTCACAAAAGCCAGGGACTTACTTTCGATAAGGCGGTGATTGATGTTTCCGGAGCATTTGCCCCGGGACAAATTTACGTGGCATTGTCAAGACTCAGAGGGCTCGACGGGCTCGTCCTGGGTGAACCGGTTCCCGAAAAATCATTTTCCCCGGATGACCATGTCAGATTCTTCTCAGCAGGCAAAAGCCCGGTTTCGGAATTAAGAAATAAACTTTATACGGAATCCCGGCGCTTCATTGAACAGCAGCTGGAAGATTCATTCAATTTTGATTCGTTGCAGAGCAACCTGCGTGCTCACCTGCGGAGTTATGACAAAAAAGAAGGCCGTTCGGTAAAGCAAAGCTTCAGGCCCTGGGCTGAGGAGTTGATGCAACAATTTCTGCCGGTAAAGGAGGTTGCTGATCGTTTTTCCAAACAATTGAAACGCGATATCAACCGGCATGACATGCCTTATATCAAAAACAGGGTAAAAAAAGCAATCGGGTATTTTACACCATTGCTCACAGGATTCTCAGAAAAGGCTTTTGACCATATCAGCCACCTTTGTGAGCTGCCCGGCACAAAGGGGTATATCCGTGAACTGCGGGAACTGGAAGGCTATTTTTTTTCACAATTACAGAAACTGCACAAAACAGAAGCCCTGATCACGGCAATGCTTGAAAATACTGAACCGACCAGGGATCGTACCATGAGCAGTGAATTGAGAAGCAGGCGCGAAGGCATGCTCGGAGACCTCAGCAAACGGACCCTATCCGGGAAGAAAAGGAAAAGTCACCGATCATCTGAAGAAAAAACTGAAAAAACACCCTCGGCGGAAGTCAGCCTCCGGCTCTTCCTCGAAGGAAAGAGCATTGAGGAAATCATTGAAGTACGATCACTTACCTACAGCACCATTCAGTCACATATGGTCAGTTGCATTCAAAAAGGACTCATTGATGCCGAACGCTTTGTTGAAAAAGAAAAAATGGATCAGATCATGAAGGCATCCCGGGCAACAGGAAGCCGGAAGGCAGGTGACATCATGGCCGTTCTCGGAGATGAAT
>PWGY01000212.1 GCA_003554665.1 Bacteroidales bacterium | reverse complement strand
GATACAGTTATGGTGAGAAAAAAGCCCAGGAAAAAAAACATACCTGCCAGTCGGCCAATGTGGCTGGTGCTTGGAGAGCGGGTTACTTTGGCATGCAGATATAAAAGCCGGTGAAAAAAAGATGTTTTCATAAATAACCAGCGTTCAAATTGTGTGCCAGTGGTTATGGCATCTTGCTTTTTGAGTGTGTCAAAAGTATGAAACAAATCCCTGTATGGCAAATCACTGCCGGAGGTTGCCGGGTGATTGTTAATTCCGGCTTATTCTATTTTTTGATTAAACCAAAACTGTATCAGGGAGTCAAACCATCGACTTTGAAACAGCAGATCCTTATCTGTTCGTTATATAATTATTTTGTATCAACAGCAAACTGCATAAATTATGAGATCCTCCAACATAATTCTGTACACTGTTTTTCTGACTTTATCAGCTTTATTTTCAATGACTGGAGCAGCCAGGGCTGGTGATGCGGCCCCCCGCAGCGATGATGCCTTTTTGACAGATGCGGGCATCCTGACAGGCCGGGTGGTGGAGTCGGTCAGTGATCAGCCGGTGGAATATGTGAATCTTGCCATATTTCCCGCCGGATCGGATGAGATGATTACCGGTGGGATCACTGATTCAGAAGGGAGCTTCCGGATTGAGGATATTCCTTTTGGCACCTATGACGTGCGCCTGTCTTTTATCGGTTTCCGTACCCGGCTTCTGGAAGGGGTGTCAATCAGTTCCGATGAGCCGATGAAGAATCTCGGAACGTTGCGCATTGAGCCAACTGAGGAGATGATGGAATCGGTAACAGTTACAGCGGACCGGGAAATGTTGTTGATGAACCTCGATAAAACAGTTTTTACCGTTGGGCGTGATATGACTGCCACCGGAGGGTCTGCCATTGATATCATGGAATCAATCCCTTCTGTAACGGTCGATTATGACGGCAATGTAAGCCTGCGCGGAAGCGGCAATGTGACCATTCTGATTGACGGACGGCCATCATACCTGGAAAGTCTTGACCAGCTGCCGGCCTCCATGATTGAACAGATTGAGGTGATCACCAATCCCTCCGCCAGGCATGACCCGGACGGCACCGCCGGAATAATCAATGTGGTCATGAAGCACGATCGCCAATACGGGACCAATGGCATGGTAAGCGCCAATATGGGAACCGGCAGCAAATATGATGGATCGGTACATGTGAATCACCGTACCGGCCAATGGAACCTTTTCGGGAATTATGACTTTCGTATTCACGGGATGGAAGGCCACAATGTAACCCATCGTGACAGAATTACCGGTGAAGGGGATACCCTGCAGCAGCTCTATCAGTACGAAGATTTTTTCCGGAGGGGCTATTTCAATAATATCAGGCTGGGTACAGATTACTTTATTGATGATAAGAACACCCTGACTTTCAGTGGCACATTCAACCTCCGGGATACCCGTCCGCGCAATTATTCCGATGTAGATCTTTTTCTACCGGCCTCTCAGAGTTTGAATACGGAGATGGAGCGACGTTTCGAGGGGTTTGGCAGAGAGTATATGTTGAGTTACACCCGGACTTTTGACCAGGAAGAAAGGGAGTTTATGGCGGATGTGTTTTATGCTGCTACCAGCGGGGACACAAGCCGGGATGTTCTGGTTGACACACTTGGCGACATGTCGGGGCGTCAGCTTCAATACCTGGAGTCTTCCACCCCTGGAAAGGTCATTACCTTTCAGACAGACTATGTGCATCCGTGGAATGACCACAGCCGCTTTGAAGTTGGCCTAAAGGGGATTATCCGCGATGTGGAGGATGATTTCCGCTTTTTTGACCTGGATGCAGATACAGGGGAAGAGGAACTGAATGAAGGCTACTCCAATTACTTTCTTTTTAACGAAGGAATTTTTTCTGCCTATGGTATTTATGCTTTCAGGGTCGGGCCTGTTAATCTTCAGGCCGGGTTGAGGGCCGAGCAGCACGATATTGATGCGGAACAGCGCACCACCGGAGAGGAATTTGACCGCTCCATGTTCAATGTTTTTCCAAGTGCGCATGTACGCTACATGGTGGATGACAATAACGCTTTGTTCCTGAATTACAGCAAAAGGGTGAACCGGCCGGGAATCTCGCTGCTCAATCCTTTTGTGAATTACAGTGATCCGATGAATTTGTCATATGGAAACCCGGAGCTGAAGCCGGAATTCATTGATTCTTATGAATTTGGGTACCAATATTCTCAGAATCGTACTGCCTTTACGGCCACCCTTTTTTACCGTGAAACGGAGGATGTCATTTCGCGTGATATGACACTCCCCACCGGTGATGACATTCAAACGCGTACTACTTTTGAAAATCTTCATTCATCCGTATCCTATGGTCTGGAAACCACACTCAATTATCCATTATTCCCGTGGTGGCATCTAACCGGGAATTTCAGTTACTTTTTCAGAGAGCTGAAGGATGAACGCCTGCCAGACTGGGATCACAGCGGTGATTCCTGGATGCTGCAGGCTTCGTCAGAGTGGGAAATTACCGATCGGATCAGTGCCCAGACCCGTTTCCATTACCGCAGTGAGGAAGTTACCGTTGGCCGCACCAGTGGCGGCGGATGTCAGCAGCATGGCGGCCAGGGTGTGCTGGATGCCATGTATTACCTGGATCTGGGGATCCGGATGAATGTACTCAATGGTGACGGAACCATATCGCTGCGTCTGAACGATGCTTTCCAGTCACGTACCTTCGACATGTACACGTATGGAGAGTCTTTTACTGCTGATCTGGCCCGCCGCCGCGACAGCCGGACGCTTTTTATCGGGTTCACCTGGCGGTTCAATGAATACAGGCAACGTTCAGACAGAGACCGGGATGAATCTCTGCTGGATGAGATCGATTGAGGGGAAGGTGCTGACTAAGTTCCCCGGGTTTCAGAAAACCTGCAGGACCAGTCCTGAAATTTACTCACTGACTTTTTCGGGGAGGGAACGGAACCCTTTGCCCAAAATTTCTGTTGCCTCAATGACGGTGACAAATGCATCCGGATCGATCTGATGGATGAAGTCCTGTAATACAGCTACCTCGCGACGAGTCACATTGACAAAAATGATCTTCTTTTCATCTTTTTTATACATCCCTTTGGCTTCAATCAGGGTGCCGCCACGATTGAGGTCTGCCAGGATTTTTTCGGCAATGGTTTCGTACTTGTCAGAGATAATAAACAGGGTCTTTTCATAAGAGAAACCTTCCAGCACCACATCGATCACCTTTCCGGTGATGAAAATGGCAATCAGGGAGTAAAGTGGGATGGTCCAGTCTCCAAACGAAAGCAGGCCGAAGAGCACAATAAGTGCATCAATGATCATAATGCTCTGCCCCAATGGAATGTGGGTGTATTTGGTGATTATCATGGCGATGATGCTGCTTCCTCCTGAGCTGGCTTTGGCTTTGAATACCAGACCGAGCCCCAGGCCGAGAAGTACTCCACCGAAAATACTTGACAAGAGTGCATCATTTTCTACCAGTGGGGCATCGCCATAAATCATGGTGAGTCCGTCAATGAAACCTGAGGTAAGTACGAATCCCACCACCGTTTTGATGCCGAATCGTGGCCCCAGCAAACGCAAACCGATTATCATCAGGGGAATGTTCAGGATGAGCCCTGTGAGCCCTACAGGAAACCCGACCAGGTGGTACATAATGATCCCGATCCCATACACCCCTCCGGGCACAATCTTATAAGGGCTGATGAATAACACATATCCTGCTGCAAGGAAAAAGGCGCCAAGGGCGATCAGGCTGTAGGATATAAACCACTTGCGAGAGAAAATTTTTTCTGTGCCTGCAAAAGTCATTTCTGAAAATTTAGCGTAACTTCGTGGGGATTTTTAAGGCTGCAAAGATAAACCGTTT